>NZ_JBQFOD010000001.1:0-520542 GCF_056533095.1 Ruegeria sp. H3 | reverse complement strand
GCTCTTGCCGAGTGGCGTTAGCTTTGTTCCGGATAGGTTCGCGGTTTCCGCGGCAAACTGAGACTGGTTCGAATTCGTCTGACAGCACCGGTGGAACTGGTTTGGCCCAATGTTTGCTACTGAGAGTCGGTGGCTGCTTGTTTTGATGTACTGCCTAGCTCCAGGACTTAACGGATACGACAACTCTGCCGTCTGGGCCATCATCCAGTTCCACGCCAAGCGCCTCGCCGACATTCACCATCCCAAGTCCTGTTTTTGCCAGAGTGTTCAAGTGTAAAAAACAATCGCGGGGATCATCAAACACATTTACGAACCCGTATTGCTTTTTCTCGCAGAACCATTTGACCCGTGCGGGCAGGTAAGTTCTACCTTCCCGTTCGCTGGTTCCGTCAGGCAAAAAATCTGGCACCGGTTCAGCCTGCAGCTCAAGGATCTCGACGATTTGTGTGCCCTTGGATGTGCGGCGCGCGAGCGCTTTGATTTCACACCCGGGTGCTATGGATGTTTGGCCAAACTCGTTGAGCGTGTTCTGATGGAGTAGTGCATCTTTGCCCGTCTCGTCGCAGGTGACAAATCCGTATCCGTGTTTGGCAGCAAACCATTTCAAAATACCTGAAAACTGGACCAGAGCGGGATCGCCAAGCGTCGAACCATCCATAACGAGCAAACCTTTGAACATCACTGTCTTGAGCTAAACCCTTCACAGTAAATATGGTATTTATTAGTCATGTTTTAGGAGACTTGTGGTAAACCACAGATTAACACCCGCAGCGTTCGCAGCTGTGTATCTACTAAGATCAATGGCGCCTCAGCCCGCCACCACCATCTGTCGTTGAACGCCTAAGCCTTCGACACCAAGTTCAAGAATGTCTCCGGGTTTCAGGTAGACGGGAGGGTTTTGCCCCATGCCAACACCGGGAGGTGTACCGGTTGAAATCACGTCACCCGGTTGCAGCGACATGAACTGAGACAGGTGAGATACCACAGCAGCCACGCCAAAATGCATCGTTCGGGTTGAACCATCCTGATATCGATGGCCGTTCACCTCAAGATAGATGGATAGGTTTTGTGGGTCTGGAACCTCATCCCGGGTGACCAGCCACGGGCCGATGGGGCCAAAGGTGTCGGCTGATTTGCCTTTGGTCCATTGGCCCGAGCGGTGTAGCTGAAAATCACGTTCGGACACGTCGTTGACCACGCAATATCCGGCGACATAGTCTAATGCATCAGCCTCCGAGACATACTTGGCTTCCCTACCGATCACGACGCCCAGTTCGACTTCCCAATCGGTTTTGGTCGAGCTGCGTGGTATCTCGACCGAGTCATTGGGCCCTGAGATGGCCGAGGTCGCTTTGAAAAAGATCACCGGTTCGGCGGGCAAATCCATCCCGCTTTCCGCCGCGTGATCGGCATAGTTCAGGCCGATGCAGATGAATTTGCCAACCTGGCCGACGCAGGCCCCAATACGCGGATTGCTGGTAACAACGGGCAGAGTTGATACGTCAAGCGCGCGCACCCGGTCGAGGGAGGCATCGTTCAGCATCTCACCCGTGATATCATCGACCACGCCCGACAGGTCCCGAACGGCACCGCCGTCATCCAGCATCCCCGGTTTTTCTGCGCCCTTTGGGCCGTAGCGAAGCAATTTCATAGTTTGCGGATATCCTGATTGGTAGTGGCGTCGAGCGTCGGCTTTCAAAACCTGCAGCCTGTAGGGCTTTGGGTCAACCGCTCTGTACGCTTTGAAACCTCACAGGCTGAGGGGTGAGATTCCCCCCGCAAAAGCCGCGAGGATTGGTGCGGCCAGCGCGATGCCTGCACGCATGAAATCGCCGGGCCCATCTGACAGACCGTGTGTGGATCGCCAGTCATCGACATCGAAGTCGTCCTCTGCCTCGTCTACCTGCCGGGCGGCAATGGCCAGTTGAGTCACCCGACCATCCAGGATCAGTGCCACCGGCAGATAGAAGCTGAGCATCAGCAGACAGAAATAGGTTCCGGTGAACAAAGCCGATGCTGTAACCAAAGAGCTAAATGCGGCCTTTTCGGCCTCTGCAATGACGGGTAAGGGCCAGTACATCCAGCTTGAAGCAAAGAACATCCCAAAGGTCAGGATCAGGCTGGATAAATACAGCTGTTGCTTCATTTGGCGGATGCTGCGGGCCAGGCTGGCGGCCGTATCTTCGAGGTCGTCACCGCCGCCAGATGACAGGCACAAGATCATCCCGGCAATCAGCGCGCCTACGGCCAGACCAGCCAGTGCGGTGACAATATCCATCACCCGCCGAAAGAGTGAGAATACGGGGATATCTCCACAGGTGCCCAGGGCCCAAAGGTCATCAGGGCCATCGCAGCCCGGCAACGTTCCTTTGGACAGGGCCATCTCAAACAACTCTTTGCCGACTTGCCCATAAATCTGTGGAGGCGTTTCGGTCATGTGCTGCTGAATGACCGGGATCATCGCAAGGCAGAAAACCGTTACAACGGTAAGAATTGCGGCCAGTCTGGTAGCGCGTTCCGTCGGTCGTCTCAGATTGCGTACAAGGACGGCGACCGGAAGAACAGCCAGGGCGACAAAGAACCATGACGCCGCAAGGAACCGGTACCGGCCAACGGTTTCCAACCAATCCTGATCCGCGATTAGAATGCCGACGGATAAGTCTAGGTCTTTTGGCAGCATGTGAGTCTGGATCACCTCATGGATCAGAAACACGCAAATCGGCAGCGCGACGATCGAAAAGTAATGCAGTTCTACGCGACGTTTGGACACGAGGGCGCCCCTTTGCGTGAAAATTCCATAAAAAACATAGCATAGCATGGAATGAGGTTGGTTTCACGGGGTGGATGGATGCTGACTTCTGAATTCCCGCATCCGAGGTGCCCGGCCAAACTGCGCTGGATGGCGGTTTTTAGCCAACAGAGACGTGGGATGTGATAAGATCAGGCGCAAGAGATGTTTTGGTGGGGCCATGATTAACCCAGTTCAGAACTATCACTACAACCAACAGCGCCGCGCCGGACCCCGGCCTTTGTTATGCTACAGCCCGTCGACCAGCCTGTATTTTGGGACCGAAGGCAAGGTTTCAAGCTGTTGCTATAATCGTGAACCGCTGGGCCGATATCCGGATCAATCCATCCGCGAAATCTGGCTGGGGCGCCCAAGGCGAACCTTGTGCCAACGCGTGGCACAGGGTGATCTGGGCGGCGGGTGCAATGGCTGCGGGTCGCAGATTGAAACCGGGAACTATGGCGCTGTTGTCGCACAGCATTTCGATCGCTGGAGCGTTGATCCCGATCACCCGACCTCGTTTTCGTTCGAGCTCCACAATGCGTGCAATCTGGAATGCATCATGTGCAACGGGGAACTGTCTTCGCGTATCCGGCGCTACCGCGAGCTGCGCCCGGTGATGCCGCAGGCCTATGGGGGCGAATTTGTTGAGGAATTAGAAGATTTTATTCCGCATCTTGAAGGCACAACCTTCTACGGGGGCGAGCCCTTTGTGATGCGGCTCTATTATCAAATTTGGGAGAGGTTGATCGCCCTGAACCCGGAGTGCGAGATTACCATTCAGACCAATGCAAGTCTGCTGCCGGATCAGGCCCTGTCTGTGCTTGAGCGGGGCAATGTGCATATTGGCATATCTCTCGACTCTGTCCGGCGTGAAACCTATTGCTCGATCCGCCGCAACGCGGATTTTGATGAAGTGATTAAGAACACCCGCTGGCTGGCCGAGTATTCGCGGCACCATGACCGCCCGTTCGGCATTTCGGCTTGCATCATGACGGTGAACTGGCAGGAACTGGCAGAGCTGATGGCTTTTGCCGACGATCTGGGGGCGGTATTATATTTCAATACGGTCTGGGAGCCCGAGCACTTGTCGCTGGCCTATGCTGCACCCACTATGATTCATCAGGTAATCGACCTGTATGGCAGGCTTGCCGTTGAACGGGGCTTGCACGGACCAATGAATGCGGCGGGTGCTGTGACATCGACCAATTTGGCGGGGTATATCGCCTTGCTGGGCACTTGGTATCAGGCCGCAATTCGCCGGGAAAGCGAAGCGAAATTGGCGAAATTCAAGAGTTTGGTGTAAGCTGTCCGCAACAGTGACCGAAGCGAAACCGCAGCACAAAAGGGGCTGAGATGGCTAAGGCAACCCGCAAACAACCCGCAAAACGCGCGCGCCCCAAGGCGAAACCAGCAACGCCAAAGCCGCAGCCAGAACCCGTTGAACCAGTCCAGGAGGTATATGACAACAGGGCCAGCTCTACGGGCGGGCAAGGTACGCCCCATGGCCTGGGCAAGCAGGCCGAATTGCAGGCCGCGATGGAGGAAAGCTATCGCCAGTTGCAGTCCATCTACACGGCCTTCACGCAACAATACACGGATGCTGGGACCCAGTATCAGCACCTGACTGAACAGGGCTATGTGCCGGAAATGGCCGATCTGTACAAAGAGTTCACCGAGACGCGTGGGGCCGAGATCGCGCAGGAGGGTCTGCAGCTTGCGATCCGTTATGCAGCATCAGCTCAGGTTCTGTCGAAGCGCTATACGGATGAGCTGTTTCAGTTTCTCAACAGTCGTGGCGTGAACGGATATGCAGCCGAAGGGGCAACCACCCCGCAGGCCGCGGCAATCACATTGTCTGGGCCTGCTGGCAGCACGCTGTCGGCCAGTTTCGAGGTAGAGAACAGCACAGCGGTCGGCGTCAGCCCGCGCGTGTCGACCACGCCGGTTTTGGATGAAGACGGTGTTGCGGTCGAGGGAGCCATGATCGATGTGATCCCGGACCTGATCAATCTGGCGCCGGGGCAAAAACAACTGGTCAAGGTGATGGTGCCTGTCGACGCTGATCTGTACCGCGCCGGGCATTGCTATTCAACGGCGCTGGTCATCATTGGATTAGGACAGGCGCGTAATCAATTAATAACGCTAGAAATTGATATCAGTTGATCGGGCGTTTCAAGCGCCATATCCGATAGCTCCATTCACCGGATTTCATGGACTCGTAGACCGCTGATCCAGGGGCTGCCAGGAAATTGCTCATCTCCTGATCGCCTCCGAACGCGCCCAGACGCGCGGCCGCGATTTCATCGCAGGACAGCAGCACGTTCTGCGTGATATCGCGCTCGTCTTCGAGCTTAAAACCTAGGTCCTTCAACAGTTCGAGACATTGGTTCAGCTTTCCCAAAGGTAGAAGGTCGGTGTACAGAAACGCCCCGCCAGGTTTGAGGACCCGCATGACCGAGGCATAAAAGCGCTGTATCGCGGGGTAGGTGTGCGAGCTTTCGATATTGGTTACCGCGTCGAATTGCCCATCATCGAAGGGCAGGTTTTCTGCATCACCCTGAACAAAATTCAAACGCGGATCTGTATGCGTCTTGCGGCAAAACTCGATTGCCGCGCCAGACAGATCCAACCCGGTGACAGCGGCGGGATCGAAGAACTCAACCAACGTGCGGGCAGTGCCGCCGCGCCCGCAGCCCACATCCAGAACCGACGACCCATCAATGGGGTGGGCACCAATGACCTCAAGCGCCAGTTTGACCGAGTTCCGGTTCATCATCTTATCGCTCAGCAGGATATCAGACGCCTCGGGCGCTCCGTTCGGTGTGTAGCCATAGTTCAGAAAATGCGCGAAGGTTCCGAAGCCTGAGCTGTCCAGCTGCTTGGTGACACCATCATACATGTCCTGAAAGCTCTTCTTCGTGCCCTCTAGGTTCAGGTCGGGCTCTGGCGGCGGTGGTGGTTCAACCTCAGCTTTGACCGTTTCAACAGTGGATGCCCCCATATTGGCCTCGATAATCGGGGCTAGCCCCACAATGGTCGGAGTGTCGAAGATCTGGCCAACCTCGGGGTTGTAGCCAAACCTCTCTTCGATCCGCATGGTCATTTCAATGGCCAGCAGGGAATGCCCGCCCAGCTCAAAAAACTTGTCGTTTATTCCAACCGGGGACAGGCCCAGCAGGTCTTCCCAAATCCCGGCGAGGATGGTTTCCATATCCGTTTTCGGTGCTTCGAACGGATTGCTCAGGTTGGGGCGGCTGTGGCCTGTTGGGGTGGCCTCCGTGGCTTTGGGGGTGGCGGTGAATTCGACCCATTCCGCAAGCCGAGTGTTCAGCGGTGTGGTCGATATGGCGATCTGATCGGTATCCAACGCAGATAGGCGGTTCAGCGCCTCAACCCCATCTGCGGGCGAGATTGCATCTTCCCCATGCGTCTGATCGGCAAAGGCCCATTGATCCCAGTTCACACTAATCCAGCGCGTAGGTGTCGGCTGCGACGCGGCAAATGTGTCCAGCATCTGGTTTGCCACCGCGTAGTAGCCAAGGTTCAACCCCCCCAGAACAGCCGACAGGGATGAGCCCAGCAGGACAAAATCCGGGGTATGGTCCTGCAAGACATGTGCAAGCGCGCGGGCGCCGTTGATCTTGGGTGCGATCTGGCTGCTCAGGTCTTCGGTCGTCAGGTCGCTGAGTTTGCCAAACCCGCTACCGACATTTCCAGCCATGTGAAAGATGCCGTCTATGGGGCCGAAGGCTTCGGTGGCTTCCGACATGGCCACTTTCAGGGCGTTTGCGTCACAGACGTCGGTCTTCAGAACCAAAAGATCTATCTTTCGATCCAAATCCAGCAACCTGCGCGCCTGCATCCCCGTTTTATCGAACTCATTGGGACCGGCGGCCAGCGCCTTCCATTCGGATCTTGCAGGCGCACCCGAGCGAGACAGAAGTACCAGCTTGGCCTTGTAGCGCTCCGCCAACATATCAGCCATCGCCAGCCCGATATTGCCTAAACCGCCAGTGATGACATAGACGCCGTTGGGCTTGAACAAAGTGGAGGTTTCGACCGGTTCCAGTGGTTGCGCCTGATAACTGAGGCGATGCCGTTTCCCTTTGATGTAAGCAACCGAAGGAACGAACTGTTGCGCTTGCAGCTCGTTTATAAGCCAGCCTGCAAAGTGGTCCGCTGAGGGCTTACTTCGATCGCTTTCCGCGATGTCGACCGAGGTGACGCGCAGCGAGGGAACCTCCTGTCCCAACACCTTCGCCAGCGCAAGGGTGGCCGAGCTTTCCACCCCCATCGTCTTGTCGGACCGTCCGGGCTGCGCCTGCGCAGTCACCGAAATCATCCGAAGCTTGGCAAGCCCACTGGCTTTGGTGACAGCCATGGCCGCATTCTGCATCGCAACCACGTTGGCCTCGGCGTCCTCAAGCGCGAGAGGCCACAGGTAAACGATGTGCGAAATAGGGTTGTTATCGTCCCGCAGCGCGCTGGCGAGACGGGTGAAATGCTCTGAAACTGTTGGATCGACCGAGAATGCGCCATCCTTGCGGTGCATGAACCGTGATGAGGCCGTGATGGTGGTAGCTGCGATGCCCTTGTCCCTAAGCGTTTTTTGCAAAACTCGGGCTGCTGGGCTCTTGTCGCTCAAAATCAGAACGCGCGCGTTTGCGGGCAGGTCTTCGATGTCCCTAATCGGAGCGTTTTTCCACTTTGGTACGTAGCCCCAATCGACCATCGCCTTGCGTGATGCTGCGGCGTCCACGCTGGGATCTTCCGCGCCGCCAACCCAATAGCTATCCCGCTCAAACGGGTAGAGGGGCACCGGTACTTTGCGTCTCACCTCCTCGGCATAGTATCGATGCCAATCGATCTCAGCCCCATGCGCCCAAAGCTGGCCCAGCGTATCAGTTGCCAAATCAGCCTCAACCTGCGGGCCGGACTTGCTGTCTATTGAGGGCAGGGCGACCGAACCGCTTCCACTCAGTTGCAACCCAGCAAGATTGGTCAGCGATCGTCCGGGGCCAACCTCAAGGAAAATCGCATCAGACAGGCCCAACCCGGTTTTGACACAGTCGGCAAAGCGTACTGCGCTGCGTAAATGCATCGCCCAATAAGCCGGATCGGTTGCGGCGGTTTTGGTTAGGACGGTGCCGGTGAGGTTCGAATAGATGTCGATCTGCGGTGCGCGCAGGCGAATGCCCTGAAATGCACTAGTGAAGTCGTCCAAAATTGGATCCATCATCGCCGAATGGAAGGCGTGCGAGGTGCGCAGGAGCGTGGCTTTGATCTTCTGGTTTTCCAGCCGCTTTGCCAGCCGTTTGATAGACGGGCTTGGTCCGGCCACAACTGTCATTCCTGTGGCGTTCACAGCGGCGATCGCGATGTCATCCGGCAGCAGCGGGCGCAGATAGGCTTCCTCTTTCGGAACGGCGAGCATCGAGCCCGGCTTACATGAGGCCATGAGCGCCCCGCGCTGCGCCACCAGTTTTGCGGCGTCCTTAAGTGTCATCACTCCCGCCATCGCGGCCGCAACATATTCGCCAATGCTATGCCCGATCATGGCTCTGGGTCGTACGCCCCACGACATCCACAGCTGCGCCAAGGCATATTCGACAGCAAACAGTGCGGGCTGTGTGAACTGCGTCTGTTTGAGCTTCTCAGCCGCGCGTTCACGATCCACTTTCTTGGGAAAAACTATCGGTTTCAGGTCTAACCCGCTGCCATCCCGAAAGGCGCGGCAGCACCGGTCAAAGGCCTTGCGGAAGACGGGCTCTGATCGATAGAGACCCCAGCCCATATCCGGATATTGGGCACCTTGGCCCGAGAACATGAAAATGACGGGCCTATCCTCGCCACTGGCTTCTATGGTGCGCACCTTGTCGCTGTTATGCGCCAGCAAGGCCAACGCGCTGCCTGCGGGGTTGTCGGCGTCTACGCGCACGTAACGCCGATGCGTAAAAAGCGTGCGGGAGGTTTTTGTTGTGAAAGCAATGTCGGCCAGTTCAGACGGCGTGGCAGTCATAACACGACGTGCATGGGAAAGGGCCAACCGGTCCAGCGCAGCCTCATTGCGGGCGGACATAACGATCAGATGCTGCGAGCGCCCCGGCCTGGATGGAGCCGGTTCGGGAGGTTCTTCCAGCAGGATATGCGCGTTGGTCCCACCAACACCGAATGAACTGACACCGGCGCGTCGCGGACCGTCACTTGCCGTCACGTTAGTCGCGTCACGGTTGACGTAGAACGGGCTGGTGGGGAAGTCGATGCCCGGGGCGGGCACGTTAAAATGAGGGTTCGGGGGAATTGTGCCGGTCTCGGTTACCAGGGCGGCCTTGATCAGCCCCGTGACGCCTGCGGCGCAACTCAGGTGGCCCACATTGGCTTTGACGGAACCGATGGCGCAGAACTGCGTATCCTCGGTCGATTTGCGGAATACGCGCGATAGTGCCGCGACCTCGATCGGGTCGCCCAGCATGGTCGCGGTTCCATGCGCTTCGATATAGCCGACCGAGCGGGGCGGGATTCCCGCCATCTCGAACGCGGTCTCAATCGCGCGCGCCTGACCTTCGGCGCTGGGCGCGGCATAGCTGACCTTGTTGGACCCGTCGTTGTTGTGGCCGAACCCCCGGATCACGGCGCGAATGCGGTCGCCGTCGCGCAGCGCCTTATCCAGCCTTTTGAGGACAACCAGACCCACGCCGCTGCCAACAATCGTGCCCTGAGCCGCCGCATCGAAGGGGCGGCACTGACCGTCCGGGGACAGGATGCCACCTGCGGCGAACAGGTAGCCGCGCCGCTGCGGAACCTTGACCGTGACACCCCCAGCCAGCGCAATGTCGCAGCTTTCCTCCAGCAGGCTCTGGCAGGCCAGACAAGTTGCAACCAGCGAGGTCGAGCAGGAGGTTTGAACCGTGATCGCTGGACCGGTCAGGTTCAGCTTGTAAGCCACCTGAGTGGCCATGTAGTCCTTGTCATTGGTGATCATCAACTGCATGCCGTCCAGAAAACCCAGGCGGTCAATGTTGCGGTTGATAAGGTACAAATAGCCCGACAGTTCACAGCCCCCGAAGACACCGATATCGCCTTTGTAGCGATCGGGCACATAGCCCGCATCCTCGAGCGCATGCCAAGCGCATTCCAGAAACAGGCGGTGCTGCGGGTCGGTCAGTTCCGCGTCACGGGGGCTGAACCCGAAGAATTCGGCGTCGAACTTATCGACGTCCTCCAGCAGGGTGGCTTTGTTGACGTAATTCGACAGCTCGTGCAGCTCTTTCGGAACCTGCGCGCCTTCCATTTGCTCGGGTGTCAGAGTCGTGACCGCCTCGTGCCCCGTCAGCAGGTTCTGCCATAACTCATCGACACTGGCCGCGCCGGGAAAGCGGCCCTGCATGCCGATAATGGCAATCGACGCCTCATCCGGCGCGATAGAGGTCCTTTGAGTGTTCATTCAGGGCATCATCAACGTAGTCGAAAAGGGTGTCGGCGAAATCCGGGTTGGTAAAAGGAAAGAAATGATCACCTGCAAACAGGCGGCATTCAAAACGGCTGCGCGTGCGGTGTCGCCAACCCAGAATGCTGTGGAATGGCACCTGTGGGTCATTGTCCGAGCCGATCGCAAGGATTGGGCAGGGCAGCGGAGGATGCTTGCTGACGTGGTCAGCCTCATAGGTTTCGAGCAGCGCAAAATCAGCGCGCAAGGCGGGTAGCATGCGGTCCATCAGATCGGTATTGGCTAGCACTTCGGGCGGCGTGCCATTTATGGCTTCAATCTCAGCCAGAAACGCGGACCGAGGCAATCCGGATACATTGCGATCACGCCGTGCCATCTGCGGGGCAGGGCCTGCTACGATCAGCAGGTTGGGCGCATGTCCCTTGGCCGCCAAAACATGGGCAACTTCATAGGCCAGCAGAGCCCCAAAACTATGACCGAAGATGGCAAATGACCGGTCTGTCAAAGGCTGAATCTCGGCAACAATCGACTTGATCAGGTCCGGCCAACTCTCCACGGGCGATTGATCCAAAAGCCGCCCATGTCCCGGCAGGGTGACAGCCCGCACATCCAGAACCGGCGCAAATCCGCTCATCCAGTCGTGAAAGCGCTCAGCCGCGGCGCCTGCATGCGGGAAGCAGACCAACCGACCCGACAGCCCGGCATGGGTAGGGTTCTGCGGAGTCAATGCGATTTCTACACTCACAGCATCTGTCACCTCTGGTGATACCCACATGCGCGGCGCGCACCCAACCACTGATCTGGCCCAATCATAGCATGAAATCAGCGTTTTGGCGTGGCCCGCCCTGTTCCACCCAGGTTCTGGCGTGAATTGGCGGGTAAAATATGCTACCCTAGCGATACTTTTTGCACAGTTTTCGTGCCAAACGCTTACTCAGGTGCAGCCCGCACCAGAATGGATTTGGAGGTGACTATGCCAGGCGGCGGCAAAGGTGGCGGTGGCAGAAGCACCGTAAACGTCAACAACGGGCCTATTAACATCGACTCTGACACCGACGCGGATGTCACAATCAATGGTTTGGACGATATCGGTGTTACGCTAAACGGGGGGCAACGCCCGATTCAGACCGAGACGAAGCTGGAAGGTGGCGATCCGATCAAAACCGAAAGCGTTCAGGACCTGAAGATTTCGGAACCGATTGTCAGTGAAAACACCACAGACCTGACGCTTGAGATCAAGCCGCTATCGGTTGATCTGAAACCCGTAGCTTTGGATCTGTGCACGACCGTCAACTACGGCAAACTGCCGACCGGCATCATCCGGCAGCCCTATCATCACCATATCGGCGTGACCTATATGGGCGTCGAGTACTACGGCGTGACCTATAGCGGCGAAAGCAAACAGGTCTACGAAGAATTGCCCTTCCGCCCCTCGGTACAACTGCCGGCGCAAAGCGCGGCCCCTTCGGGTGGCGCAGCTGCGGCCAAACCGAACCCATCTTCGGGCGGCGTGAAAATCCACATCAAATAGGGATGCAAGATGGCGACGGCTGCAAAGAAAAAGACCCCAGATGTCTCACTTCTAGAGCCGCTTGTTTTGGTAGGCGCACCCAGCGCGCTGCATGGTACCTTAGCTCTGGCGAATACAGGTGCCGAACGCAAAGCCCTGCGGGATTTGAAGCTGATAGAGGTTAAGCCCAAGACGCGAGGCGCGAGGGCCCAGCCACTGCTCTCAGCAGATTTGCCACGGGTCAAACTGCGTGCAGGTGCTAGCAAAACTGTTCCGGTCACTGCAGCGCTTAACCCATCAACCCCGCCGGGGGTCTATAAGATGTCCCTGCCGGTTGATGGCACAGACCATCCAGTCGAGGTGATCGTCACCGAGGTTGTCGATTTCGAAATCACACCGGATGAGGTGTTTCTGGTCGGCAAGCCGGGGGCCAAGATCAAAAAACTGATGGTGTTCCGAAATCACGGCAACGTTCCGATCGATGTCCCCGCAATCGGCGCGATCCAATTGGATCTGGACCTGCTGCATTGTCGGGCGCAGCGCGAGATGCTCAAGAAGCTGCGCGATACGGACCGGACATTGGACGACGTGATGCGCGCGATGTCGCAGAGCTATGATGCCGAGTTGGAAAGTTTCACGCCGCTGAAGGTCAAGAACGATGCTGTGACCGTTGGCGCGGGCGGGACTGTGTCGCAAACATGGGAATTCACGATACCGGGCACCATTCCAAAAGGCGTCGATGCCACGGCGATGATCCGGGTTTCGTCTGAAACCGTGACAGTACATATCTTGGCGGTTTGAACGCAGCGCCAGGAATAAGGAGACAAGACCATGCAAAGGACAATCACACGACATTCTGGCGGGTACGATAAAAAGCCCGAAGTCTTCTACGGGTACTGCTATCAGACTCGCGGCATGCGGATGATGGATTTGGATGACTATCTGGGCAATCTGCGGGAAGGCTATGTTCAATTGCAGGCCTATACTCAGGGGGTCTACCGCGTGCCAGATGGAAGGTATTCGGGCGCTTGCAAGGAAGAAGATTGCGGCTGCGACTGCGATACCAAATCTTATGACAGTTGTTGTGATTGCTGCATCTGTGAGGGTGATGTGCTGATCGAAGCCCGCTGTTCGGAACGCCGGGTGATTTCTCTGACTTTCGCCAATGATACACGCCGCACGCGCGAGGTGACGCTATCGCTAAGCAGTTTCACCACCGCCAGTGGGCACGATTTGGGGTGGACGGCCGCCCTGTCTGACACAAAGTTCGAATTGGGCCCCTGCGAAGAAAACGTGGTGCAGTTGGTGGTCAATGTCGATTGCGCTGCCTTCCATAAAAACGGTGGCTCTGGATCCGCGGCGGCGGGGCGAGGCGACAAGAACAAGGAAAGACATCTGGATGTCGATCGATGCGAGGTGGCATATGCCCGGGTCAGTGCGGATGGCTGTATCTCGCGCCCTGTTTTGGTTGCTGTTGCTGTCTTGCCGAACCACTGCGACAGCTATGTCGCTGCATGCAAGTGCGGGTGCTGCTAGGCGGGTATTGCTGGCACCGAATAGGTGCCTTGCCCGTTCGTCGGGCGAAGTCCTACATGTATTTCGGAAAAATCATAGGTCTGTTTGGATAAAGTAGAATCTTACCGATTCCGGCTATGTCGACCTTGAAGCGCGATAGCTTCGCATGTTTGTCTTTTGGAGCATGTGTTTTGCTCACAATCAAACGCTAACAATCTGAGAACGCACATGTTGTCAATAGAATAAGCGCGCGCGCCGGAACGCACCGGAAGACTGCGCGCTACATGTCCAACATGGAGAGACCTGATGAACAAATTTTCGATGCTACTGGGTGGCGCATCTGCAGTGGTCGCTTTGCCCGCATTTGCGGCCGACATTGTGATCGGCGTTCCAAACTGGGCCTCGGTCAACGCAACGGCGCATATCCTTGAGGTTGTGATCGAAGAAAACCTGGGGCTGGATGTCGAGCTTCAGAATGGAACGAACCCGATCGTGTTTGAGGCGATGGACAGTGGGTCCATGCATGTCCACCCCGAGGTTTGGATGCCAAACCAGCAAAACCTGCATGACACTTACGTAAAAGATAACGGCACGGTCGTTATGAACCAAAACCCGGTTCAGGCCGAACAAGGCATGTGTGTCCCGACCTATATTGCCGAACAGCATGACATCAAATCAATCGATGATCTGAGCGATCCGGACAAAATGGCCATTTTTGACACTGATGGGAACGGAACCCCAGAAGTGTGGATTGGTGCGCCTGGCTGGGCCTCAACCGTGGTCGAGAAAATTCGTGCAAAATCGTATGGCTATGATCAGATCTTCGACTTGACTGAGTATGAAGAGACCATCGCCTATGCCAACTTGGCCAACGCCACTAAGGCGGGCGATCCCTGGATCGGCTTCTGCTACAGCCCGCACTATATCTTTGTGACGCAAGAGCTGACCGTTCTGGAAGAGCCGCCGCATGATCCGGCAACCTGGACCATCGTGCAGCCCACGGATGATCCCGATTGGCTGGCTAAGTCCGAGGCGTCCTCGGCTTGGAATGGTGCGACCCTGCACCTGCACTATGCCAAGGAACTGGAAGAAGCTTATCCCGAAGTTGCGGCTCTGTTTGCCAACTACCAGATGCAGGGCGATGACCTGAGCGCGATGGGCAAGGCTCTGGCCGTAGACAACGTCGAGGCCGCGGATTTCGCGCGCCAATGGGTTTCAGACAACGAGGACACCGTGATCGGCTGGTTGACCAACTAAGCCACACATATCCGGGCCGTTGCGAAAAATCGCAGCGGCCCGTTTCCTATCTGCCTGGCGCAACGACGCCTTCATGGGGGGCAAATGGACGAATCTGTCGTAAAACTTGAAAATGTCTGGAAAATCTTCGGCAATCGCGCTGCCGAGGCCATGGATGCCGTTCTGAAAGAAGGGCTGACCAAGGCTCAGGTTCTGGAACAATATGGCTGCGTGGTTGGTGTGCAAGATGCCAGCTTCGAAGTCTCGCGCGGTGAGATATTTTGTATCATGGGTCTGTCTGGCTCAGGCAAATCCACTCTGGTCCGGCATGTGAATCGCCTGATCGAGCCCACGGCGGGCAAGATCGAAATTCTGGGTAAGGATGTTTCCGCCATTTCCGAGAACGAATTGCGCCGCATCAGGGCACAACAAATCGGGATGGTGTTTCAACACATGGCGCTGATGCCGCACCGGTCGGTACGCGACAACGTCGCCTATCCGCTGGAAATCCGCAAAGTCTCAAAATCCAAGCGCTGGGCGGTATCCGATCACGCGCTGGGCCTTGTGGATCTTACTGGGTATGAGGACCGCCTGCCGAAAGAATTGTCAGGCGGGATGCAACAGCGTGTTGGGATTGCACGCGCGCTTGCCTCAGACCCTGAAATTCTACTGATGGATGAACCGTTCTCGGCCCTCGACCCGTTGATCCGTTTGCAGTTGCAAGATCAGTTCAAGGCGCTTGTGGCGCAGTTGAAGAAGACAACGCTGTTCATCACGCATGACCTGGACGAGGCCATTCGCATCGGACACAGGATCGCCATCATGAAGGATGGTGTCATCGTTCAGATCGGCACACCCGAAGACATCGTGATGAACCCGGCCGACGACTATGTGCGCGAGTTCGTGCAAGGCATCTCAAAACTGAAACTGGTCAAGGCACATTCAATCATGGAGCCGGTCGCTAGCTATTCGGGGTCGCTGGATGGTGCGCCCCGCGCGGATGAGGGCGCAGATCTCGATCAACTGATTGATTTGGCCGTCAACACCGAGATGCCAGTGGTCATCACGGATGCAGGTGCAGACGTGGGTGTCGTAACCAAACCGCGTCTGCTGCGCGGAATTCAGGGGGGCAAAAATGACTGATACAGCCATGGAAATGAAAGTCACCGCCGCCTCGGATATCGAAGTCGACCGCGAGACGCTGGATCAATCGATCCACGAGTTCGCAGGGCCGAACGGCGACTATTACGTCAATGCGTTTCACAAGATCCACGACGCAACCAGCCCGGTCCCGAATACGTTCAACCTTTGGGCTGCCGTTCTAGGGCCGTTCTGGTCGGCCTCGCGGGCCATCTGGGGTATGTTCTGGACCTTTCTGATCCTTGAGATCATCGCCTGGGTTCAGATCGGACGCGGTGCCTGGGGCAATCCCGGCGCGGATTTCGCCGACCGGGCCGCGCGCCAGCAGGAACGCGCGGACGAGTTGCTTGGTCGGGCCGCTGAAGCGACCGCGCAGGCTGATATCGATCGTTTCACCAAATTGGCTGAGAACATCCAGAAAGCGGCAGACACCAGCCTTGAACGCGCGCTTGCTGCGCAGTCTGAAGCGACGGGTATCCTGTTGACCGGACTTCTGATGCTGCTTGTCTTCAAGGTGGTTCAGGGGTTCTATGCCGACCGTATTTACGAGAAGCAGTATTCCAACTGGCGGATCAATCCGGACAGCGTTGAAAGCGGACGTTCGACCCGAAACATCATAATGGGGGCGATCCTAATTGCCGCGATCGGCCCGCTGATCGTTTACAAGTTCACTGTAAATGCATCGCTGCCATTGCTTGATGCCTTCCCAGAACAGGAAGTGTCCGCTGTGTTCTTGGGTGAGGGCGGAGGCACCTTGTTCTCAGCGCTTGCCAACTGGATGGAGGCGCGGATCGATGCTGCTGCCGCCGCTGGGGGCGATGTGTTTGACGGGATCGTTGCAGGTGTCCGTTCGGTTCTGGATGCGCTGACCATTGCGCTGATCGGATCACCTTGGCCGGTGGTCATGCTGGTCATTTGCGTGACCGCGTGGCGCGCGGCTGGTCCTCGGGTCGCGATCTTCACCGCGGCGTCGTTGGCGTATATCGCACTGCTGGGATACTGGGATGTAGCGATGGAGACGGTTGCGCTGGTGGGTGCAGCGGTGATCCTGTGTGTCGTGTTCGGCATTCCACTGGGCATTTGGTTCGGCAAGTCGAAGCGCGCCTATCGCGCAGCTGAGCCGGTGTTGGACCTGATGCAGACACTGCCCGCTTTCGTCTACCTGATCCCGATTATCGCTTTCTTCGGCACGGGCAATCCGCCGGGCATTCTGGCCACGATCATCTTTGGTATGCCCCCCGTGATCCGCCTGACGGCGCTGGGGATGCGCGGAGTGCCGGACAGTATCAAAGAGGCTGCAGTCGCCTTTGGTGCCTCGAAATGGCAGTTGCTGAAGGATGTGGAAATTCCGCTGGCCTTGCCCTCGATCATGACAGGGGTAAACCAAACCATTCTGATGTGCCTGTCGATGGTCGTGATCATCTCGCTGATCGGTGGCGGAGGTCTGGGCAAGGAAATCCTTGAGGCACTGCAATACGCCGCCAAGGGTCCGGGTCTGTTGGGCGGCTTTGCCATCCTGTTCTGTGCCATGGTCATCGACCGGATCGTACAGGGGGCCTTCCGGCGAGAAGACGAAAAAATCTGAACATGCGCGCCCCCGGTTCCCGCCGGGGGCGTTTTTCTGTGAGGGAGAGCGAAATGGTGGATCGTTACGAACAGTCCATGATGGACAACCTGTATTGGTGGGGCGTGCCAACACTGTTTCGCTGCCCCAATATTGGCCCTGAAGGTCAGGATATCGCTCTGGCGGGTGTGCCCCATTCCACAGGCAATGGCACCACCGAACGGGACCAGCACCTGGGCCCGCGCGCGTTGCGCCATGTCTCGGCCGTACAGCGTAGGGTTCATTCGCTGTTTCAGATCGACCCGTGGACCAGTGCGAAAATCGCAGACGTGGGCGATGTGCCGTTTCCGCGAGCCAATGATAACGAAGCCTGTATCGAGCAGATCACCAAGTTCTACAAAGATATTGATGCAGCAGGTGCGCGCCCGGTTTCGATTGGTGGCGATCATTCGATCACCGGTGGAATTGTTCAGGCGCTAGGCTGTGGCAAGCTGGCGGGGGGCGAGCCGGTGAGCTTTCTGCATTTTGACGCGCATACCGATGTATTTACCAAAGTGGATCACTTCCTGGGCGCCAAGAAATCGGCCGCGCATTGGGGCGCGTATTTGGCTGATCAAGGGCAGGTTGATCCAAGCCGATCCATGCAGATTGGCTTACGGGGGCATCCGCGCAGTCTGGACTGGCTCCAGCCATCTTATGACTACGGCTATAACATCGTGACAATGCGCGAGTTTCGGCAGCGCGGTCTTGCTGATGTGTTGGCGCAAACGCGCGAAGTGCTGGGCGACCGTCCGGTCTATATCACCTTCGATCTGGATTGCCTCGACCCGACCGTTGCGCCTGCGGTATCCAATCTGGAACCCGGCGAGAAGGGTTTCGATATTGATGAGGCTGTGGGCCTTCTGCATGCCGCGCGCGGCTTGAACATTATCGGAGGAGACGTGGTCTGTATGATGCCCACCAAGGACAGCCCGAACAATATCACCGCGCTGACGGCGGCTGCGGTGATGTTCGAGATGATCTCGATGATTGCCGAAAACGTCAGCTAGCGCCGCGCATCCACGGCCTGCGCCAGCACACAGAGCAGTTCGAACATCAGCGAAATCCCCAGCCACGCCGTGCCTCCGTTCGGATCGAACGGGGGGGCGACCTCGACCAGATCAGCGCCCACTAGGTTCACGCCCGACATCTGGCGAATGACCTGCTGCGCCTGAAAGCTGTTGGGCCCACCGATTTCAGGCGTACCTGTGCCGGGGGCGTAGGTCGGGTCGACAAAGTCTATGTCATAGGTGCAATAGGTCGGGGCTGTGCCGACAATCTGGCGAACCTCGGTCATCACTTCGCCGATGCCGCGGTCGAACAGTTCTTCAATGCGAATGATGCGAATGCCCTGCGCCTCGCCCCATTCGATGTCCTCGGTATTGTAGGCGGTGCCGCGAATGCCGACCTGCACAAAGCGTTTGGGATCGACCAGACCCTCCTCGACGGCGCGGCGGAACGGGGTGCCGTGCGTGAATTTGTGGCCGCCGAAATAAGTGTCGAACAGGTCGGTATGGCTGTCGAACTGGATCAGACCCAGCGGGCCGGACGCTGCCAAAGCCCGCAGGACGGGCAGGGTGGTCAGATGATCCCCCCCCGCGGTGAGCGGGGTGATGCCATCTGACACCAGACGCCCGTAGAAGCTGGTCACGCGATCCAGCGTGTCATCAATGTCCACCGGGTTGGGCGCAACATCGCCCAGATCGGCGCAGTTCACCAAGGAAAACGGGCTGATGCCGGTGACCGGGTTCATGGCGCGGATCATGGTGGAATAATCGCGCAATTGCCGGGGACCATGCCGCGCGCCGGGCCGGTTTGTGGTTCCGCCATCCCATGGGATGCCGACCAGCGCCAAATCGACGTCTTTGTATCGCTCATGCTCGGGTGTCAGGTTCGGCAGGCGCATGAAGGTTGGAACTCCCGCAAAGCGGGCAAGGTCCATCGCCGATACCGGTTGGAAAAATGCGTCTGCCATGGTGCCCCCAGTGATCCTTAGCGTCCTGCGACCCTAACCGGCTGGCGGCGCGTCGCCAATCCATAGTTTGCGGTCAGTAGAGAATACGAAACCGCTTGCGAATCTCTGCATCCTGCTTGGGCGTCAGATAGGTGGGGTGATGTGTTTGCAAGGTCTCGATGGCCTGCTCGCGGGCATTGGTCCAGGCGTCCTTTGCACCGTCCTCTTGCCACGTGCGCGGCTCGGTTCGGTCTGCAAGGGCGGGGTAGAAATAATCCCGCTCCATCGCTTCATAGGTATGAGAGCTGCCGAGGAAGTGACCATCACCCAGAACCGAATGGCAGATCGCGTCAAACCCAAGGTTTTCCTCAGTCACTTCGATCCCCCGCAGCGCGCGATAGGTATGAGAGTGCATTTCGTTGTCCAGCACAAAGGCTTCAAAACTCGCACCCAACAGCGACGCGGTCATGCCCGAGCTTTCATAGATCAGGTTTCCACCGGCCAGAGCCGCCGCCAGCGAGGTCATGCCCTTCTCAACCCCATATTGCGCGTCAATCGCCTTGGCGTCTGTCATCGAAGCCGCAACGCCCGACGGTAGGCCCAGCCAGTTGATGATCTGGGCCGAGGCGGCGTTCAGGATGGCGGTTTCGCCACTGCCGCCCGCAAAGGCCCCGGTCCGCAGATCGACGATGAAGGGCCAGTTCGAGAACACCATCGGAAAGCCGGGCTGGATCGTGTTGACCATAACAAGGCTCGCCAGCGTTTCTGCCAATGATTGCGCCAGAAACCCGGCCAGCGTCGCAGGCGCGGTTGCTCCGGCCTGTGCGGCGGTAATGCAGGACATCGGGATGTTGTGACGGACGCATTCATAGACAACGTCCACCGCATCTTCGCCATACCGCAGCGGAGAAATAACGGGACTGATATGGGCTTTCAGGAACGGGCGTTCGGAAAACGCTCCGGGACCGCCTGCGGCAATGTCCAAAAGCGAGACAATCGGGGCGACATGCGCGGCCAGGGTGAATGAGGTTGCGACGGGTTTCGTGGTGTTTTTGACAAGCGCATAGGCGGTGTTTACGTCCAGATCCAAAACATCGGGTACGTCTGTCGCAACGCAACAGCGGGTGAACCAACTGACATTTGCAAGCGTGTCCTGCAGGCGGGTGAAATCATGCAGATCGGCAAGGGTTGAGGGGCGATAAACACCGCTCTCAAGGTCCAGCGTCTGAACCGCAGCCCCTCCGGTACCGAAAAACACCCGATCGCCACCGACTGCGATGGATCGTGCTTCGTCTCGGCCATGTAGGGTAAAGGTTTTGGCGGCTGTGCCGATTGCGTTTTCGACCATGCCGCGCGGAAGCAAAACGCGGTCTTGTTCAGCCTCCAACGCGCCCGCCGATAGTAGATCCCTGCACAGCCGATCCGGAACTTCACCCATACCGAGCGTTTCCAACAGGCGAAGCGCGGTATCATAGACGCGGGAAATCTCAGCTTCGGTCAGCGGTTTGTAGAACCCGCCGACCTGTCCCGGTGCACAGGGATCAACCTCGGGCTTGGCGGCTCGTTGCGCATGGCGGGCCTTGCGGCCGCTTCTTCTGTTTCCGTCCGATGCCATGCGCAGGGCGCTCCTCCGTCTTGTCTGGGGTCACCGTAGAACTCAGAGATGGCTACCCGCAAAACCAGAAATCAGCCTTTTGAAATCTAAAACCATAGTTTCGATTTTTTCAAACTCGCAAAACCCGCGTTGCTGACAGGCCGGGTTTGTCGCCACCATCTGAAAGACGCAGGAGGGAGCGCGCGATGAAATCACGCACAAAGGTCGTTGTGATCGGAGGGGGGATCGCCGGATGTTCCACCTTGTACCATCTGACGCAGGAAGGCTGGAGCGATGTGGTTCTGGTTGAACGGAATGAGCTGACATCGGGCACCACATGGCATTCTGCCGCGCAGGTGACGAATTTCGGCATGAACCAGACGATGGTTGGGCTGAAATCCCACTCGATCCGTTTGTACAAGGAATTGGCTGACGATCCGGATTATCCGATCAACTACCACCACGCCGATGGGGGCATTCGGCTGGCCAATACCGAAGCGCAGATGCAAGGCTATCGCCATTTCGCCTCGATGGCGCGGGGGATGGACGTGCATTTCGAGGTGATCGACGCTGAGGAATGCGCCCGCAGGCATCCTTTGATTTCGACCGACAATCTGGCCGGAGGGCTGTGGGATCCGCTGGATGGCGATATTGATCCGGCGCAACTGTGTCAGGCTCTGGCGCGGCGTGCCCGCAAGGCAGGGGCCGAGGTCTATCGCAATACACCGGTGACAGGGCTAATCCAGCACAGCGATGACACCTGGACCGTGCAGACAGAACATGGCGATATCGACTGCGACATCGTCGTGAATGCCTGCGGCTATCGCGTGAACGAAGTCGGCGCGATGATGGGGGTTCAGCACCCGGTCGCATCGATGGAGCATCAGTATTTCCTGACAGAAGAGATCGCAGCCATTCGCGATGCAGGCCACCGGATGCCGCTGCTCAGATGTCCGATCAGCGATTACTACTGCCGTCAGGAAAAGAATGGCCTACTGGTCGGGTTCTATGAACAGGACTGCAAGACCTGGGGCATGGACGGGATTGATCCAAATTTCGTCAACGCCTTGTGCCCAGATGATCTGGACCGCGTAACGGACGTTTTGGAAGGGGCCTTTGCCCGGATGCCCGCCCTGATGGAGGTTGGGATTCATACTGTCGTAAACGGCCCGATCACCTACACGATAGACGGCGCGCCTTTGGTTGGGCCGATACCCGGCAAGCGCAACGCATTCTGTATTATCGGCCTACGCGCTGGCCTGGGCGAGGGGGGCGGGCACGGCTGGCTGTTGGCTCAACAGATCGTGCATGGTGAGGCCTGCTATGACACCTGGTGTCTCGACCCGCGGCGGTTCACCGGTCATGCCAATGCCGAGCTTACGGCGCTTAAAGCAATTGAGGATTATCAAAACGAATTCCGATTTCATTTTCCACACGAACATCGCCCGGCGGGACGCCCGGCCAAAACCACGCCTTTGACCCCGGTTTTGGCGGCGGAAGGGGCGGAATTCACTGTGGTGAATGGGTGGGAACGCGTCGACTATATCAAACCCCATCCTGAGTTCGAACCGACCCTCGGTTTCGACTTTGACGAAAGCTTCGACATCGTCGCATCCGAGGTCCAGAACGTACAAACCAATGTTGGACTGGCGGAGGTGAATGGGTTCAACCGGATCGAGATCACCGGATCGGACCGCCATGCTTTTCTGGACCGCATGTTCTGCGGCACGGTGACGAAGGGTGAAGGTCGGGTGGGGCTGGGATACTTGCTGAACCAGCACGGAATGATCAAAGCCGAGGCGACGGTTGTAAACCTGCCCGCCAGTGATCGCGGCCCTGCGCGGGTCTGGTACGGCTCGGCGGCGGCCAGCGAATACCATGACATGGATTGGCTCAACCAGCATCTGCGCGCGGGCGAAGATGTGCAGCTCAAAAGCCTGACCAACGACCAGACGATCCTTGTTTTGGCAGGCCCCAATGCTCGTGCAGTCTTGGCCGGATGTGCCCGGGGTGATTGGTCAGCAGACGCGTTTCCATGGCTCAGCGTGCGGGAGTGTTTTGTCGGTATTGCACCCGCGACGGTACTGAACTTGAGTTTTTCCGGCGAGCTTGCCTATGAAATCCACGTTCCCAATTCGTCACTCTACGCCGCATACTTAGCCTTGCGGCATGCTGGGGCGGCGTTTGATTTGCGCTTGTTCGGCGCGCGCGCGGTCGAGTCGATGCGAATGGAGAAAGGCTTTCTGCATTGGAAAGCGGATTTGATCACCGAATTCGATCCTTATGAGACCGGTTTGGCCCGGTTTGTGAAACCTCAGAAAGGTGATTTTATCGGGCGAGAGGCCTTGGTAGAGCGGCGCGAAAAGGGGCCGTCCAAATGCCTCGCGACGCTTGCTGTGCAAACCGACCAAGCGCCCGCACATGGCGGGGCCTCTGTGATGCAAATGGGGCGTGTGGTCGGGACGGTGACGTCGGGCGAGTGGGGGCATCGGACAGGGTTGAACCTGGCCTATGCCTTTGTCGAGCCCGACTGTGCCGACATCGGCACTAAACATGAAATCGACATGTGTGGAACGCGAGTCGAAGCAATGATCATCGCGCCATCTCCCTATGATTCACAGTTTGAGCGAATGCAGAGCTAGGCACTAAATTGCGCAATTTGGCTATTTAGGCCGTCTTCTTGCCCTCAAATTCAATTTCCGCATTGCTGTCTCTGCGATTCTCTGTTTCGGTTTTTCCGAAACAGTGAAGCGGGAGGAGACACGCGGATGTCGAAATCGCTAAGTTTGCGCTGGCTGGAGGTGTTCCAGTTGATCGCCAAGTCTGGATCCATCCAGCAAACGGCGTCTGAAACGGGGTTGTCGATCAGTACCGTTTCGAACCATTTGCGCAGTCTGGAAACCGCGCTGGGTATCGATCTGGTTGATCACGGGCGCCGCCCGATGGGCCTTACCCCTGCAGGCGAAGTGTTCGCGCGATATGTGCGTGAGGGGCTGACCGTACTGAAACGGGGTGAGGCGGAAATCCGGTCTGGGAACTGGCTGCACGCCACATCTCTGCGATTGGCGTTGGTTGATGATTTTGACAACCAGGTCGCGCCGGAACTGTTCCGCTATCTGGCGCAGACGCTTCCCCGATGTAACTTTCGGCATTTCACCCGTCCGAGCCATGAAATCATTGTTAAGTTGCAGGAGCATAAGCTGGACGCTGGTGTTGCCACACGCCCCCCGGGTCGCACGGACGGGCTGATCGAATACCCGCTGCTGCGCGATCCGTTCCTGGTTATCCTGCCCAAGACCTATTCCGGCACGGTAGAAGACGTTCTGAAACCGGATGCTGATTTGCCGTTCTTGCGGTATTCCCGCGACTACACGATCGGAAAGCAGATCGAAATTCAGCTGACGCGCAGCAAAATCAATCTGCCCAACAGGTTCGAGCTAGAGTGCAACCAGTCTATCGCCGGTCTGGTTGCCGAAGGCAGTGGATGGGCCGTGACCACCGCCGCCAGCTTTCGGCGTGCGCGCAGGTTTCACGATAACATCAACGTGCAGCCCTTTCCCGGCAGAAACTTTGCGCGCACCGTCTCTTTGTTCACGACCGAAGTCTATCCGTCCTCAACGTCGATGCTGATACACCGCGTGCTGAGCAAACTGATCAAGCAAAACTATTGTGACCCAATCTGCACCAGATATCGCTGGATCGAACAGGACTTTCGCGTTTTGCCGCTCGAATCCGCGTAGCAAGAGCAGGTGCAGAACCGAACAATCCCTTTGTCCACGGCTTGGTTCGTGCCAGACTGACACGCATACGCAGCGGGATGGCGCAGATGTCTGAACCGAAGTTGAAAGGCTGGAACCATATCCCAGAGGTTCCGATACAGGTTTCCCCCTTTTTCAGGTGGCCGCTCAGACCACTTTCTATGCTGCGCTGGGTTTGGGGATCCTGGCTTCTGATTTCTGAGAAGCTCATCATCCTTGCAATCTCCTGTGCCTGCTATCTGTGGCTCAGCCCCAGCTTAGAGGAGGCGGCGCAGCTAGAGATCGGGTGGATCGCGCAGATTTATGTTCGAAATCTGGTTCTGATCTTTTGTATCGCGGGGCTGCTGCATTTGTGGTTCTACAAATACTCGGCGCAGGGGGACCAGCTAAAGTATGATCCTCGGCCTTTGATGCTGAAGGGTAAGCAATTTACCCTGGGCGGGCAGGTGCGCGACAATATGTTCTGGACGTTAGGGTCAGGGGTGTTTTTCTGGTCGGCTTACGAAGTGTTGATGTTTTGGTCGTTGGCAAATGGCTATGTCCCATTGGTGACATGGGGTGCGAATCCGATCTGGTTTGTGGCGATCTTCCTGCTGATACCGCTTTGGGAAAGCTTCTATTTCTATTGGATTCACAGGCTGATCCACATCCCGTTTCTGTACAAACACATTCATGCGGTCCACCACCGGAACATCAATGTGGGGCCGTGGTCCGGGCTGTCGATGCATCCGGCGGAACATGCGATCTACCTTGGTTCGGTCCTGATCCACTTTGTGGTCGGAGCGCACCCGCTGCATATCATCTTTCACCTGCAATATTACACGCTGACGGCGGTGACGACGCATACAGGCTTTCAGGGGTTGGTGATCAAAGACAAGAACCGGTTGGCCTTGGGCACGTTCCACCACCAAATGCACCACCGGTATTTTGAATGTAACTACGGCTCGCTCGAGATACCTTGGGATAAATGGTTCGGATCGTTCCATGACGGCACGGTTGAGGCGAACGAGCGTATGCAGGAACGCCGCAAGTCGATCATGGGTAAATAGTCAGGTGGCCCGGCCCAATGACTCTCGGTTGATCACATTGGTTTCCAACCGCAGCGATTGGCCGGTTGAGCCTGTTTCGATCATATCAATCAGCTCGATTGCCGCTTTGCGGCCCATTTCACGATGGGGGACATGCACGGTGGTCAGCGATGGGCGTATGATCCGCGCCAATTCGATGTCATCAAACCCGGTGATCGAGACTTCGTCCGGTATAGAGATGCCCATCTTTTCTGCCTGACGTACTGCACCGACGGCCAAAACGTCGTTGCCGCAAAGAACGGCGGTCGGGCGCTGAGGCAGGGACATCAGCTGCTCGAAAGCGGCCGCGCCATTTTCGATCTCGTAGGTCGTTTCGATCACGTTCAGCGATGTCTCTGGCAGGCCGTTTGCCCGCATTGCATCCCTTATCCCTTCAATCCGAAACCGCGCGCGGTCATTGCCCTGCGTCAGCGCAGATATCGTCGCAAGGCGCGTATGGCCAAGTTGTATCACCTGTTCTGCCAACGCCTGCATTGCCTGGCAGTTGTCAAACCCGACCGACGGGGTGCTTTGGTTCGGGGCAAAAGACCAAGCCACAACCACCGGGATTTTCTGCCGATCCAGATAGTCAAAGATACGCGGATCGCGGTCATGACCGATCAACAACAGCCCGTCTGCTCCACGTGCGACCAGGGTGCGGATCTGTTCTTCTTCGGCCTCGGGCTGATAGGCAGAGCTGGACACCAGTAGGGTATAGCCTTGGTTATGAATCTCTTCCTGAAAGGCCTGTAACCCTCTGGCAAAAATCGCATTTTCCATAGTTGGGATGATTGCACCAATGGTGAAGGATCGCTTTGCGGCCATCACTCGTGCTGCAAAATTGGGGGTGTAGCCCAGTTCGGAAACCGCAGACATCACCCGGGCGCGCGTCGCCTCGACCACGCGCTTTGGGTCGTTCAAACACCGGGACACCGTGGCCGTAGACACACCTGCCTTTCTGGCGACGTCATCCAAGGTAGGCGCTGACCGGGTTTTTGACATTTTCAAACTCAAGCTTCGATTTCTTTGAACTTTATCTTCTTCGTGGGCCTTGGGGAAGCGCTAATGTAAGCGCTTGCATTTGTGATGTAAGCGCTTACAAATGAAGATGGGCCGATTCTACAGGGAGTCCCGGAAATGTTTCTTGCAGCCTCAATTGTCGTGTTCGTCATCTATTTTGCGAACGTTGCCTTGGGGGCCTTCGCAAATGCTGCAGTTTTCGGGGATGTCGGAGAAATGTTGGTCCTGTTCGCGGCGTCGATCCTGTTCGTTGTCGCAATTCTGAAAAAAGAGGCCGACCGGGACACCGAGAGCGGCGGCTGAATTTTCTGCTTGGGAGGGCACTTAATGCACAACGACAAAAACGAACTGGCGTCCGCGGAGCGCCGCAATTTCCTGAAACTGAGCGCAAGTGGCGCGTTCACAGCCGCCCTAGTTGCGGGCGCTGGTGGGGTGCTTTGGTCATCCGAGGCCGCAGCACAAACCGCCAAGGAAGAAAGCGAGCGTGAAAAGGCAGCCGATCATGTGATGACCGTTGCAACCGCTTATGTGCTGGGCGCGTCCCGCAGCTATCCGATCATGCAGCTGGATCTGAAGGAAAACATCCAGAACGCAACCAACGGCAAGGTGTATGTGAAACTAGCACCGGGTGGTCAGCTGGGCGCAGGTGGCTCACTTGTACAGAAAGTGCAGGGTGGAACCATTCAGGCCGCGCAGCATTCGCTGTCGAACTTTGCGCCGTTTGCCTCGACGGTTGACCTGATCAACATGCCGTATCTCTGCGGCTCGAACCAGCGCTTTACCAATCTAGTACACTCTGACACCTGGAAGAATGAGGTTCACCCGAAAGTCGAGGCTGCGGGCTTTAAGGCGCTGTTCTATGTCGTCATCGATCCTCGCGTGGTTGCAGTGCGTCAAGGCGGCGATGCCGTGATCACGCCCGGCGATATGAGTGGGATCAAGTTCCGCGTGCCAGGCTCGAAGATGCTGCAGCAATACTACCGAATGGTCGGTGCCAACCCGACGCCTGTCGCCTGGGGCGAGACCCCCTCGGCCATCAAGCAGGGCGTGGCGGATGCGCTTGACCCATCGGTGGGCGCGCTGTTTGTCTTTGGCTTCAAGGACATACTCAGCCATGTGACCTTTACGCAGGCAGTTCCAGACAGTCAGGTTTATTCCTGTAACCTGGAATGGTTCAACTCGATGCCCGCCGATGTGCAGGAAGGCATCATGTGGGGTTCGGAAATGACCAGCCACCAAAACCTGTCCAAGGTTCCTTCAGCACGCGCCTATGCCATGGCCGAGCTGAACAAGGCGGGCGTCCAGTTTCACTCACTCAGCGACGATCAGCTGGCCGAATGGCAGGACGCAGGCGGCTATCAGAATGCTGACTGGGATCCGTTCAAGACCGAGCTGGCAGGATCGATGGACAACTTCGAGAAACTGGTCGAAGCGGCCGGCACGCAGGGCAAATACTACGTCCACGACGCCTAATGCGATCTAGGCGGGTGCGCCGTGGCGCACCCGTTTGCTCCACAATAAGCAGCATATTGAAGCGGTTACCGTGACCGCATTCTGAAGTGCTGCCAAGAATTGGAACCGGACATGACTGTACTTCAGAAAATAGACCGGGACGCCGAGCGTTGGCTGTTGCTGGTGTTCTACGTGATGCTGGTCATCACCATGGCAATCGAGGTGCTAAGACGCGAGATTTTCGCCTATTCCTCGATCTGGGGCGAAGAGATCGTCCGGTATTCCTTTATCTACCTCGCATGGATCGGAGCCGCCGCCGCAGTGAAGGAACGCGCGCATATCCGCATCGATGTGATCATGCATTACCTCGGGCCGCGCCCTAAGGCATTACTGTATATCTTCGGCGATCTGGTGATGTTCGTTGTGGCGATCATCGCCCTTTATTGGTCATACGAGGCGGTGCATGTCTCGGCCAAGTTCGGCTCGGTCACTGATGGGCTGCGTATATCGAAAGTCTGGTTCCTGATGGCAGTGCCAACCGGATTTGCGCTGATGATCTGGCGTCTGATCCAATCCCTGATGCGCGACCTGAAATCCCTTCGTGACGGTACGCCCGTCTTCGAAGGCGACAAGCTGTTTGACTGAGGAGATCTGAGATGCTTTGGAATACCCTCAATCAAACGGTCGAATTGGGCTGGGATTTTTATCTGCCCGTGATCCTGTTCGTGGGTCTGATCGCCATGGCAGTGCCCGTCTGGGCGGCGATCGGGTCTGCTGCGATCCTGATGCTTGTCATGTCCGGCGACCTGCCGCTGAGCCTCGTGGGCGAAAGCCTGTTCACCGGCATTGATGCCTTTGCCCTGACTGCTGTGCCCTTGTTCATTCTAACCGGGGATGTGCTCGTGCGCACCGGGTTATCGCGCAAGTTTCTGGACGTGGCCGAGGCGCTGACCTGTTTCGCCAAGGGCGGCTTCGGCTCGGCCACCGTGCTGGTCTGCGGCATGTTCGCGGCGATCTCGGGCTCGGACGCGGCAGGTGCTGCTGCCGTGGGCCGGATGACGATCAACCGTCTGGTCGAAAGCGGCTACCCGCGCCCCTATGCCTGTGCACTGGTTGCGGCGGGGGCCTGCACCGGCATCCTGATCCCGCCGTCGATTGCCTACATCATCATCGGGCTCGTGCTGGGTATATCTGCCTCGACCCTATTCCTTGCGGCGCTGATCCCCGGTCTGGCCATTCTGGTCTCGATCCTGATCACCAATATCATCATGAACCGCCTTTATGCCTATGAAGGCGGCGGCATGATGACGATGGGTGAATGGCTGGCCAATCTGGGCAAGGCGCTGAAATCCGGCTGGTACGCCTTCATCGTGCCGGGCATCATCTTCTACGGCATCTTCTCAGGCCGTCTGACCCCCACCGAGGCCGGGGCGACCGCCGTTGTCGTTACCATCATCATGGGCTTCATCCTGCGCACGCTGACACTGGCCGATTTCCCGTCAATGCTGGTCAGCTCGGCCAAGGTCAACGGGGTGATCCTGCCGATCATCGCCTTTTCGGCCCCATTGGCCGAGGCGCTGGCGATCATGGGTGTGCCGCAGGGATTTGTGACATCTGTTACCAATCTGACCGATGACCCATACTTGCTGATCTTGCTGATGATCGGCATCCTGATCGCGGCAGGCTGTGTGATGGAAACAACGCCGAACATCGTGATCCTTGCACCGATCCTGAAACCTCTGGCCGACAATATCGGCATGAACGAGATTCAGTTCTGCATCATGATGATCACCGCCCTGGGCGTGGGCTTCATCACCCCGCCGCTGGGCCTGAACCTGTTTGTTGTTTCCGGGATAACCGGAGAATCAATCCTAAAAATCGCAGCCCGCGCCGTTCCCTTTGTCTTGACCATGCTGATTGTGGTTCTGTTGATCGCGTATGTACCCGCAGTTTCAACCACATTGCTCCCTGAAATCTACCAATAGGATTTGCTGAATATGCCGCGTGACTATCTGAAAAAGGCAACCCTGACGGCGCAATCTCATGCGTCCGAGGTGCACGATACGGTCAAAACCATCCTGTCCGATATCGAGGCCGGGGGTGACGCCAAAGCGCTGGAATATGCCGCCAAATTCGACAAGTTCGAAGGCAATGTCCTGATGACTCAGGACGAGATCGACGCGGCCATCGCCTTGGTGCCCGAGAAACTGAAGGCCGATATCCGATTTGCCCATGACAACGTGCGCCGCTTTGCTGAAACGCAAAAAGCCACCGTGTCGGATGTGCAGACCGAGATCGTGCCGGGCGTTGTCGCGGGGCAAAAAGCCATCCCTGTAGATGCGGCAGGGTGCTATGTGCCTGGTGGACGCTACAGCCATATCGCCAGTGCGATTATGACGGTAACCACAGCCAAAGTAGCAGGGTGTCGCCATATCACCGCGTGCTCTCCGCCCCGTCCGGGCGAAGGCGTCGCACCTGCGATCGTCTACGCCGCGCATATCTGCGGAGCCGACAGCATCTTGGCGATGGGCGGTGTACAAGGCGTGGCTGCCATGACCTATGGCCTGTTCGGATTGCCACGCGCGAATATTCTTGTCGGGCCTGGCAACCAGTTCGTGGCCGAGGCAAAGCGTATTCTGTACGGCAAGGTCGGTATCGACATGATCGCGGGCCCGACGGACAGCTTGATCCTGGCCGATGGCAGCGCAGATGCACATGTGGTCGCGACCGATTTGGTCAGTCAGGCCGAGCACGGGTATAACTCGCCCGTCTGGCTGGTGACCGATGATCGGGAGTTGGCAGAAAAAGTGATGGAGCTTGTGCCCGCGCTGATTGAGGACCTGCCGGAACTGAACCGCGAAAACGCATCTGCTGCTTGGCGCGACTATGCCGAGGTGATCGTTTGTGCGGATCGTGAAGAAATGGCGGCCTGTTCCGACGACTATGCGCCTGAACACCTGACCGTTCAGGCTGAGGATCTGGATTGGTGGCTGAACCGGCTGACTTGTTATGGCTCGCTGTTTCTGGGTGAAGAAACCACTGTGTCCTACGGTGATAAAGCCACCGGGACCAATCATGTTCTGCCCACTTCGGGCGCGGCCAGCTATACCGGTGGCCTGAGTGTTCATAAATACATGAAAATCGTGACATGGCAGCGGGCAACGCGCGAAGGATCCAAGCCTATCGCAGTCGCAACGGCGCGTATTTCGCGTTTGGAAGGGATGGAGGGTCACGCCCGTGCCGCTGATGTGCGTCTGGCCAAGTATTTCCCGGATGAGCAATTCGACCTGACCGCAGATGGATGACCCACGCGCGCTGTTTGATCTGACAGGGCGCGTGGCCTGTGTCACTGGTGCAAGCTCGGGACTGGGGCGACGGGTGGCTTTGGTTCTGGCGCAGGCTGGTGCCAAAGTTGTCGGCGTTGCGCGGCGGGGCGATGCCCTTTCGCAAATGTGCAATGAGATCGGGCCAATGGCCGCCTCAGTAACAGGGAATGTTGCGGATCGTGAGAATGTGGACGCGCTTGTGAATGAGGTCTCATCCCATTTTGGAGCACCCGATATCATCGTCCACGCCGCAGGTGTAAATACCCGTGAGGCGGCGGATGATGTGACCGGGCAGGGATGGGATGCGACTCTGGCCCTGAACCTGAGCGCGCCATTTTTCCTGAGCCAGGCGATGGTGCCCGCGATGAAGGAAAAAGGCTGGGGCCGGATTGTGAATTTTGCCTCGCTGCAAACCACACGCGCCTTTCCCGCCGGCATCGCCTATGGCGCGACCAAGGCCGGGATCGGGCAATTGACCCGCGCGATGGCCGAGGCATGGTCGCCCTACGGCATCACCGCCAATGCCATTGGGCCGGGGTTCTTCCCGACTGAGCTGACGCAGGCTGTGTTTGATAACCCGGATCGTGCCGCGCGAAACGCCGCTCAAACCTGCACTGGGCGCAACGGCCGTATGGAAGATATCGACGGGCCGATCCTGTTTCTGTGCTCGAAAGCCTCGGATTATGTCACTGGGCAGGTCCTCATGGTCGATGGGGGGTTCACTGCGAAATGAAAGCGCTTGTGTATGAGGGGGTCGAAGAGGTTGCGTATCGGGATATGCCCGACGCTGTACCCGGCACGGACGAGTATCTGATCCGTGTCCAGGCGGTTGGCATCTGCGGCTCGGATATGCATGCCTATCTGGGGCATGATGCCCGGCGTCCGGCACCGCTGATCCTCGGCCACGAGGCCGCGGGTGTAATCGTCGGCGGCCCGCGTGATGGTACGCGCGTGACGATCAACCCGCTGGTGTCCTGCGGGCTGTGTCCGGCTTGCACCTCGGGCCGGGAAAACCTTTGCCCGCAGCGCCAGATTATCTCGATGCCTCCACGCGAAGGGGCCTTTGCGCAATATGTGTCGATGCCCGACCGCAATCTGGTTGAAGTGCCAGATGGTGTGCCATTGGACAAAGCCGCCTTGGCCGAACCCTTGGCCGTTAGCTGGCACACCGTTCGACTGGCCGTTGAAGCATTGCATCCGACCAGCGAAAAACGCGCATTGGTTTTGGGCGGCGGCGCCATTGGTCTGGCTGCGGCATTGGCTTTGAGAGCGATGAGCATTGAGGATGTGACGCTGGTTGAGCCGAACTCTGGACGACGCACATTCTTGCAAGGGCTAGGATTTCGCGTCCTAGATGAAGCCGCGGGAACCTATCCGATTGTGATTGATGCGGTCGGTTATGCAGCCACGCGCGCGACGGCGTCGGCCTGTGCAGAACCTGGTGGGGTGATTGCGCATGTCGGCTTGGGTGAGGATACAGGCGGGCTAGATATCCGTCGCATGACATTGCAGGAAATCACCTTTATCGGCACGTATACCTACACCGCCGAAGATTTCCGCCAAACGGCGCAGGCCATATTCGATGGGCGTTTGGGTGCCTTAGACTGGACCGAAGCGCGCCCTCTGTCCGAAGGGGCGCAGGCGTTTCGCGACCTGCGCTCTGGCGTGGTTACCGCGCCAAAGATTATCCTGGACCCGTGGGAATAGACCGGGCTGAAAAGGAGATTGATATGTATAAGAAAGTTCTTGTTCCTATGGCGCTGGATCACGGCATCTCGCAGCACACGCTGGAGGTTGCCCGCGCCCTGTCTGAAGACGGGGCCGAGATCGTTGCCTTGCATGTCTATGAGATGCCTCAGGGCTCGGTCAGCGCCTATCTGGACAAAACACTGGTCGCCGAAGGGTTCGAGCGTGCCCGCCGCCAGTTGCTGGACAAGGTCGAAGGGCTGGATGATGTGACTGCCGAGATTGTCAAAGGACACACGGCACGCACCATTATCGACTATGCCGACAGCAACGGTATCGATTGCATCGTGATCGGCTCGCACAAGCCGGACCTGAGCGACTATTTTCTTGGATCGACCGCCTCGCGCGTCGTTCGCCACGCACACTGTGCAGTGCATGTGCATCGCAGAACCTGAATATCGTCAATCGCGCATACCGCGCCCTAAACAGGACCAAAAGCTGGACCATGAACATAGACAAGAAGATCACTGACGATCTGGTGGCGAACGACATCTCGTTCGTGACCACCGTCCCCTGCAAGCAATTGGCTGGAGTGATAGAAGAAATCGACCAGCGCGATGAGATTTTTCACATCCCGTCGAACAAGGAAGACGAAGGCATGGGCCTGTGCGCAGGTGCCTGGATGGGCGGTAAACGCCCTGCCATCATCATGCAGAACACGGCCATTGGTGTGACCATCAACACTCTGGCGACGCTGATCCAATATTACCGAATGCCACTGCCCATGCTGATCTCGTATCGTGGGGAATTGCGTGAACCGGTGGCCTGTCAGGTCGAAATGGCTGTGCATACCAAGGCGTTGTTGGCACAGATGAACATCCCGACCTACCACTTCCACAATCAATCTGATGTCGAAGAGCTCGACATGATCCTGAAATACACATTCATGTGCAACAAACCGGTTGCCATTCTGACCGATGCGAACTTTTGGGGAGGCTATGGCGACCAATGATCCGTTCTGAGATTCTGAAAGAAATCGCCCCGATCCTGCGCGATCAATTGGTGGTCTGCAACATCGGCATTCCCAGCCAGGAACTGCACGCTATCGATGACCAGCCTACGAATTTCTACATGCTGGGCACCATGGGTTTGGCTTCATCCATTGGTCTGGGTCTGGCTTTAGCGCAGCCTAAACCGGTGATCGTGATTGATGGGGATGGCTCGATCCTGACCAATCTGGGTACGCTTCCGACGATCGCCAACAACGTGGCGGATAACTATATCCTGCTGATCGTCGACAACGGCTCCTACGGCTCAACCGGGGATCAGCCAACCTATGCGGGTCAGAAAACCTCTCTGACGAAAATGGCGCAGGCTGCCGGGTGTGAGCGGGTAGTCGAATGTGCCGCCGAGGATACGGGTCGCGTGCTGCAAGAGGCGCTGGATAGCAAACAGATGACCATTATCGTCAGCAAATGTGAAAGCGGCAACGCCAAGATGCCGGTTATCACGATGGACCCGGTGGTGATCCGTGACCGCTTTATGAAAGCTGTCGAGGCCTGATGGCCGCAAGCGACATTCATTCAGCCGAAGACGCCCGCCGCCTTGCGCGGCGGCGTTTACCGTGGATGGTGTTCGACTATATCGATGGTGCTGCGGGGGCTGAGGTCGGGGCCACGCGCAATCGGGCTGCCCTGGATGCGATGACCCTGCGTCCGCGCATCCTGCGGGAAGTGAGTGAGCGCTCATTGGCAAGCTCTGTCTTTGGCAAATCCGCACAACGTCCCTTTGGCATTGCGCCCATGGGGATGTGCAACCTGTCGGGCCCGGGGGCTGATCTGATGCTGGCGCGTCTGTCTGCGCGCTATTCCGTACCGTTGGGCGTATCGACTGTGGCCTCCACCCCGATGGAAAAGATGCTGGAGGTGTCTGAGGGCAATGCCTGGTTTCAGCTATATTTCAGCGGGGATGGATCAGGAACCTCTAAGCTTGTGGATCGGGCGAAGGCTGCGGGATACGACACACTTGTTCTGACTGTCGATGTCCCCGAGGTTGGGCGCAGGCCCCGAGAGTTGCGGCACGGGTTCCGCATGCCGTTCCGGTTGGGTCCACGTCAGTTTCTGGACTTCGCGCTGCATCCGCGCTGGTCCTTGTCGACCCTCGTGCACGGCAAGCCGCAAATGGCCAATTTCCTGATGGACGGGTACGAGTTTGACCGAACCGAAAGCCGCGCCAAAGCAAATTGGGACACGTTGGCAAGCCTTCGGGATCGGTGGTCGGGGCATCTGGTGGTCAAAGGTGTATTGGATGTCGAAGACGCGGTTGCTCTCAAGGCTGCCGGGGTGGATGCCATTCAGGTCTCCAGCCACGGCGCCCGGCAACTTGAAAGCGCGCCCGCCCCATTTTCCATCCTGCCCGAAATCCGCGCCGCAGTCGGAGAAACACTTCCGCTGTTCTATGATAGCGGCCTACGTTCCGGCGAGGATGCGTTGAAAGCCCTTTTCACAGGCGCGAACTTCACTTTCTTCGGCCGGATCCTGCAATTCGCCATTGCAGCGGGGGGTGAAGAGGGGCTGCACCAGCTGTGGCAGGTTCTCAGCGATGAGATGAGCATCGCCATGGCCCAGATCGGTGTCACTCAGATCGCACAAGCGGCAGGTCAGAACGCCCGTCAGCCTTAGATCAAAGGGCGGTCGTTCTTAAGGTGTCGCTGCACCATATTGCGAACTTGCCGACCTTTGGATGGAATGTGTCGCGCGGATCTTACCATATACCCAGGCAGCCTAAGGTCGGGGAATAGCTCAAGAATCTCGTCGCGCGCAGCTTGGGGTAAGCAGTCCATGGCCTGCGGGCCCGTAAACAGGCTTTCTGACGGAGCTCCTTCAGCAAACACAACCTCATGGCGGTCAAATAGCATGTGGTAGTAAGTGACCGACTGGGCGTTGTCTTCACGGTTGATACCCGGAAGGTCGGTCAGCATATGAGCGGGCACCAGAACCTCTGTGGCATCGAACATCCGGGTGGCAATGGGCGAACGCACCAGCATTCTGTGTTGAGGCGACACCAAGAGGTCGCGATGTGGCAACCCTCGGCCCAAAGCACCAGCCTCAATCCGTATCGGTTTGAGCTTGGGTTTGGCCGCCAGCTCCGCCCGATCCAGTTGAGTTGACCCAATCCAGCGAATGATCTGATCCCCGTGATCAGCTGTGCTAACCGAATCACCAGCACTTAGGGAGTCGATCGGTTTCAGCCCCGACGGCGTTGCAATCAGAGTGCCAGCGGCAAAACAGGGCACATCGATAATTGAGGTTGGATCGGTCGTATCAGGCGCGTTTGTTGGCGTGACATTGACGACCTGAATGTTGTAGGTCACGCCCGGGTCCAGTGGCTCAGACGTGATGTATCCGACCAGGGTGCCCTCGACTTCAACGGCATAGACCGTGATGCTGCCGCCACCAGGCACCGTCAGGATGTAAGATTCCTCGAGATAGATGTCGCCGCTGGCAAAGGTTGTCGACCCGTCCAGATTGGTAACAACGCCTGTTTGCGTCGCGTCATCCCCGTTTTCGTTGCTGAACCGATCGCCGTTAAACACGGTTCCCGTGTCAGGCAGCGGGTTGCCCCCGTTCAAAATGGTGCCACCTGCCGCGTCCTCGACATCAAAGACCCTGCGATCCGTCGCTGGGTCATAGCTTGCGGATAAGGTGATGGTATCCTGGCCGAAAAAATTTACTGAAATGACACCCGGCGCGTAGCCGATATATGAATAGTTCGCCATGACTAAACCTGAAACTCATCCACTGGGTAAAACTTTGTCATTGTTTGGCTCTCTAAGATGTTGCGGGATGACATCCAAAAGCAACCAAGCAGCGCCACGCTTACAGCTTGTTTAAGGCGAATTATAGGCGGCGCTCCTTAAAAATTGGGCGGGTCGGTCAGAAATCCCATAACAATTTGTAAACAAATTGAGATCGACGACTGCGATCCTGGACCCTCGAGTGGGATGGACTGGGTAGAAATCACTCACGCGTCACACGCTGGCGTAAAAACCTCACACTGAGGGTTCGGATTAGAATTTGTGTTTCACATCGCTGGTGTTTCGGAACACGATTACAAAACCGCAATAACAGGACGGGACCTTGGCCGAGACTTCTGCACGTGAGGCAATATTTCTGAACGGCAGTCTGATGCGCCACGTGACGCGCATGTCGCTGACCACCAGTATCGGATTGATGGCCATTTTCGCCGTTGATTTCGTCGACATGATCTTCATTTCAATGCTGGGAAATGACGCCTTGGCTGCGGCGGTGGGATATGCGGGTACGCTGCTGTTTTTCACCAACGCGATCAATATCGGGCTGTCTATTTCAGCAGGCGCGCTTGTCGCGCGTGAGCTTGGTGCTGGTCAGCCTGAACAAGCCCGCAATTATGCCTCCAGTGTGGCTGTGATTGGTCTGATCCTGGGGTTGGCAGTCTCTGCTCTGGTGCTGTTAAACATCAGCTTTCTGCTATCTTTGCTTGGAGCCGAGGGCGAGGTTCTAAGGCTGGCAACCCGCTATGTCTCGATCATTCTGCCCACGATGTGGGTGATGTCGATTGCGATGGCATCCATGGCGGTTCTGCGAGCGCACGGGGATGCGCGCCGGTCGATGATGGCGACGATCTATGGTGGTGTCGTGAACGCGGTTCTTGACCCGATCCTGATTTTCGGGGTCGGGCTTGGGCTGGATGGTGCGGCGATTGCATCCGTGATCGCGCGCGTATGTATGCTGGCCGCCGCCCTTTGGCCCGCCTTGCGGGTGCATCAGGCCTTTGCGCGACCCTCTGTGAGACAAGTGGTACAGGATATCCGGCCTGTTCGGGCCATTGCGATTCCGGCGGTGCTGACCAATGTGGCCACACCAATCGGCAATGCCATTGTCGTGCGCGAGATTGCACAATACGGAACAGACGCCGTCGCCGGTATGGCAGTGATCGGGCGGTTGCTACCCGTGGCGTTTTCGGTGATTTTTGCGCTGTCGGGCGCCATTGGTCCGATCATAGGACAGAACTACGGGGCCGAGAAATTCGACCGTGTTCGCGCAGCTTATCTGGCGGGCATCAAATTCACTGCAATTTATGTTTTTGGTATGGCTGCGATCCTGTTCTTGCTGCGTGCGCCGATTGCAGATCTATTTGCGGCCCAAGGCGAAACCCGCACCCTGATTTACCTGTTCTGCGGCCCGCTGGCCCTCGCATCGTTCTTCAACGGGGTCATCTTTGTCGCAAACGCCAGCTTCAACAATCTGGGTCATCCGGTTTATTCAACCTGGATCAACTGGGGTCGTCACACGGTGGGCACCTGGATATTCGCGACGCTGGGGTCAAGCCTTGCCGGGGCATCTGGTGTTCTGCTGGGCCAAGCATTCGGTGGTGTCATTTTCGCTGTGATCAGCTGGGGTCTGGTCATGCGCGTGGTGTCCGGCCTGCAGCGGACACAAACGGCCGAGCCCTTCGCGGATCAGAACCGCATCCATTCGCTATTTGGTCGACGGGGCTGGTAGCGGGGTCTCAGTTCCCCTGATTGCGCGCTTGCAGCCGTTCTAGGTTCACAACGGTCGACAGCATCAGCCGATCATGGCTCCAGTCGTGCCTTTGCTGAACGGACGCCGACCCAACGGCTAGAAGACTGGCAAAGATCAGCGTCATACCCAGGAAGAAAACGGGCAGGGGGGCCACGGCCTGCGGCGCTTCGGTCAGGGCCAGAACCCTCTGACGCAACACATGTTTGGCTTTGCCGCCGCTGACCAGGGCAACGTTCAGGACACGTGGGTGGCCGACTGACACGGTGCGGGCACAATAGTCCAGCAAACAGGTGGTGTATTCGCGCGAGTCGATCCGTTTGCGTGCGACCACGGACTGATCACAGGCCAGCTCGCGCAGGCGATCAAACTGGTATTTCAGGACCAGATAGGCCGGGTTCCAGAACAGAAGTGGACGCAGCAGTTCGAACCCAAGCTCCCACTCTACATCTCCCGCGCGGATGTGCTGAAATTCGTGTGCCAACGCAAAGCGTAACTCGCGGGGGGTATCCAGTAGATGGCTGGGAAGCACCACGTGACGACGGCGCAGGCCGCGCACGGCGAACGGAACGGTGATACGATCAGATAGGCGGATATCAACCTTGTTTGACTGCCGCCAGAGAAAGCTGGTCTCGACCGTGGCGCGAATGGCAAGCGCGTCACGTGTGACACGCAGCGCCAGCACAACTGCTACACAGGCCAATACGGACAACACAAAGGTGATGGCGGTCGATTGACCGGACAGGACCTGATCCAACCAACGCTCGCGGGTGTTCAGCAACGCTTCGAATTGGGTAGCGGGCATTGCAATCTCGCCGCGCAGATAGGCGGCTACCGCAATATCGCCGAGTGCTACAGCCCGATCCGGCCAGATGAGGCTGGCCATGGCGGACACGCCAAACGCCAGCAGCGGGCTGGCCAGAACGCAGAGACACAACACCTTGAACGCGCGCAGCTGAGCGATATAGCCGCCGCGCAGTGATGTGCGGGCCAAAGCAGCGCGTGCGATCACCCAGATCACAGCGGACAGGCCCAAAACGATATTCATTTCTAGATAAGCGTCGAGTACCGGTTTAACCGCGGTCATGTTGCAGTCTCCTCTCTACCAGTGCTCGAATCTCCTCCAGATCGGTTTCGCTCAGACCTTCATCATCCACCAGTCGCGCGACCAGTGAGGCGGGCGTGTTGTCAAACAACGTCCGCGACAGGTTTTGAAGTGAGCGTGCCTGATACCTGTCCTTGTCCAGAAGCGGCCGGTAGATCAGGGTCTTGCCGTCCTTGCGGCTTTCGACAAATCCCTTTTCGTCGAGTATGCGCAGGATCGTGGCGCCTGATGTATAGGCCAGATTCCGTTCCGGGGGCAGGCGACCCAAAACATCACGCACCGAACCTTGCCCAAGCGCCCAGAGTTCGTTCATGAACTCCAGTTCAACTTCGGTCAGCAGGTTTGTCGTCTTTTTCTTACGCATTGATCTCGGTGTCGTCATGTTTGGTCTGCCTGTCAGACAAGCATCCTTTCGCTGTTTCGCAAAGCTTAAACTTTCCAGAAGACGAAGATGCCCCAGCCGATGGAGAGGAAAAGCGGGGTCCAGACGGGCTGACCGACCAGCCCGAGCCAGGCGAGGAATATATAGGCCGAACCCAATAACGTGATAAACAGCCTATCGCCCAGCGTGGTTGTCAGGCCCAACACGCCACGCCGTTCGATCCCGTCGCGGTACTTGAACCCTTCGAGTAGGCCGATCAGCGCGATGGCCGAGAAGATGCTGACGAACAGGGCCAGTGTTGCCGGTGTCCAGGCCATCCAGAAGTCGGGCCACAGGGGGTCGGTCCACGAAAAGCCTTTTTCCTCTTGTTGGCCAACGCTGCCCCAACCCGCCTGCTGGGCAAATGCCACAGAGGGAAAGAAGGGAAGGATGATAAGAAGTTTGCGCATATCGAACCTCATACACGTCCCATCGCGAACCCGCGCGCGATGTAGTTGCGGACAAACCAGATGACGATGGCGCCGGGAATGATGGTCAGTGTTCCGGCGGCTGCCAGCAAGCCCAATTCATACCCCGCGCTGGATGCAGTACGAGTCATCACGGCGGCGATGGGTTTGGCCTCAACCGCCGTAAGCGTCTTGGCCAGAAGCATCTCGACCCACGAGAACATGAAGCAGAAGAAGGCTGCTACACCCACGCCCGCTTTGATATTGGGCAAGAAGATCGTCACGAAAAAGCGTGGAAAGGAATAGCCGTCTACATAGGCGGTTTCGTCCAGTTCCTTCGGGATACCGCGCATGAAACCTTCCAAAATCCACACCGCCAGTGGCACGTTGAACAGCGTATGCGCCAGCGCCACAGCCAGATAGGTGTCGAACAGGTGGATCGACGAATAGAGCTGAAAGAACGGCAGCGCGAACACCGCCGCCGGGGCCATCCGGTTGGTCAGCAGCCAAAAGAACAACTGCTTATCGCCCAGGAACCGATAACGCGAGAATGCATAGGCCGCAGGCAGCGCCACACAGACCGACAGCACCGTGTTGATCGTCACGTAGATGATCGAGTTGATATACCCCCAGTACCACGTCGGGTCGGTGAAGATGGTGATGTAATTCTCCAGCGTGAAGGTCTGTGGGAACAGGGAAAAGCCCGACAGGATCTCGTTCGTGGTCTTGAAGGACATCGCCACCAGCCAATAGATCGGCAGCATCAGAAACGCGATATAGAGGATCGGGATAAGGGACCGCTTCTTCATTGCGCGTCATCCTTTGTCATCAGAGTGTAGAAGACCCAGCTGACCAGCAGCGTGATGGCGAAGTAGATCAAGCTCATCGCCGCTGCAGGGCCAAGGTCGAACTGTCCCAGCGCGATCTTCACAAGGTCGATCGAGAGCAGGGTGGTCGAGTTTCCGGGGCCGCCGCCGGTCAGAACGAAGGGCTCGGTATAGATGTTGAAACTGTCCATAAAGCGCAGCAGAACGGCGATGGTCAGGACGGTCTTCATCTTGGGCAGTTGGATATAGCGGAACACCGACCATGGGCTGGCACCGTCGATCTTCGCGGCCTGATAGTAGGCATCCGGGATCGATACGAGGCCCGCATAACACAGCAGCACAACCAGCGACGTCCAGTGCCAGACATCCATGACGATGACGGTGATCCAGGCCGATAAAGGCTGTTGCGTCATGTCATAGTTGATGCCCAGAACATCATTCAGGAAGTAGCCCAGCAGGCCGATCTTGGGCAGGGTGAAGATGTTCCACATCGAGCCAACCACGTTCCACGGGATCAGCATCGGCAGGGCCATCAGGACCAGACAGACTGGAACCCAGAATCCTTTGCGCGGCATGGACAGGGCGACGATGATGCCCAGTGGCACCTCGATCAGCAGGATCAGAAAGGTGAACAGGAACTGCCGCCCCAACGCGGCTTGGAACCGGTCGGATCGCAGGATCTGTTCGAACCAGCCGAGACCTTCCCAGAAGAACTGGTTGTTGCCGAAGGTTTCCTGCACCGAGTAGTTGACCACCGTCATCATCGGCACCAGCGCGTTGAACGCAACCAGTGCCAACACCGGCAGGACAAAGAACCAGGCTTTTTGGTTTTCTGTTCTCATCAGCTGCGCTCCTCGGTTGCGATCCAGCCGTCGCGGTAAACGCGGGATTGTTCTGGTTTGAATTGCAGGAAGACCTGTGAGCCCGGATTGGGTGCATTATGTTCGGTCACGGCTTTAAGGGCGGTGTTACCGACCATGGCGCTGACGACGTAGTGGCGACCGATGTCGGACACTTTGGTCACCTGCGCCGGGATGCCAGTGTCGCCAAAGCCCACATATTCGGGGCGGATACCCAGATCAGTGCGACCACCGTCGCCATGGGTAGGGCCTTCCAGCATCACTTCATGGCCCTCAAACACGGCCCGGTCGCCCTTGGTCTCGCAGGGCAGAACATTCATGCCGGGAGAGCCGATGAAGTGGCCAACGAAGGTGTGCTGAGGGCGCTCGAACAGCTCGACCGGCGTGCCAATCTGCACCACTTCACCCTCCTGCATCACCACAACTTCATCGGCGAAGGTCAGGGCTTCCGTCTGGTCGTGGGTCACGTAGATCATCGTCGCTTTGACGCGCTGGTGCAGCTCTTTGAGCTTCGAGCGCAGCTTCCATTTCAGATGCGGGTCAATGACGGTAAGCGGTTCGTCGAACATCACCGCGTTCACGTCATCACGGACCAGACCGCGCCCCATCGAAATCTTCTGCTTATTGTCCGGGCTGAGGCCGCTGGCGCGGGTGTTCAGCATATCCTTGACGTCCAGCATCTCGGCAATCTCATCGACGCGGCGCTTGATCGTCGCGGCATCGACGCCTCGGTTCTTCAGCGGAAAAGCCAGGTTTTCGCCCACGGTCATCGTGTCGTAGATCACCGGGAACTGGAACACCTGCGCGATGTTGCGCTGATCGGGTGGCAGGGCTGTAACATCCTGACCGTCAAACAGAATCTGCCCCTCAGACGGCGTCAGCAGCCCCGAGATGATATTGAGCAGAGTGGACTTGCCGCAGCCCGAGGGGCCCAGTAGCGCATAGGCTCCGCCATCACGCCAAGTCACGTCGATCTCTTTCAGCGCATAATCCTCGGGGCCTTTCGGCGATGGCATATAGCTGTGTCGCAGGTTGGAAAGCTTGATCTGTGCCATGTCAGGCCACCCTTTGGCCGTCTTGGCCGAAATACCGGCAATGGGCCGGGTTCATGTAGAAACTGTGATCTTCGCCAACTTCATAGGGATGCACACCTGCCGCGAGCGAAACCCAGTCATCCGAGCCATGCTGGAAATGCGCGCTGGAGTCGGAACCCGACAGTTCTGTCACGATCACGCGACCCGTCAGTTCCACATCAGCATCCGATGTGCGGAACGGTGTCACTCGATGTGGGCGCACGGCGACCATGTAGTCTCCGTCGGCCATGTCCGAGACCGTCCAGCCTCCGCCGCCTGCCAATTGTGCCTGCGCACCTGATACGGTGATGTGGGCAACATTGATCGGCGGGTCCGAGAAAACGCGGGCGGCCGCGATGTTTTCGGGATTGCGATAGATGTCTGCGGTCGGACCGAATTGCGTGACGCGACCGTCTTCCATCAAAGCCGTGTAACCGCCCAAAAGCAGGGCTTCCTCGGGTTCCGAGGTCGCGTAAACGACTACGGCACCGCGTCCTGCAAACAGGTCAGGAAGCTGTTCACGCAATTCCTCACGCAGCTTGTAGTCCAGATTTGCCAGTGGTTCATCCAGGAACACAGCCCGGCTCTCTTTCGCAATCGCACGCGCCAGGGCGGTCCGTTGTTGTTGGCCACCCGACAGCTCATGCGGGCGGCGGTGCAGCATCGGGCGCAGTTGTAAGAGGTCAGCAGCCTCTTCCACGCGGCCTTCGATTTCGGATTTCGCCATGCCAGCCACGCGCAAAGGCGAGGCGATGTTTTCAAAAACGGTCATATGCGGGTAGTTCACAAAGAACTGATGAACCAAGCTGATCTGCCGCTTTTGCGTGTTCAGCTTAGTGACGTCCTGCCCATCCATAAAGACCTTGCCCGAGGCAATTGGATCCAGCCCCGCCATCATCTTGATCAAAGAGGTCTTGCCCGATCCGGTCGCCCCCAAAAGCACATTGAAATGGCCGGTGCGCAACGTAAGGGTCGTGGGCTTGATATGGATGGTGTTGCCAACCCGTTTGGTGGCGTCTTGAAGTTCGATCATGTCCGTGGGTTCCGGTCCTTCAGTGCACGCACTGGTCTTGGGAAGGAGGTGCCGAAAACGGCACCCCCAGTTCTTTCGAGCTTACTGAGACTGCCAGCGCTGAACCAGTTCGTCATAGTTGACGGTCTGGCCTTGCGGCTTTTCGTTCTCAAGCTTGGCTTTGGGCGAGCCCGGCTTTTCCAGCCAGAAGGCAGCATCCTGCGGCTCGTTCAGGCGTGGACCACAACCGCCATAGACGTTGGCGGCCTCATCTGCGGCCTGCATGCGGGACATGGTGATGTCCATCTCTTCGGCCAGACGATCCATCGCCTCTTGCGGCGTAAACGCGCCCGAGTTCACGTCACCGATCTGCTGCCACCAGATTTGGGCCAGCTTCGGATAATCCGGAACGTTGATGCCGGTCGGCGACCATGCCACACGGTCAGGCGAGCGATAGAACTCGACCAGACCACCCAGCTTGGGTGCGCGTTCTGTGAACGACTCGTGATTGACCGAACTGTCGCGGATGAAGGTCAGACCCACATGGGACTTCTTCACGTCAACAGTCTTGGATGTCACGAACTGAGCATAGAGCCACGCGGCCTGAGCACGATCCTCGGGGGTTGATTTCAGGAAGGTCCACGAACCCACGTCCTGGTAGCCAACCTTCTGACCGTCTTCCCAATACGGGCCATGCGGGCTGGGTGCCATGCGCCACAGCGGCGTGCCTTCGTCGTCGACAGTGTTATTGCCTTCGGATTTCGGCTTCACCATGTCTGCGGTAAAGGCGGTGTACCAGAAGATCTGCTGGGCCACGTTGCCTTGGCTAAGTGCCGGCAGCGACTGGTAGAAGTCATAAGACGCCGCACCCGGAGGCGCGTAGGCCCGCAGCCATTCATCCCACTTGCGGATCGCATAGACCGCAGCCGGACCGTTGGCCGCACCACCGCGCGAGACGGAGGCCCCGACAGGGTTACAGGTGCCCGCTTCCATGCGGATGCCCCATTCATCAACGGGTACGCCATTCGGTTCACCCACGTCACCAGCACCGGCCATTGACAGCCAGGCGTCGGTCATACGCCAACCCAAGTCAGGCGCACGCTTGCCGTAATCCATGTGACCATAGATTGTCACACCATCGACTTCCTTGACGTCATTCGTGAAGAATTCGGCGATGTCCTCGTAAGCGGACCAGTTGACCGGAACGCCCAGATCATAGCCGTATTTCTCTTTGAACGCGGCCTTGTTGGCTTCGTCATCGAACCAGTCCTTGCGGAACCAGTAGAGGTTCGCAAACTGCTGGTCGGGCAGCTGATACAGCTTGCCATCCGGACCGGTGGTGAACTGAATGCCCATGAAGTCGTCCAGATCCAGCGTCGGCGAGGTTGTCGCCGCCCAGTCGCCGCCCATCATGTCTGTCAGCGGGTAGGCCAGCTGCAGGCGCGAGTGCGTTCCGATCAGGTCACTGTCGTTGACATAGCCATCATACAGGTTCCGACCCGTCTGCATCTGAGTCTGAACGGCCTGCACCACCTCACCTTCACCCAGGATCTGGTGGTTGACCTTGATGCCGGTGATTTCCTCGAACGCCTTGGTCAGAACCTCGGATTCATACGAGTGGGTGGGGATGCCTTCGGACAGGACGTTAATCTCCATGCCCGCATAGGGTTGTGCAGCTTCGATGAACCACTGCATCTCGGCCATCTGTTCGTCTTTCGACAAGGTCGATGGCTGGAATTCGTCGTCAATCCAACGTTGTGCTGCGGCTTCGTCGGCCCAAGCAGGACCGTGCCCCGCAATGACGGCAGCCGCCGCCACTGCGGAAAGTAGATGTCTCCGCATCTGTCTCCTCCCAAAGATTTTGGTTGCGTCCGGCGCAAACCGGATGAGGGGAAGCATCAGCGATTTCTTGCGTATGTGTCAAACTAAATTTTTAGTAATTGATCTACGGGCATTCTGAGATGTGAAAAATGATGAGGTTGGAATGGTAAAGAGGTGCATATAATTCATTGATTATAAATTGAAAAACCTGGTATTTTGCTTCCGGCTGGATGGGAGTGGAGACGCATTCCTACGATACTACCCAGCAAGGTCGGTGCACGCTATCAACCACGACCCTCGTTGATCCTGCTGTTGCCAAAACAACCAAGGCTTGAGCCTAGAATGCTCAAAAAAGCCAAAACGCTGGATTTACCAACCCTGATTTGTAGTTTGTGCGCCAGTTCGATTCTTCGGAGCGGAATGTGAAAAAACACGCACTCAACACCCATCGGGAACTTGAATTGCTTGAGGCGTTGAAGCGTCTTGGTGGCACTGCCCGAAACACTGAACTGGCCACAATGCTGGACGTCTCGGAAGAGACCGTGCGCCGTACGATCAAAGCCCTGTCAAAGGCCGGTACTGTCGAGCGCGTCCATGGCGGCGTGTTTTTGGCCGGAGCGCAGGGCGATCCGGGTTTCTTTCGTCGTATTTCGCAGCACGCCGATGAAAAGCGCGCTATTGCTCGGCATGTTGCGACCATGGTCGAGAATCAAATGACTGTCTTCCTGGATGTCGGATCAACGACCGCCTTTGTCGCGGAAGAATTGCGCCAGGCCCAGAACCTGACAATCGTTACAAATTCAATCGTCGTGGGGCTTACATTGGTTGGGGTCAACGGTAACCGGGTTCATCTGTTAGGCGGTGAGATGCAAAGCGATGAACGCGGCACGTTCGGGCATGTCGCGCACAAGCAGGTGCAGCGCTACGCGTACGATTTGGCGGTCCTCAGCACCGATGCGATCTCGGACAGTAAAGGGTTTTTATACCAAAGCGCGGCTGAGGCTGATTTAGCGTCCACAGTTGCCAATCATGCCGATCACGTTGTGATGGCAGCGGATCAGCACAAATTCGATGCGTCCGCGCCTTATGTTGGGCCAGACCCACGGATGGTTCATGTGTTGGTCACGGACAGCGCGCCGAAGCAGGCATTTGCTGACCAGATCGCGAAATGGGGGATCAAGCTACAGGTTGCATCGTCGGGATAGCCTGCGTGGCAAGGTGCCTAAACTAGGTCGAAGAAGTTTCACCGATTGGTAGCCCGTAGGGGAATCGAACCCCTCTTTCCAGGTTGAAAACCTGGCGTCCTAACCGATAGACGAACGGGCCATTTGGTATCTGGCGCAAGCACAAGTGGTAGCCCGTAGGGGAATCGAACCCCTCTTTCCAGGTTGAAAACCTGGCGTCCTAACCGATAGACGAACGGGCCACGCTGGCTTGTGGAGGGCCTTTTACGGTTTCACCCCGACCCCCGCAAGCCGAAAAATGCAGGGATGTGAAAGTTTTTGAACGGCTGAAAGGGCAGACAAAATCCTTATCAGTTGGCTTCGGCTGCGTCCTCCAGCCGAAGCTGCACATTTTGCCGTCCGCCCCAAGTGTTCACCTCGAGCCGACCGGCAAAGTGAAACCGTGCACCGCCATGATTTGACAGCCGTTCCCCAAGCGGTCCGTCGAAGGCGCCAAAGGCGATGGCATCCAGCCCGCCGCCCATTCCATCCGACAGGGATAGTTTCAGATGCGTCTCGCCTACACGCTTGGCAAAGCGCACCTGCAGATCAGGCAGAGCATAGCGTGGGGCAGGAGCGCTGGCCCCGAAAGGCCCTGCCTTTTCAATCTGTTCAATCAAATCCACCGTTGCTGCGCCGGGCATCAGGGCACCATCTAGCCTGACATCAGCTAGTCCACCTTGCCCTGCACCCTGCTTTTCAAGCAACTCCGAGAGGCGCGTCATTGCAGGCTCCAACTGATCCCGCATCACCGTCAGGCCTGCCGCCATCTTGTGCCCGCCGCCTTTGATCAATAGCCCTTCGGCTACCAGACGCTGGATGGAAGCCCCTAGATCAACGCCCGAGACTGACCGGCCTGAACCCTTGCCCTCGTCACCGTCAAATCCGATCACAATCGCTGGCCGGTTTGCCGCCTCTTTCAGCCGAGAGGCGACGATACCGACCACGCCGGGATGCCAGCCTTCGCCAGCCGCCCAGACCAAAGGCGCATCCAGACCACGATCCTCGGCCTGTTCCAAGGCGGCGGTACGCACGGCGTTTTCGATGTCGCGCCGCTCGGTGTTCAGTGCGTCCAACCGTTCGGCCAGTGCTTCGGCCTCGGACGTCGAGTCGGTGCTGAGCAGCCGGGCGCCCAGATCGGCCTGACCGATGCGCCCTCCGGCATTGACCCTAGGGCCCAGCAGAAACCCAAGATGATAGCTGTTTGGGGCGGCATCCATTCGGGCGACATCGGACAAGGCCACCAAGCCGGGCCGCTGCCGCCCGGCCATAACCTTCAGCCCCTGACGCACCAGCGCGCGGTTGGCCTCGATCAACGGGGCAACGTCGGCCACGGTGGCCAGCGCGACCAGATCGAGCAGAGAGATCAAATCCGGCCCCTTGAGGCCCGTCTCGCGCATTTGGCGCCCGGCCTCGACCAGCATCAAAAAGACTACCCCAGCCGCACAGAGATAGCCCAGATCACCGCTTTCATCCTGCCGGTTCGGGTTCACGACGGCGACGCAATCCGGCAGCGTTTCCGCGCCCAGATGGTGATCCAGCACGATCACATCCGCACCCTTGGCTGCTGCGATGGGTTCGTGGCTGAGGGTGCCGCAGTCGACGCAGATGATCAGGTCATGTGCTGCCGCCAGTTCCTGCATGGCAGGCACATTCGGTCCGTATCCTTCGTCGATCCGGTCCGGCACATATAGCGTCGCTTGCAATCCCATCTGACGCAGCCAGACCAAAAGCAAAGCCGCCGAACTGCCACCGTCTACGTCATAATCTGCGAAAACCGCGATCCGCTGTCGTTCGCGCACCGCGGTCAGAAAGCGCGCCGCCGCGATCTCCATGTCTTTCAGGCTACGTGGGTCGGGCAACAGTTCCTTGAGCTTTGGTTCCAGAAACCCTGCTGCTTCCATCGGAGGCACGCCGCGTCGTGCCAGAACCTGGCAGACTGCGCGCGGCAAGTCGGCCTGCTGCACCAGCATTTCAGTCGCGCGCTCAACCTCGGGCGAGGGGCCGACCCATCGGCGACCTGTCAATGACTGCTCAACCCCTAGAAAGCTCATCCTGCCCCTCATATGCCAAGGCCGGATCCGCTTGGATCCGGCCTCTTAGGCTCTTTACAGTTACTCTTGTCGAATGTCGCGGCGCAAGCCGCTTAGGCGTCGGCGTGTGACCACATTGGTGTGCGGTATGACATGCGGCGCACTGATCCGGTTTTGGATCGCATCAGCAAGGTTGTTGTCTCAAGCCAGCCTGGCTCGCGCTTGATACGCGGCAGAAGCGATCCGCCGGTCACGCCAGTCGCGGCAAAGATCACATCCGCTGTCACCATCTCATCGCGGGTGTAGATGCGGTCTAGGTCAGAGATGCCTGCCTTGGCGGCGCGACCGCGTTCGTCGTCATTGCGGAACAACAAACGACCAAAGATCTGACCGCCCATACATTTCAGTGCAGCCGCGGCCAAGACACCTTCGGGTGCACCGCCTTGACCCATATACATGTCGATGCCTGTGGTTTCGCTTTCGGCGCAATGCATCACGCCGGCCACATCGCCATCAGTGATCAGGCGGATCGAAGCGCCGGTTTCACGGACTTCGGCAATCATCGCCTCATGGCGCGGACGTTCAAGAATACAGACTGTGATGTCAGCTGGCTCACAGCTTTTGGCTTTGGCCAGGGCTTCCACACGCTCACGCGGGGACATATCCAGCGAGACGACGCCTTCGTCATAGCCCGGACCAACGGCCAGCTTGTCCATATAGACGTCGGGTGCGTGCAGCATCGAGCCGCGCGGGCCCATGGCGATGACCGTCAGCGCGTTGGGCATGTCTTTGGCGGTCAGTGTGGTGCCTTCCAGCGGGTCCAGTGCGATATCAACGCCGGGGCCGTTTCCGGTGCCAACTTCTTCACCGATATACAGCATCGGAGCTTCATCACGCTCACCTTCACCGATGACGACAACGCCTGCGATGTCCAGCAGATTCAGCTGTTCACGCATCGCATTGACGGCGGCCTGATCTGCGGCTTTCTCATCGCCGCGCCCCACCAGCGAGGCCGAGGCAAGCGCTGCCTGTTCTGCGACACGCGCAAGCCCCAGTGACAGCAGGCGGTCGTTAAAATCGGTTTTGGCAGCGTTCATGCGATGTATTCCTTTGGTCGGCAATGACGTTACGTCTGGCATAGCCTGCAAGAGGCGCAGGCTGCAAGGGGTCAGACTTGTTCGATCCGCAGCGCGACGGGCTCGCCCGCAACAACATCTGTTGCCCGGAACCCATCCAGGGCCACGTCCAGTGTCGCCCGCGTTGTCTTGTGCGTTACAATCAGAACTGGTGCGGTGCTTTCACTGTGCCCATACTGGCGCATCCGATCGATCGAGACACCCGCGTCGCCCAGAATGGCGGCAATCTTGGCCAGCGCACCGGGTTTGTCCAGCAGGGCCAGGCGTAGGTAATAGGGCGCAGGCAGGCCGGTGACGGCGGGGGTTGCGGCTTCAAGCGAGCTTGCCGGTCGGCCAAAGGTCGAAATCTGAAGGCCGCGTGCCAGATCGCAGACATCGCCCATCACCGCGCTGGCAGTTGGGCCTTCACCGGCGCCGGGGCCGCGCAGGACAACCTGATCCACTGCGTCGCCTTCGATCACCACCATATTGGTGCCACCTTCCAGCTGCCCTAGCGGCGAGTCGCTGGGCACTAGGCAAGGCTGCATCCGCTGTTCAAGGCCGCGCGCGGTGCGTTGCGCCACACCCAGCAGTTTGATGCGGAAGCCCATGTCATGTGCCTGATCTATGTCATCCAGGCTGATCTGTTGAATACCTTCAATCTCGATCCCGTCGAAATTCGGTTTGGTGCCAAACGCAATTGACGACAGTAGCGCCAGTTTATGCGCCGCATCGATGCCACCTACATCCAGGTTCGGGTCGGCCTCAAGATATCCCAGTTCGGCACATTCATCGAACAGTGCGTTATAGCCCTGACGCTGAGACTGCATCCGGGTTAGGATATAGTTGCAGGTGCCGTTCATGACGCCCATAACGCGTGTAATCTCATTGCCCGCCAGACCCTCGGTCAGGGATTTGATAACGGGAATACCACCTGCAACAGCCGCTTCAAAACGGATCACACGGCCTGCAGTTTCGGCCTGTTCGGCAAGCGCCTGACCATGGATGGCCAGAAGGGCTTTGTTTGCGGTGACGACGTCTTTGCCACTGGCCAAAGCTGCCTCGACTGACGCTTTTGCGGGGCCGTTTTCGCCGCCCATCAGCTCGACATAGACATCGATATCATCGCGCTGGGCCAAGGCGACCGGATCGGTCTCCCATGCATAGTCGGACAGGTTCACACCACGGTCTTTGTTCGGGTCGCGTGCGGCCACTGCCACGATTTCGATCCGACGTCCCGTACGTGCCTCCAGCAGATCGGCATGACGACGGATGATCTTGACGACACCCACGCCAACTGTTCCCAAGCCCGCAATTCCAAGCCGCAGCGCCTGTGTCATTCCGTGGGTTCCTTTCCGCTCGATCTATTCTGAAACCGGACTGTCATCCGGTCAGCGCTGCCTTAGCGGGTTCGGGCCGAGGGTGCAATCCGTCACGGCGGCGCCACGGCCCCGGGTGTCAGTTGACTGGTGCGCTTTGAAGCGCTTCGGCCTTTTTCCTGAGCGCTTCGGCGCGCGCGTTTAGGTCTTCCTCGACCTCCGTGGCTTCGCTGGCCGGATCAACCGTCGTACCAAGCGAGTCCTGCAGCGGGATCAGGGGCGGATAAGCGGCCTTTTGCACCGAACGCGACTCAGAACCGTCCAGCTCAGGAATATCCGCGCAGCCCGTCAAGGTGAGCGTCAGGATCAGCAGGGGCAGGGCTTTGGTCGGCATGGGCTCTCGCGCGGTCACAGTGTGATCCTGTGATGCACGTTTTAACGCATTGGTTCAAGCGGGCTTCTATCTGAACATTTGTTCAGATACGGTGTTTACCATGGCACGTACCCAGGGTTCTCATTCCGACATCACAGGCCCGCGTATTCGCAGCGCGGCGCTCAGGCTTTTTGCCCGCCACGGCTATGCGGCGGTGTCGATGCGCCAGATCGCCAAAGAGGTCGGCGTGCAGGCCGGGGCGCTGTACAACTATACGCCGGATAAGCAGAGCCTGCTGTTCCGCCTGATGCGCGAGCATATGCACGACCTGTTGCAGGCCTATGCCGCGTTGAATACGTCCTCTGATCCGCAAGAGGCATTGCGCGGCTTTGTCGGCTTCCATATCCGTTTCCATCTGGAACGCCCGGATGAGGTTTTCATCGCCTATATGGAGTTGCGCAACCTGACCCCTGAGAATTTTACAGAGATCGAGGATTTGCGCCGAAGCTATGAGAACGCGGTGGAAAAGATCCTGCGTGATGGGCAGCGGTCCGGGCTTTTTGCCATTGCGGACACCAAGATCGCCACACTCGCTGTTATCGCCATGCTGAACGGTGTGATGACGTGGTATCGCGCTGGAGGGCGCTTGTCGCTTGATGAGGTCGAGCAGGTCTATTGGGACATGGTGCGACGTGCGGTGACGGCCTGACAGGGATCAGGCCGCCCAAGTGATCAATGCGTCGGACGAATGAAGGTTCCGTTTCGCAGCTCCTTGAACGCCTGTTCCAGCTCGGCGCGCGTATTCATCACAATCGGCCCATGCCAAGCGACAGGCTCATCAATAGGCGCGCCTGAGATCAGCAGAAAACGTACACCTTCAGGCCCGGCCTGAACTGTGACTTCGTCACCTGTGCCAAAGCGCACCAGCGTACGATCCCCGGACATGTCGCGGATGTTCACCTCTTCCCCGGCGACCTCTTTCTCTAGCAACACGCCAGTTGGCTGTGAGGCATCGGCAAAGGCAGCTTGTCCTTGAAAGACATAGGCAAAAGCGCGGCGATAAGTGTCTATGCGAAAGGTCTTTTTGACGCCGGCCGGTATCTGAATGTCCAGATACTGAGGGTCCGCCGCGATGCCATCCACCGGGCCGGTTTTGCCCCAGAACTCTCCGACAATCACGCGCACGATTGTACCGTCATCATCGATGACCTCGGGGATATCCTTGCTTTGCACGTCCTGATAGCGCGGCGCGGTCATTTTCTGGGCCGAGGGCAGGTTCCCCCAAAGCTGGAAACCGTGCATCTGGCCTGTGCTGTTTCCGTGTGGCATCTCCTGATGCAGAATACCGGACCCGGCAGTCATCCACTGCACATCTCCTGCGCCTAGCGTGCCGCTATTGCCCAGCGAATCTGAATGCTCGACCGATCCGGCCAGCACATAGGTGATCGTCTCGATCCCGCGATGGGGATGCCAGGGAAAACCGGCCTGATAGTCCTGTGGGCGTTCGTTGCGGAAGTCATCAAACAACAGAAACGGGTCCAGTTCGGACGGATCCTGAAAGCCAAACGCGCGGTGTAGTTTGACGCCAGCGCCCTCCATTGTTGGCATGGCTTTGCGGGTTTCCAATGTGGGTCTCAGGGACATGGGTGCCTCCTATTCCTTTGCCCAGCATGTAACCTCTGCTCGGTAGTGGTCAATTCGCATGGATTCACCGGCTTTGTGCAATTTTGTTTAGAGGTTTCAGCCCCTGTTGTTCAGCGCAGAAAGCGGATAAACGAAGGCCCAGGCTGACAGGAGACAAGAATGCAGGACGAAGTACTGGCCACAATTGAGGCCTCAGCGCCAAGACGTTGGATCGGGGTTCTTATGCTTGGTACGGTTGGCGTTTTGGTTCTGTACGTTGCGCTGTCCACGCCGCCTGAGCTGGTCTGGCAGGTGTTTTTGATTGTTGTCGGTGGGGCGGCGCTCTGGCTGGCCTATAGTGTCTGGCAGGCGACCCAAGATCGGATCGAGCTGACGCGCACGGAACTGCGCACAGGGGCAGGGTGTCTGATTGCGCTTGTCGAAGAGATTGAGGCTGTCGACCGGGGAGTGTTTGCCTTCAAACCGTCGAACGGGTTTCTAGTGCGTACGCGGGCAAAAAAATCGAACAGCTGGGCGCCGGGACTTTGGTGGCGCCTCGGACGCCGCGTTGGCGTAGGCGGCATGACTGCCGCCTCTGAGGCCAAGTTTATGTCAGAGATACTCTCGGCCCTATTGCTTGAGAGGGACGAGACTTAGCAGTCGTCTGGGTCGGCCACTGTGATATTGGTCAGCCCACGCGGCTGAGTGAACATGAATTTGTTAATCGCAAAGGAATGGTCTCCGTAGCCGATCTTGAACGGACGAGTGTACCAGTCTTTTGTTTCAACAAGGATCATCACCGCTCTGTCGGCCATGACAGGTATTCTGTCTTTGTATTCGTTCAGCAGTGTCGCATTGTCGAGTTTCTCAAAGCTCTCGCCGCGCGGGCAAGTCCAAAGCACAAAATGGCGATCTTGGTCCTGATCATACCGTACGAATGAGATACGCATCGATACTGCCGAGCGGTCAGAGATCATGAACTTTTGAAGTTCGTACAGGTTTGTAATGTACTGCTTCGTGATCTGCTGATCTTCACGAGAGATAATATCCGCAACAGCAAATGCAGCTTTGAGGTTGCTGGCGCTTTGCCGATAGCTGTCAAAATAGGTGTAAGATGTCCACATCGACCAGAACAGAAGCGGGAAAACCATGACCGCTTCAATACTGACGACGCCGTCTTCCTTACGCCAAAAGCGACCAAGCCAACTGGCGGCGGTACGGGGCAGGGATAAGTTAAAACGGTTCATGGACAAACACCGTTGCTACATGCAGTTCATACTGGTCATCAATCGGATCAAACCGGGTCAAACGGCCCAAAGTCGTTCCAAAGAACAAAGGATCGATTTCAGCACAGGCCCGGATGATCATCAGCTGGTTTGAGGTCCCGGGATCAAAAAATGGCTCATCATCATCACCACCACGAATTTCTTCGGGCGTATCGACGCAATAGGGCTGCTGAAAGCTGCCGTTTAGAACCGTGCTGGCGGCGAATGGATTGATCGAGGTCATCTCGATTGCCAAATTGTCAAAGCACTTCGGGATCGCGCCGGCCTTATCACAAACGACCTGCTTCAACAGAGTATGAGTCCACTGCGCGCCGGGCGTTTGATCATAGACTTCGATCCGATTCATGCGGACATCTTGGATGGTTTCATCCAAAGCACGCTCAAGGTTTGCGTGGTTGTAGGCCACGATGCCGATTTCGACGCCTGAATAGGTGGTGATCATGAAGATCGGGAACCAGAACACGAACTCGATCGTGGCCATACCATCTTCGTTACGGCGAAACCGGCGCAGTTTTTGGGTCAGGCGTCTGATCATTGCGTCAACCTCAGATTCCGGATGCTCGACGTAATCGAAGCAAAGACATCAGGCAAATCGTCTGGGCTGGCCTCGTAGTAGGTCGCGTCGGTTGTTTTGCAGTGTTGCATGATAGCGCGGCCAGCGGATGGCGCTTCCAGCGAGATCGTAAAGATCACGACACCCATCTGCTGTTTTGCATAGTCGCACATCGACCTTACGCGCGGGTCCTTGATGCTACGACCGGCTGACTCAACGGCATCATAGTAGAAGTCATACGCCCAGCTTGAACCGTAGCGGTCATAGAACTGCTGATAAAGCTCGTAGCGCGTGGTCCGCTCCCAAAGATCCGCCCATGTCAGGTGTTCAGAGGGTTCTACGTCCAGCTCCAGATAGGTTTTGACGCGTTTGGTATCCCGATCAACGTTGTAGCAGGTACCAGAAGAGAACGACAGGCAACGATATTGAATGTACCCGCGCACATAGTCACCTGTCGGGTCGCCAACCAATGCCTCGTCGACGCTGGCGACGTTTTCGTAGGTGACGGTGGCGTTGTTGACAATCGTGTTGCCATACCCGCTAGGTTGGAATTGGTCTCTGACCCAGTAGTTCCCGCCATCCGACGAGTCCCACTCGATCATGTCCACATCTGGCCAGATGTAGTCGGTACCAAACTCGATTGTGATTTCATCATTGGAATCAAGCTCGGCGTAAGACACATAGTCGTTGATGCGCTCATTCCACCAAACCCCAGACTTACCGTCGCGATACGGGTCATTGGTCCAATACTGAGTCGTATTCGCGCCATCAGTCATCAGGATCATGACTTTCAGTGTGTCGCCGCTGTGCGGGTTGTCCGGGCGCGTGGCGAACTCGGCTGGTACGTCACCCGCGGCTGCCATCTGGGCGATCACAGGCTGCATACTGTCATCAAGCAACGCCATGCCCCACTTAACGCCCAGGTCAATCGACGTGTTGCCCGCCGCTTGGAACGACGCGATTTTGTCTTTCAGAAGATCGGCGTCCTTCTGAAACACCATTGCTTCGCGGTTCTCGTCTGACTCACAGATTTCGCTGTAGACGAGGTTGTCGTTTACCGGACGCTGGTCGTAGTCGCCCCAAGCGGTGAAGTGAAGCGTGCGATCATAAACAAGGTTCAGATCAAATTCGCCGTCCTGAAACTGGCTGCTGGTAAAGTTGATGCAGTTGGCATGCGGGTTCACACCAGACGTGTTGATATAGTCCATCATCGAGTCGGGCAGGGCAACCTGGGTCGCGTAAGGGACGATCGAGATCGACATTTTGCCGTCTTCGGATTTGTCGACCATTTCTTGCACGAATTCCTGCGCGGCAAGCTTTAGTGTGGTCAATCGGCTGTTGCTGTTCATCGAGCCCGAAACGTCGAGAACCATCGAGATTTCGACATTGCCCAGAGCTTCTTCTGCAGCGCTGAATACTGAGGTCGTGATGAAGTCCACATCCCACCACTGCATGAAGTGCATCGCCACATCCATTTCCGCGCGCGCCTGCACACGGCGGAAGCCTTCGATGGTCACGGCACTCGAACCACACAGATTGGCAGGTTCGATAACAATTTCGTCCTCGATCAGATATTGGGCCAGGTTTTCTTTCTCGAGATAATCTTTGATAACGACGGTCGGGCAAAGATCTTGCCGAAGATCGGTGGCCGCAAGCACCGCACGGTCTAGCGAATACTGCAGTCGTGCGCGTTCATGATCAAAACGCTGGATATCCACCGCGAAACCACCGACCGCAAAAACGACCATAATCAAGCCTAAGGTAAAGATGGTCATCGTGCCATCCTCGGACCGGACGAAACTGTGCTCCGGCAAACGACATGCGTCCGCTCGCTTTGATTTTCCCAGAATCGACTTCGCTTTAAATATCTTCATACCGCGTTCCTCTACCGGTCAGGCACACTGATTCCAGTCGTTCCCAACTTTAATTTTTTAGACGTGGAACGTGGCGAGATTTGGGCACCTTCGTCACTATGATGCTATTATTGAATGAAAATCGGCCTCAGTTTTGGGGTGTCGTGAGGCTTTGTTTCGCCCGTGTGGACAATTTGGACAAAAGTCTTAACGGGCCGACTCAGGGGCGGGCTCGGTAATCCTGCGTTCATAAAGTGGTGAAAAAAAGTGCACTTGAAGATTGCAGCCCGCTGCAAGTGGTGCGACAAAACGTCATGACGTTTGTCAGTTCCCGGTATGGAGGATTTTATGACCGGTATCAAAGAACCCAGCTTTCGTGAGAGTGTTGATCTGATGTTCAACAGGGCGGCGTCCCTGATGGATTTGCCCCCGGGGCTGGAAGAGAAGATACGGGTCTGTAACGCAACCTACACAGTTCGCTTTGGTGTGCGCCTACGGGGTGACATCCATACCTTCACCGGCTATCGCTCGGTTCATTCCGAGCATATGGAGCCGGTGAAAGGCGGTATTCGCTACGCTTTGGCGGTGAACCAGGACGAGGTCGAAGCGCTGGCGGCGCTGATGACGTATAAATGCGCGCTGGTCGAAACGCCGTTTGGTGGTTCGAAAGGTGGGCTTTGCATCGATCCGAGAAAATACGAAGAGCATGAGTTGGAACAGATCACCCGTCGTTTCGCCTATGAACTGGCCAAGCGCGACTTGATCAACCCATCCCAGAACGTACCCGCGCCCGACATGGGCACGGGCGAGCGTGAGATGGCTTGGATGGCCGACCAATATGCGCGGATGAATACGACCGACATCAACGCGCGGGCCTGTGTGACAGGTAAGCCCTTGAACGCTGGTGGGATCGCCGGGCGTGTCGAAGCCACTGGGCGCGGTATCCAATATGCGCTGCGCGAATTCTTCCGTCATCCCGAAGACGTAGCCAAGGCGGGCCTGTCCGGTAAGCTGGACGGCAAGCGTGTTGTGGTACAGGGGTTGGGCAACGTGGGTTATCACGCCGCGAAATTCCTGAGCGAGGAAGACGGCTCGACCATCGTAGGCATCATCGAGTGGGACGGCGCGCTCTACAATCCCGACGGCATTGATGTCGAGGCGGTGCGCCAGTGGATCATCAAGCACGGCGGTGTGAAAGACTATCCCGATGCGACGCACTCGGCCGAGGGTGGCGCCGTACTGGAAGCGGAATGTGACATCCTCGTCCCGGCTGCCTTGGAGGGCGTGATCAATCTTGAGAATGCTGAGCGTATCAAGGCCCCGCTGATCATTGAGGCCGCGAACGGACCAGTGACCGCCGGTGCGGATGAGATCCTGCGCAAGAAAGGAACGGTTATCATCCCCGATATGTATGCCAACGCCGGTGGTGTGACGGTGTCGTATTTTGAGTGGGTCAAGAACCTCAGCCATATCCGCTTTGGTCGAATGCAGCGGCGTCAGGAAGAAGCGCGGCATGAGCTGATCGTCAGCGAGCTGGAGCGGCTGGACCGTTATCTTGGTGATGCCTGGACGATGTCTCCGGACTTCAAAACAAAATATCTCAAAGGGGCGGATGAACTGGAGCTGGTCCGGTCTGGCCTGGATGACACCATGCGGATTGCCTACCAGTCGATGCGCGAAGTCTGGCATAGCCGCGATGATGTCGAGGATCTGCGGACTGCGGCCTATATCGTTGCGATTGACCGCGTTGCGAACAGTTATAGGGCCAAAGGTCTTTGAATGTATTTGGATGGGGCGGGCTTCTCGCCCCATCCTGTCGGACCGGCCCGAAATGGGCAATGGCAGGTCCGGAGTAGGGCGGGTAAGCTACCGCCAGTTCAACGATTCCCCGGAGACTTCAATGTTGCGTATCGCCATCGCTGCCGCCGTTCTTGCCACACCTCTGGCTGCGGCAGAAACCAAAGAACAAAGCTGCCAGTATCAGGCAGATGTGGTGGCCGCGATCCAGCAGGCGCGCCTTGATCGGGTGAAAGAGCGAGACGTACCACAAGCGGTTGCCGATAGCAGCCCCACCTGGCCCGAAAACTATAACGCAGCGGTCCCATTGATCACGCCGTGGGTGTATGAACAGAAGATGCGGGATGTTCGCAAAAAGGACCTTGGCGCGGCTTGGCTGGAGCTGTGCCTGCAGCAATAATCCACAGCCGGATCAATTCGCTGTGGATAAGCGCGCCATCCCCTTGGCGCGCGTTTTCATTTCTGGCAGGTTTGATAGATGTCTTTGCCCCCCGGATTTCTGGATGAATTACGCACCCGGCTCAGCCTGTCTCAGGTCGTTGGGCGCAAGGTCATGTGGGATCAGCGCAAGTCCAATCAGGGCAAAGGGGATATGTGGGCGCCATGCCCGTTCCATCATGAAAAAACGGCCTCATTCCATGTGGATGATCAGAAGGGGTACTACTACTGCTTTGGTTGTCATGCCAAAGGTGACGCCATCACCTTTGTAAGGGAGACTGAAAACGTTTCCTTTATCGAAGCGGTTGAAATACTGGCGCAAGAGGCCGGGATGCCCATGCCCGAGCGCGATCCAAAAGCGCAGGAAAAGCAGGATCGCCGCGCAGAACTGGCCGAGGTGATGGAACAGGCGGTGAAGTTCTTCCGTTTGCAACTAAAGACCGGGGCAGGTGGCGCGGCACGCGATTACTTGTCCGGTCGCGGGCTGGATGCGCAAGCGCTGGATCGTTGGGAGATTGGGTTTGCCCCTGACGGCTGGCAAGCGTTGTGGGATCACCTGCGTGTTAAGAACGTGGCCGAAGACTTGATCCTGGACTCCGGGCTGGCCAAACCATCAAACAAGGGCAAAAAGCCCTATGATACGTTCCGCAACCGCATCATGTATCCGATCCGCGACCCGCGAGGGCGGTGTATCGCTTTTGGCGCTCGGGCGATGGACCCGAATGACAACGCGAAGTATCTGAACTCACCCGAGACTGCGTTGTTCGACAAAGGCCGCAGCCTCTACAACCACGGCCCCGCGCGGCAAGCGGCGGGCAAGGGGCAGTCTTTGATTGTGGCCGAAGGCTACATGGATGTGATCGCGCTGGCTGAGGCCGGGTTCGGCGCGTCTGTGGCTCCGCTGGGAACCGCGATAACCGAACATCAATTGCAGCTTCTCTGGCGCATTTCCGACGAACCGATCATCGCGTTGGATGGGGATACGGCGGGCCTGCGTGCCGCGATGCGGGCAATTGATTTGGCCCTTCCTTTGTTGGAGGCCGGGAAATCCCTGCGTTTTGCGCTGATGCCCGAGGGCATGGACCCGGATGATCTGCTGCGCGCCGAAGGGGCAGGGGCGGTTCAAAAGGTGTTGGATGGCGCCATTCCGATGGTCAAGCTGCTGTGGCAACGTGAGACCGAAGGGAAGGTCTTTGACAGTCCAGAACGCAAAGCGGCATTGGATAAGGTGCTGCGCGACAAGATCAAGCTGATCCGCGACACATCGATCCGCTCTCACTACGGGCAGGAAATCAAGGACCTGCGTTGGCAACTGTTCCGCCCGCAGCGTCAGACGCAAAGCCGGACCTGGCAACCGCGCGGCAAGTGGCAGCCGCCGAAACAGCCTGCGTCAGCGGGTGCAAGATCGTCATTCCTTGCGTCCTCAGACAATGCCGATATCCACCTGCGCGAAGCGGCCATACTGGCCATCTCCGTTCTGAATCCACAGGTCGTGGTTCAGTTTGAAACGCAGCTGGAAGACATGGATTGCCATGACCCGGATCATGCGGCGCTGCGCCAGGCCATTCTGCGCCATGCAATCAACGACCCGGACAACCTGAAAGACCACATCGTTGAAACTTTGGGACCCGAGCCCCTTGAAAACCTTCTGGGCCTTCGCCATGTCGCTGTGATCCCCTGTGTGTTCAAACCAGGCGACGTTGAAAAGGCTCAGATGACGCTGGCCGAAGAACTCGCAAAGATCAAAGCGCTCCGGGGGCTGGATGCTGAGATTGCCGAAGCGACCGAGGAGATGTCCGACTTGGCTGACGAGTCATTGACGTATCGGGTGGGTCAGGCCGCCGAAGAGCGTAACCGCGCAAGCCGCAGCCAGAACGAGGACAAAGCCCTTTTCGACATCGCCGACAACGGCGCGCGAATCAACCGCGACGAGAAGGACGCGTTCGAGGCAATCATGTCCGGGATCAAATTCGAGCGGAAACGTCGATAAAGTGATGTTTTCATAAAGCACTGGAAAAGAAAAACGGGTAAACGGGTGGCCGAATCACTTTCACGCGCTAATGATTCGGTTTCAACGAATCACCCATCCCTGCAGGAGCATTGAATGGCCGCCAAGGATACGAACGAAGACCGCAAATCCGACGAGCAGGAACAGGAAATCTCGCTGGACATGAGCCAGGCCCAGGTCAAGAAGATGATCGCCGAGGCCCGCGAGAAAGGTTACATCACCTACGACCAGCTCAATCAGGTTCTGCCGCCTGATCAGGTCAGCTCGGAACAGATCGAAGACGTTATGTCGATGCTGTCCGAGATGGGCATCAATATCATCGAAGATGAAGAAGCCGAAGAAGAAGAGAACAAAGGCTCGACCGAATTAACCACCACGGAAAGCAACCGTGAGGTCGCGCTGGCCGGTGCCGCCACCGAAAAACTGGACCGAACCGACGACCCCGTACGCATGTACCTGCGCGAAATGGGCAGTGTCGAGTTGCTGAGCCGCGAGGGCGAGATTGCGATCGCCAAACGGATCGAGGCAGGTCGAAACACGATGATCGCAGGGCTTTGCGAAAGCCCGCTGACCTTCCAGGCGATCACAATCTGGCATGACGAGCTTCTGTCCGAAGACATTTTGCTGCGCGATGTTATCGATCTGGAAACCACCTTTGGCAACCAGATGGACGAGGACGGCGATGTTGAGGAACCCGTCGTTGATACCTCTGCGGTACAGGCTTCCAAGCCAAAAGAAGATACTGGCCCGGAGCTGGATGCGGATGGCAACCCCATCGCCAGTGATGATGACGATGACGAAGACGATCAGGCCAACATGTCGCTGGCCGCGATGGAAGCCGCGCTGAAGGATCAGGTTCTGACCACATTAGAGCGGATTTCGACCGATTTCGCTCAGCTAAGTGAGATGCAGGATAGCCGGATTTCGGCCACTCTGAACGAAGATGGCACGTTCAGTGCCAAGGACGAAGAGACCTATCAAAAGCTGCGCGCCGAGATTGTTGAGCTGGTGAACGGTCTTCACCTGCACAACAACCGGATCGAAGCGCTGATTGACCAGCTTTATGGCATCAACCGCCGCGTCATGTCGCTAGACAGCTCGATGGTGAAACTGGCCGACCAGGCCCGGATCAACCGTCGTGAGTTCATCGACGCCTATCGTGGGCGTGAACTGGATCCGAATTGGCTGACCGATATGGCCGAAAAGCCGGGTCGGGGTTGGCAGATGTTCATCGAACGCTCGACTGACAAGGTTGAAGAACTGCGCAACGATATGGCTCAGGTCGGTCAGTATGTTGGTCTTGATATCTCAGAATTCCGCCGCATCGTGCAGCAGGTTCAGAAAGGCGAGAAAGAGGCGCGGCAGGCCAAGAAGGAAATGGTCGAAGCCAACCTGCGTTTGGTCATCTCGATTGCCAAAAAGTACACGAACCGTGGCCTGCAATTCCTTGACCTTATTCAAGAAGGCAACATCGGCCTGATGAAGGCGGTGGACAAGTTTGAATACCGCCGAGGCTACAAGTTCTCGACCTATGCGACCTGGTGGATCCGTCAGGCGATCACTCGCTCGATCGCAGACCAGGCCCGGACCATCCGTATTCCGGTGCACATGATCGAGACGATCAACAAGCTGGTTCGGACCGGTCGCCAGATGCTGCACGAGATCGGTCGCGAACCGACGCCCGAAGAATTGGCCGAAAAGCTGCAGATGCCGCTGGAGAAGGTCCGCAAGGTGATGAAAATCGCCAAGGAGCCGATCTCGCTCGAAACGCCGATTGGCGACGAGGAAGACAGCCAGTTGGGCGATTTCATCGAGGACAAGAATGCCGTGCTGCCGCTGGACAGCGCCATTCAGGAAAACCTCAAGGAAACGACCACTCGGGTTCTGGCCTCGCTCACTCCGCGTGAAGAGCGCGTTCTGCGGATGCGCTTTGGCATCGGGATGAACACGGACCACACACTGGAAGAGGTGGGCCAGCAGTTCAGCGTAACGCGCGAACGTATCCGTCAGATTGAGGCGAAGGCGCTGCGGAAACTGAAACATCCCAGCCGGTCCCGAAAACTGCGATCATTCCTGGATCAATAAGGTCAAAGGCGCCGGGCACACGGCGCCTTTTTTCTTTATCCGTCAGATGCGTCCGAGCGGAAACGTCCGGTTTTCTTTCATGTCGCATTGCCCACCACCAGGATGCATGACACCGTTACCTTGCGCGGTTCGACTGAGAGAAACCATCCTATGCAAGGCTCTGAAATTTCAAATGAATGGGATGCTGGAAACCTGATCATCTTCGATGGGGAATGCGTTTTGTGTTCCAGTTTCTTTCGGTTCATGCTGCGGCATGACCGGGCGCATGTGTTTCAGTTTGCGACGGCGCAATCACCTTTGGGGCAAAGGCTGTACCGACAGCTTGATCTGCCGACACAGGATTTCGAGACCAATCTGGTGATCGTGAACCAGAAGGTACATCAGCGCCTGGATGCGTTTGCTGCGGCAATGGCGCAGTTGCCTGGCCCTTGGAGCGCCCTGTCGCTCTGCCGTTACTTGCCGCGCTTCGTCAAAGACCCGCTCTATCACGCCATCGCGCGCAATCGCTATGCGATCTTTGGACGGACGGACAGTTGCATGGTTCCGGATGCAGAGGTTCGGTCACGTTTTGCGGCGCAGGGGTTCTGACGCGAATGGACCCGTTTCTTCAGGCGTTGCCGCCGCAATCAGACCTGCCGCAAGCAGTGCAGACCTTGCACAGCTACCCGGGCGTTCATGAGGGGCGCTGCGATGTCCAGCGGGGACAGGGGCGTTTAGTGAGCATTTTGCTGAACGTTGCCGGGTTTCCTCGAACCGGGCGTGACGTGCCGGTTCGAGTGGCGGTGGTACGTGATGGCCAACATTGGCTTTGGATTCGCGATTTTGCGGGCCATGTCACGCGCTCTCGCTTGTGCTATGACCCCAAGATGGGTTGCGTGCGAGAGAGGCTCGGGCTTGTGTCCATCTGGCTGAAACCCGTGATTGTAGAGGACAAGTTACAGATCGACATCCAACGTTTGACTCTGTTGGGGCTGCCTATACCGACCATTCTTTTGCCGCGCTCGTCGACGTTCGAGATGCAGGATGATCGGGGAAGGTACGTCTTTGATGTGTCCGCTGAGGCCCCATTTCTTGGGCTGCTAATCCGATATCACGGCTGGCTGACGCCTGTTCACGACGCAGATGAAATCGACTAAATTGATCGTGAACCCAGCAGCTATTGGTCCACCGGGGCCTATCTTAAGCCCATAGGCAACAACGAAAAGATAAAACGATGAAACAGACGATCTTATTTGCACTGTCGGTGGCTGCAACCCTTGGCTTGGCGGCTGAGACAAGTGCGGCGCCGAACGGGTATCGGACCGAGCCGATCAACAGCACCGATTTCGAAGTCATACCGCGCGCTCAACAATTCACAGATGGCTATTGGTGCGCGGCGGCAGATTTTGCGCGTCGAAAGCTGGGCTTGGGCTGGCAAGACCGCATTTATGTTCTGCGTGGCTATGGCCCCAGCGTCACCACCGGACGCAGAACAGCGGTACAGTTTACAATCAAAGAGCCATCAGAGACCCCAGTACAACCCAGCTTTGTCTTATCAAGCTTTGCCGTAGGCTCCAGCATGTCCGTCCAAGGGGCAAATGCGAAATGCGATATCCGCCCGTTCTTTAGATAATAAGGTCTAAGCCAGTTTCGATGCAGACTGAATTCACGATGCAAACTCAAGGGGCAGGCCTCTATGAATTCACCGACAACGTGCATCGCTGGCTTGGCCCATCTTTGAGGGATGGCGTTCTGACGCTGTTCGTGCGCCATACTTCATGTTCACTGCTGATACAGGAAAACGCCGACCCGGAGGTTCAGACCGATCTGAAGGCTTTCTTTGAAAGGCTGGTGCCGCCATCGGATCATCCGGCGATGTCGTATCTGCGCCATACCTATGAAGGGCCGGATGATATGCCCGCGCATATCAAATCCACGCTTATGCCCGTCTCACTGTCGATCCCTGTCTCGGCGGGTCGCATGTCTCTTGGGACATGGCAGGGGATTTATCTCTTCGAACACCGCTCTGCACCACATCGTCGCTCGATCGCAGCGCATCTTGGGTAACCCTTTATCTAGGGGTTGAAAATTCCGACTACCCAAATCCTAGCGGCTGGCCTATAGTTGTGGATAAGTAAGCCGAAGTGCTTACAAAAGAGGCCGAACAAGGGACGAGGAGACGGCGGATGCGCTGCCCGTTTTGCGGAAATATCGACACTCAGGTGAAAGATTCACGCCCGGCAGAGGATCACGTCGCGATCCGTCGACGCCGGTTTTGCCCGGCCTGCGGGGGCCGGTTTACCACCTACGAACGCGTGCAACTGCGCGATCTGGTTGTGATCAAGACCAACGGAAAACGCGAAGATTTCGACCGCGACAAGCTGGAGCGTTCGATCCGTATCTCGATGCAGAAACGGCCCGTTGATCCCGAACGGATCGATCAGATGATCTCGGGCATCGTGCGCCGGCTGGAAAGCATGGGCGACACCGATATTCCGTCCAACAAAATCGGCGAGATCGTCATGGAAGCTCTGGCGCGGATCGACACCGTTGCCTATGTTCGCTTTGCAAGCGTGTACAAGAATTTCCAGGCGGCCGATGATTTCGAGGAGTTTGTCCACGAGTTGCGCCCGCCGCAACCTCCGACGGACGAGTGAGCGAAACAGATAAGCGATTTATGGCGCTGGCCCTGTCATTGGGGCAGCGTGGTCAAGGGTCGTGTTGGCCCAACCCGGCTGTCGGGTGCGTTATCGTGCGCGAAGGGCGCATTGTCGGGCGGGGCTGGACCCAACCGGGCGGGCGCCCCCACGCCGAACCTGTTGCGTTGGCGCAGGCTGGATCGGCGGCCAAGGGAGCTACGGCCTATGTAACGCTGGAACCTTGTTCCCATCATGGCAAAACCCCCCCCTGCGCGACCGCTTTGATCGAGGCCGGGGTGTCGCGCGTCGTGGCCGCGCTTGAGGACAGCGACCCGCGTGTGTCAGGGCAGGGTTTCGCGATGCTGCGTGAGGCCGGGATCGAGGTCGATACAGGTGTTTTGGCCGATCAGGCCGCGCAGGAGCTGGCCGGTTTTTTTCTGAAAACGGAACAGAGCCGTCCCTTTGTCACCCTGAAACTGGCCAGCAGTTTCGATGGGCGGATTGCAACGCAAACCGGCCATAGCCAGTGGATCACAGGCCCAACCGCCCGCCGCGCTGTGCACGCAATGCGCGCGCGCCATGATGCGGTGATGGTTGGCGCAGGAACGGCGCGTGCGGATGACCCCTCGCTGACAGTGCGGGATTTGGGCGTCTTACATCAGCCCGCACGGATTGTCGTATCGCGCCATCTGGATTTACCTCTGATGGGCCAATTGGCACGCACGGCTAAGGATATTCCCGTCTGGATATGCCATGGTCCGAGCCCCGATCCGGATCGCGCTCGCACGTGGGAAGGGCTGGGCGCCCGTCTGATCCCTTGCGCGCTGCGGGATCACCATATCGATGCAACCGATCTGTTGCTGCAGTTGGGTCAGGCCGGTCTAACGCGGGTGTTCTGCGAAGGCGGTGCGGCCCTTGCCGCATCACTGCTTGAGGCGGACATGGTGGATGAACTGGTCGGTTTCACCGCTGGTCTGACCATTGGCGCCGAAGGGCTTGCTGCGGTCGGCCGATTGGGTCTTGAGACACTTGAGGCCGCACCACGGTTTGAACTGATCGAAACACGCACGATTGGTCCGGATATCCTGCACCGCTGGCGACGATCCACACAGTGACTTAGCGCCATAAGCGCGCATGCGTGGCAAAAACACCCTGCAGTTTTGACAGAAGGCGGTTCAGCGGTCCTGTTGCTGCTGGTACGCCATCCGCCAGACGCTCAACCGCGACTTCGACGGGGCAGGGTTGCCCTGTCAGCGGGTCCATATAGCGCGGATAGTCTATCAGCGTTGCGTGAACCAAGCCCATCAGCGATGGCCGTGCGCCCCTACGCGCCGGGACCGTACCAAGATCATGAGTCAGACCCCATCCGGCATAAAACGGTGCACCCAATGTCGTGACCTTGACGCCACGAAGCAGGGCTTCGAACCCCAGCAGCGAGGTCATGGTCCAGACCGCTTGCACATGCGGCAGTAGCGAGGCCGGATCGCAATCGTCCAGAATCAGATCGGCCAGACCTTCAGCCTCAATCTTGCCCTCTCGCAGCCCCGCCTGGACGTCTGGGTGGGGTTTGTAGACTAAGACGGCGTCCGGATTCGCATCCCTCGCGGCGCGCAGCAGTTCAAGATTGGTGCGAATGTTGCTGGTGCCCAACAGGATTGAGGCGTCATCCTCCACCTGCCCAGGCACCAGAATGCGACGCCCTTCGGGCAAGGTCGGAGCTGGTTGTCCGATGTTGTATTTGCTGAGACCACCCGAGAGCAACTGCGCCACCAAATGCTCTGCTCGCAGTTCCTGATCTGGACGCAATGTCTCGCGTTCGGAAATCAGTTCTTCCAAACGGCTCGGGCGCGTGGGGTCATAGTAAATTCCCAGATCATCGGTCACCAGCGACAGGGGAGGGATCAGCTCTGCACCCAACCCGCGTGAACGCAGAAATCCGTCTTCGACACGAATGACCCCTTCGGCATCTCGCGATTGACTGGCCCAGACCATATGCGGCTGATCGGGGGCCGTCGGCATAGTGGTTTTGAATTGAACCTTGCGATGTCTGCCAAACATTTGCTGCAGATGTTTGCGCTTCCACAGCCGCATACCCGAAGCTGTCCAGCCAAGCCGATCCTGACGCCAGGCGCGGGTCGTGGCCTCCAGCGTGTCGAGAACGGTTTCCAGCTCACACAACCCATCCCGATAGGGATCGTACCATGAGGGATACAGCAGCATGGCTGCTGCAAATAGTTGCGCGCGCGTTAGGTTCCGGGATCGGCGCGGGATCGGCACTTCATCTTGGGTCAAACCCCAACCGGCATAAAAGGGTTGCCCGAAAACTCGGGGTTTGTGACCGGCCAGGATTGCCTCGAACCCGAGTTGCGAGGACAGCGTGTAAACCCCAACCGCCCCATCCAACAGAAGCCACGGGCTGTGCGCATGGTGCAAGAACGAGACACGATCAGAGAGGTCCTGATCGCTGAAGTATCCCGGACGATGGCCCGCTTGGGTCTCAGGATGGGTCTTGATCAGGATGCGCGCGCCCGGGTTTTCTTCCTGCGCGATCACTAGCATTTCGCGGAACCGGGCATAGTCGCCTCCGCTCGCCGTAACGGCGGCATCACCCTGCGTTTGATCAACGACCAGAACATATCCGGGATCAGGCGGTGCGATGTCAGTGTGAAAAGCCGAGTATTTGCTGAGATGCAGGTCCTTTATCCGCGCAATGGCACCGCGTGCGCGGTTTAGCAGCGCCGTATCGTCCAGCGGATGGGTCGCCAGGAGCGTTTCAAGGTCTGATGGGGCGGACGGGTCGAAATGCAGCCCGGTTTGATCCAGTAGTAACCCCAAAGGTGCCTCGCCCGCGCGCCCGGGATGAAGAGAGCGTAGAAACGCGTCTTCGACCCTCAGGATCGGGGTGCGGTATTTTTCGGCTATGCTCATGCCGCGATGGGCGGTTGGGCTGTTGCCCCAGATCCCAATGGTATCGTCCTGTTGGGGCAGGCCCAGGCGAATGTCATAGCCGGCAAGCGACAGGATGCGCCGTATGCGACGGTTGGTCAGAAACCCCCCATTATACACAAACAGCCGGGTGCGATTTGCCCCGGCTGCGGTGTCCGTTTCTGGATACACGGGTTAGTTCCCGGTCAGTGTAGCAACGTTTGCGACCGGGGTCAGACCACCCGCGATAAGCGAGATTGACTTGCTCCACTGCGCATAGGGGGCTTCGGTCACATAGATCGTGTCATCATCGCGGATGACAAAGTCGCGGGCAATGAACAGACCGTTGGGCGCGGTCAGATTCAGCAAGTAGATCATGCGCTGATCCCCTTGCAATCCCGCACGACCTGTTACGCTGCGGGCGATGTCCTGACCTTCTTTCCGAAGGATGAAAATCCCTGTCGGGTCCGAGGAGAGACCTTGCAAACCACCCACCTGCGCCAGCGCTTCCAGTGCCGATAGATCCTGAGTGTCAAACGCAATCCGTGACTGCCCACCCGTCGCACCCAGCGCGATGTAAGAGCGGCTGTCAGCCTCAACCAGGATGCGGTCACCACCGCGCAGGGCGACATCGAGATTGGGGTTTTTGAACAGGTCTTCGTACCAAACAGTACCTTTCTGGTCTCCTCGGATCAGAGTCACCAGTGCGATGTCCGATCCAACGGCTACTCCCCCCGCCTGGGACAACATACCCAGCAAGGTGCGAGTCGGACGTTCGATCGGGTAAATACCGGGCGCGCCGATTGTGCCAGTCAGCGAAACCGTCGAACCGTCACCGGCAACGCGGCGCACTTCGACTTGTGGATCAGGGGTCTGTTCTTTTAGCTCGTTTGTGATCAGCACACGCAATTGTTCGGGCGTATTGCCCGCCGCGCGTAAGCGCCCGGCATAAGGGACGAAAATGAACCCGTCACTGTCGACCTGAACCTCTTCCAAGGCGGTGGCGGCACCGGTTTCGCCCGACAGCAAGCCATCATCCACGTTTTCCCAAACCGTCAGGCCCAGAACGTCACCGGGGCGCACGGTATCTGCCGCAACACTCGATGCGCTGCGGAAGGATGAGGAAAACCCAAATTGCGGGATGCTGGACGTGGCTTTGGTGACGCGGTCATCCACTTCGACCACGAAGGCGTTACCACCATTTTCGACCGATCCGGCCAAAATCTCTGATTTATTCGGTCCGGATTTGGGAAGCTGGCACGCGGCAAGAAGGCCGCAAAGAGCCAAAAGGGTAACTCCCCGTCGTGCTCGGGTAGAAAAGCGCTGCACTGCCTCTGATCCTCAAACTTCTTTTTTGTTGGGGGCAAAGTACCCCGATTGGGCAGCAACATCCAGCAGAGGATGCCTTATTTCATTCGACAAGTCGCAACTGTGGCGTGCGTGCCTCGTTGTTTTTCAACACCGCCTGATAGGGGTCATGAGCACGCAGGACCATATCTGCCGCGCGTCGCAGTAATTGTCGGCGTCCCCTTCGCGAATAAAATCCGCCGGGAACTTGGCTGGTTTCAAGAAGGAACTGACGGTAGATGCGATAGGCTTTTGCATCCGGCATTTCGGGTTCGGCAAAAAACTCATCAATCGGCTGCTGAGAGACAAATTCGGGCTTATCGTACACTGATCTGCCGAAAATCCGCAGCGGAATGCCCCGCCACAGTACCTGCTGACCTGCGGTTGAATTGATGGTGACGGCCGAGTTCGCCTCATCCAGCAACTTAGCAAGTTTGCCACCGGGCACATAGTGAACGCGCCCTTCGATCCCATATTCGCGGCAAAGGTCGCGAACCCGACGGCGTAGCGGTTCGCGGTGGTTTTCTAGCGGGTGTTCCTTGATCACCAAGCGGTGATGGCCCGGTGCGCCCTTGGCGAAACCTTCGACCATCTGTTCCAGAAACGCGCTCATGCTGTTGTAGTCGGAATGCGATTGGACCGAGCTGTCGTGACCCAGTTGAAGCAGTACCAGATGATAAGGGAACGCGCCGCGGCGTACCCGTAATGTGGACCAGCCGCGCTGGAGCCGGTGAAACGGCATCAGGGCCAAGCGCTTGAAATACAGTTTGAATTCCTTGGCGACCGAAAGATCGCGATGCGGGCGGAAGTTGCGGTAGCGGCGGTTCATGAACAGAACGAACCAATGGTATAACGCGCCATAAAAGATGTGCTGGCGCATATCTCCCCAATGTGACGGTGGAGGCGGTGATGCCGTATCAGACTGCTCGAGCGCCTGATGCATATCCGTGACATCCAGTGACATCAGTTGGGAGTTTCCGTTGGACCCCCAACGCTCATAGGTCACCCACCAGGGCCGCAGATACCCTTCCTCGAAGACATGGATCGTTATGCCGCGGGATCGCGCGATTTCAACAGCACGGGCATGAACCGGGCGTGTGTCACCGTACAGAACGATATCGGTTACGTCCTTGCGGATGATCAGATCGATAAGCGTTTCGGGCCAAAGCTCTGGCTTGTCGCGAAACGGAATATAGGTGGATGTGTCAGACCAGAACGCCCGATCTCCGGCATTGAACCCGACCCGCCAGACCTGCGCGCCGGCCTCTTGCAGCATACGCCCCAGCGCGCTGAAGAATGGGCCATGTGGCCCCTGTAGGAACAGAAAGACGCGATCGCTTGATGGGGTGGCGGAGTGGGTCATCCTCGTCATATTATCCAATCTTCTGGGCGAAACTATGCCTGATTGTCTCAGTTTTTTACTCATTTATGCCTTAATTTAGCTGCCGGTCCTTGCCCACGCGCGGTGAAGGTCGTACCTCAGCCAGAGAAGTCAGGATCAGGTTAGGGATCGAGGGTTAACAGAATGTTTACGGGGATCGTCACGGATATCGGCACCGTTACTGAGTTAGAGCAGCAAGGCGATCTGCGGGCGCGCATTCAGACAGCCTATGAGACCGATGGCATTGATATCGGTGCTTCGATTGCCAGCGACGGTGTCTGCCTGACAGTGATTGCGCTGGGCGATAACTGGTATGACGTTCAGGTCAGTGCCGAGACGGTGTCGAAGACCAATCTGGACAGTTGGACACCCGGCAAACGTGTCAATCTGGAACGCGCCCTGAAGGTTGGCGACGAACTGGGTGGCCATATCGTTTCGGGTCATGTGGATGGTGTCGCCGAAGTCGTTGCAGTTCAGGATGAGGGTGATAGCACGCGCGTGACACTGCGTGCGCCAAAGGACTTGGCCCGTTTCATTGCCCCCAAAGGGTCGGTTGCGCTGAACGGCACATCCTTGACGGTGAACGATGTCAAAGGGTGCGATTTTGGCATCAACTTTATCCCCCATACCAAAGAGGTGACCACCTGGGGTGATGTCGCCGTTGGGGATCAGGTCAACCTTGAGATCGACACGCTGGCCCGCTATGTTGCGCGCTTGGCCGAGATGTCCTGAGGCAAATATACGTCGCGTCCTGACCCGCGCACGCCGTTTGCGCTCTGGCCTTTGGGCGCGGTGTGGTCTATCCCGCGTTGCAGAAATGCTCTTGTGAAAGGCTGCCCCATGAGCTTTGAAACCCCGGGCCCGGTCGAGGCCCAGCTGCGCGACGCGATCAGCCCGATTGAAGAGATCATCGAAGAGGCGCGCAAAGGCCGGATGTATATTCTGGTCGATCACGAGGATCGCGAAAACGAAGGCGATTTGGTGATTGCCGCTGAATTCGCCGATGCCGACGCGATCAACTTTATGGCCACCCATGGGCGCGGGCTGGTCTGTCTGCCGATGACGGCTGAACGGATCGACAATCTGGGCCTGCCGATGATGGCGGTAAACAATTCATCGCGTCACGAAACCGCTTTCACCGTCTCGATTGAAGCGCGCGAGGGGGTTTCGACAGGTATCTCTGCCGCAGACAGGGCGCTGACCGTGGCCACCGCGATCAACGAACAGAATACGATGGCCCATATTGCCACCCCCGGCCACATCTTCCCGCTGCGGGCCAAGCGCGGCGGGGTGCTGGTGCGCGCGGGCCATACCGAGGCTGCCGTGGATATCTCGCGTCTAGCGGGGCTGAACCCATCGGGTGTGATCTGTGAGATCATGAAGGCTGATGGAACCATGGCGCGTCTGCCGGATCTGGTCGAATTCGCGCAAGAGCATGACATGAAGATCGGCACCATCAGTGATCTGATCGCGTATCGGTCGCGCAATGATAATCTGGTGGTCGAAACCTCACGCGAGACCGTCACGTCGGAATATGGTGGCGAATGGGAAATGCGCCTGTTCACCGATCAGCTTCATGGCATAGAGCATGTCGTAATGATCAAGGGTAACATCACCACGCCAGAGCCCGTTCTGACCCGTACTCACGCCCTGCATGAAGCACCGGATATTCTGGGCCTCGGACCCAAATCTTCGCGCGAATTGCCGCGCGCGATGGAGAAGATCGCGGAAGAGGGTCGGGGGGTCGTCTGCCTGTTCCGCCAGCCGCGCAATTCGCTCTATGCGGTCGAAGATGAAGGCCCGCGCACCATCAAGCAAACGGGTCTCGGTTCTCAGATCCTGTCCAAGCTGGGCGTTCAGGAATTGGTTCTACTGACGGACTCACCTGAAACCGTGTATTTGGGGCTCGACGCGTTTGGCTTGTCCATCGTCGGCACCCGCTCGATCCTGAAGGAAGACTGAACATGGCTGCTCAAGACGAACATGGCATCCTGCCGACACCCAAATTTGACAAGCCGGTGAAACTGCTGATCGTGGCGGCCCCGTTCTATCGCGCCATTGCCGACAATCTGATCGCAGGTGCTAAGGCTGAAATCGAAGCGGCAGGTGGCACTTTCGAAGTTGTCGAGGTTCCCGGCGCGCTGGAAATACCAACCGCCATCGCCATGGCTGATCGCCAGTGCAATTTCGATGGTTATGTTGCACTGGGTTGTGTCATTCGGGGCGAGACCACGCATTATGAAACCGTCTGCAACGACTCCAGCCGCGCCATTCAGTTGATGGGTCTTCAAGGCCTGCTGATCGGCAACGGTATCCTGACGGTTGAAAACAACGAACAGGCCGAAGTCCGCGCCAACCCCGAAAAGATGAACAAAGGCGGCGGAGCGGCTGCTGCGGCCTTGCATCTGATCGCACTCGGCCGTAAGTGGGGCTCTTCCAAAAAGGGCGTGGGCTTCAAGCCGCCGTCCGAGTCCATCCTTGTGGCGGGCGACAGCAACGGATCCACGACAGTATGACCCACACAGATGCGCCGAAACCGGCCAACCAGAAACGCCTGATGAAATCCGCCGCCCGGCTTTATGCCGTGCAGGCGCTGTTCCAGATGGAGCAATCGGGGCAGACGACCGAAACGGTCGTGAATGAGTTTCTGGATCACCGGTTTGGTGCCGTCTATGAGGGTGAGGAGATGCTGGACGGCGATATCAGCGTCTTCCGGTCGCTGGTCGACAATGCGGTGAACTATCAAGCGCCAATTGATCAGATGACGGACCGTGCCTTGGTTGCGAAATGGCCGATTGCTCGGATTGACCCGACCTTGCGGGCGCTGTTCCGCGCGGCAGGTGCCGAGCTGACCCAAAGCGATACGCCGCCCAAAGTGGTCATCACTGAATTCGTGGACGTGGCGCGCGCTTTTTTCCCGGAAGGTAAAGAGCCCAAATTCGTCAACGCCGTTCTGGATCACATGGCGCGCGAGGCGCAGCCCGAGGCGTTCTGACGCCTTTACCGCAGCCTCACAGGCGCTAGACTCACGTCAATAGCGCAAGGAGGTCTGCCATGCCTAAATTGATCCGTCTCTACATCACGCAAGTTGTCTGGGGATTTGTCATCTCGGCGGTGTTTGTCGGGGTGTTGCTGGTCTTCAACGTAGCCAATCTGCGCAGCCTGATGATCGGCTCGGATGTCGGCCTGATCGCGTTGCTGATGATCTGGTTCATGAATGGGATCGTCTTTGCCGGGGTTCAGTTTGGCTACAAGATCATGAGCATGGCCGAAAAACCCAAAGGTCCGCGCGGGGGCACACCAGTTTTACAAGACTTGAAACCCGTTGCGATCAAGCAATAGGCGCGTGTTTCACGCTAATTTTGATGCCAGGCTGTATCACCCCGAGCCTCTCATTGGCTTTCTGGCATATCGCGAGATGGTTGCACCGGCATTGACTGTTGCTGCTTAAAAGCAGATGCAGTCGCTGTCATGTTTGTATGCGGTCGATCTTAGCCTATCGCGGATATTTAGAATGGCGTATCTGGGGCCTTGGTTTGATCATACTCCTTCAATATCGCGCTTTGAACAACCTGCGAAAAGGAAGGAACTTTGATCATCTTGTCCAAGGGACTAGTTTGATGTCATGGCCCCAGTAGCACAGCTAACCGACTGGATGATTACCGAAGGACGCCGCTCTGGCGACCCCGTGAAAGTAGTTTCTCATTTCTGCTCATCTTTGATCGAGGAAGGCGTTCCGCTCTGGCGAGTCAATATCGGTCAGCGTTTCGCCAATCCGTTACTAATTGCATGGGGGATTGTTTGGACCCCTGACGGGACCGACAGCTACGACGTGACTCATGAAACGATGTTGACAGAAGGGTATGTCGGCAGCTCATTTGAGTACATTCTGGAGCACAGAAAACCGCTTCACAAAAGCCTGCGACAACTTGATCCAAAGACTGAACATTCATCATACCTTGAATTCGCTGAGTTGGGTGGCACAGACTACTATGCCACCCTGATGTATTATGGCGATGGGTCTCTGCATGGCTGTACATTTGTTACGCAGGACCCCGATGGTTTTTTACCGCGCCATCTGGAATTGATTGAGGCAGCTCTGCCTGCTCTGTCTTCCGCTTTGGAACCTGTCACAATGCGCAAGTCAGCCAAGGGACTGCTACGAACTTATCTTGGTGATGGACCCTCTGATGCGGTGTGGAATGGGCGGATCAAGCGGGGCGAACGTACGACAGTTGATGCAGTCGTCATGTTTTCTGATTTGCGAGGTTTCACGGCCCTTTCAGAAGCCGCACCCGAGGTAGATGTCTTTGACGCGCTGAGCGGTTACTTCGATTTGGTTGTGCAATCTGTAGAAGAGAACGGCGGCGATGTTCTAAAGTTTATGGGTGACGGGATTCTCTCGATCTTCACCATCGCATCTCCGACTGATCACGCCGACCGGTGCCGAAAGGCTGCGCATGCCGCGCAAAGTGTATTGGCCGGTTTGACGACGCTCAACCATCGGCGCGATGAGGCGCAAAAGCCGTCTTTGGATGTTGGGATTGGGATCAATGTTGGGCAAGTCAGCTATGGCAATATCGGCAGTCCTGGAAGACTTGATTTTACGGTTCTCGGGGGCGCAGTGAACGTCGCCAGTCGCATAGAGGGTCTAACCAAATCCATCGGCTATAGAGTGCTGGTAACATCAGCGATTGCTAGCGCGTCGCCTGATCTGTTTTTGCCTTGTGGGTTTCACGAAGTTCGCGGCCTTGCTGAACCAATCGAATTGTTTTCTCTCATCGAAGGATAGCTTTGAACCAGTTTGCATGAATGTTCCTAGGAGCCAGGGAATGGGCGCTTAGGTTCAACTGGAAGGCCTGTCTACTGCGCCAGCATTGCGTTTGGAAGAGTTGGATTATCAGGCGGACTTATTTGATCTGCATGACATCCAGGCGCACAGAGACCGACGTTGGTGATACTTTGAACCAATTTGGGGAAGCGGCGGGACCACCAGTCAACCGTGCGGTTTGATTCCCGAGGACCTGTATGTACAGGTGGGCGCCAGGTAATCAGGCCAGGACCTGAACAGAGCCAGCCCCCTCGGAATTGCTTAAGGCCACCAGAATGCTACCAGTCACAAGAAGGGCAGAACCCGCCAAGCGCTTAGTTAGGGCGTCGGGCGGGTTCGTACAAGGGGTTTGTCGACAGATCAGGCGTCGACCGGCTCGTGCAGGGCGGTGCGCATCTTGCCGAAATGCTCGTCCCAGCCATTGTCCAGCGCCAGGATCAGGCCAAAGGCCTCGGCGGTTTGGGGCAGGCCTTCATGTAGCAGGCTTAGCCGTGTGCCGCCCGCAACGGGTGTTAACGTCCATTTGACTACGCTGACAGCATCACCCATAGGTTTGACGGTGAACGTGTATTCCAGATATTCTGGCGCGCGCGCTTCCCGGACTTCACCCCAGATCAGCAGATCGCCACTGGTGGTTCCAAACATCTCCAGCTTTTGGCCTTTGGCCAGTTTGCGTTCGGGTTTGTGAAACCATTCGGCTAGCCGCTCGGGCTCGGTCAGGTAGGCCCAGACCGTGTCCGGCTCGGCCCGCAGGAAAATGGATTTTTGCAACACAGAATTACTCATTTGTCTTTCCTTTCAATCGCTTCTTTAAGAGAGCTAAGGCGATCATCCCAGAACTGGTCAAAGTATCTGAACCAGTCCAGCACAGGCGCCATGCCCTGTGGTTCTATTCGGTTGATGCGTTCCCGACCGCGGGCTTCCACTGTGATCAGCCCGCCATCGGACAGGACCGTCAGATGCTTCTTGACGGCGGCCCGGGTCATGTCGAACCGGTCGGTCAACTGGCCGATCGTCATGTCCTCGGACGCCAGCAATTTGACAATGTCTCGACGGGTTGGATCGGCCAGCGCACGAAACGCGTTTTGAGTTAAGTTCTCCATCGGTGCCTCATAAGTAGTACCTTTCGGTATCACATTAATTGAATACCAAAAGGTATCATGTCAAGCCCGGATCTGTGCTTTACATTTGTTCACTAATTGTTCACATTTTTCTCATGACATTGGATCTACAACCCGGACAGAAACTCGCACGTGGTGTCGCGCGGCACCTTACCGCACATGGGTTTGTTTCTGTTGAAGAATTCGTGCCAGCCCGTGGTTTGCGGGTCGATGTTATGGGGCTGGGCCCCAAAGGTGAGCTCTGGGTGATCGAATGCAAATCCAGCCGCGCGGACTATCAGTCAGACGCGAAATGGCAGGGATATCTTGAGTGGTGTGATCGATTCTTTTGGGCCGTTGATACAGATTTCCCGACGGAATTACTGCCTCAGGAAACCGGCCTGATCATTGCCGACGCTTATGATGCCGAGATCATCCGAATGGCGCCCGAGGACAAACTGGCCCCAGCGCGGCGTAAGAAGATGATCCAGAAATTTGCAACCGATGCGGCACGGCGTCTGCACATACTGCGTGATCCGCGACTTTAGAAAAGCTCAGTCACTGACGGCACGGGCGGCTTGCGCTGCGGCGCGAATTTCTTCGGCGATTTCCTCAGCCTCTTCCGGGTCGAAATCCATCGGGACCTCGAGGCCATCAGCCTCGATGAACAGACGCACCATACCCTGATCAGTTGGGCCGATCTGCAGGTTGGCCTGAATGTCGCGTTCGGTGTTGATACCCATATTCGCCTCCGGGACTGAGCGTTCGTGCTAGCGCGCAAAGGGTTGAGAATCAAGCCGCCTTTGCGGTCAGATAGGGTATGGATGATGTGGTTCTCAGATCGTTTCGGGCCGATGATGCGCCCTGGCTGGTCGAACGGCACGGCACGCTCTATGCACGTGATGAAGGGTTCGACGACAGTTTTGCTCCGTTGGTGGCAGGCATCCTTCGAGAGTTCATTGCCGACCATGATCCATCCTGCGAATGCGGCTGGATCGCTGAGCGCGCAGGTGAAAGGCTGGGCAGTATCTTCTGTGTCAGGCTGGACGCACAGACCGCGAAACTGAGGCTGTTCCTGCTGGTGCCCGATGCGCGCGGGCTGGGGTTGGGCAAGCGACTTCTGGAGACCTGTATGGGCTTTGCCAAGCAGGCCGGATACCAGCAAATGCAGCTATGGACCCACGAAAGCCACCGCGCGGCCTGTGCGCTGTATCGGGCCAATGGATGGCAGCTTATGGGTAGCAAACAGGTGCATTCTTTTGGGGTCGATCTTGTCGAACAAAGCTGGAAAATTCAGCTTTAATCCTCTTGCAATCCCCGGACGCGTTCGGTACATCGCCCTTCACGAGTGCCGCCTTAGCTCAGTTGGTTAGAGCGCTGGATTGTGGATCCAGAGGTCCCCTGTTCAAGCCAGGGAGGCGGTACCAAGTCCCCAACATAGCAAGCGAATAGATGAGCAATTGTGGCGTGATCAAACTTGTTTGATCTGCTGAACTCGCGCGCAGGGTCAGCGCGCGAGGTTCAGTCTGAATTTCATCTTGCTTTGTCTTGCGACGGGCAGATGGCGGTTCAGGCGCTTGTTCACCAGTCCAAAAACCCACACGATGACAAGGGTCAACAGGATGAAATAAAAGGCCAAAATCGGGTAGGGCACAAACGGGTTGAAGGTTTTATCGGCAAAGTAGCTGGCATAGTACAAGGCGTCTCCGCGCTGCTGCCAGGCCGGGAAGGCCGAGAAAAAGACCAGTGTTGTGGACTGGAACACAAAGATCGCTTCGTTCGTATAGGCGGGCCAGGCCAGCCGCAACATGGTCGGCCAGACGATGCGGCGGAACCGTGCCCAGCCAGACATGCCATAAGCATCCGCAGCCTCAAGATCGCCCTTGGGGATCGAGCGTAACGCGCCATAAAAGATCTCACCCGAATAAGCGGAGGTGTTCAGGAACAGTACGATCAGCGCCCCCAGCCAGGCCGAAGTGAACGCGTCGAACATCGGATAGGGTTTCTTCAACGACAGGAAGAAGAAATAGGCAAAGAAGAACTGGATGAACAGCGGCGAGCCCCTGAACAGAAAGATGAACCATTCGGACGGTTTGCGCAGCCATTTGTTGGGCGATGCTTTTCCAACCGCCAGTGCGGTGGCCAGAAAGAACCCCGTGACCATTGCCATGATGCCGAAATAGACATTCCAGATCATACCTGAACCGATCAGGGTGAAATGCTCGCACAGGGTAAAGTCAGTTTTAGGCAGAAGCCGTTCGCCATAGCCCAGAGATCGCAGGCCGTAATTTTGAATAGTTTGCAAGCAGCTCATGCCGTGGTCTCCTTGCGCAGAAGCTCTCCGCCCGAAGTGGCCTGACCATGCGACAAGCGGCGCATCAGTTTCTCCAGCCCGATCTCGGACACACGGGTCATGCCAAGATAAAAGACCAGCAGGGCCAGAAAGTACCACATGCGCCAGTCGCCATGAGGGTAGTCGGTGAAGCGCGATGTCTTGGTGCCGCCCAGTTCGCGGGCCCAATAGACGATGTCTTCAACACCCAGCAAGAACAGCAGCGGCGTGGCCTTGATCAGAACCATCCAAAGGTTTGAAAGGCCGGGCAGGGCGTAGACCCACATTTGCGGCACAAGGATGCGCCAAAAGGTCTGGCTGCGGGTCATGCCATAGGCCTCGGCCGTTTCCAGCTGCGCATGTGGCACGGCGCGCATTCCGCCGAACAGGACATTGGCAGCAAAAGCGCCGAACACGATAGAGAATGTAATCACTGCAAGGAAAAAGCCGTAGGTCTCGTGCACCCATTCTGGCGAAGTCCCAAGCGGCAGCTTGGCGGCCTGACACACCAGAAAATCGTTGCCCTGACGGATCGGATCGGTCCAGTCGGGGCAGAGGATCTTGTGGCGGATCCATTCAAACCCCTGATCCAGAGCGATGACGAAGAACAGGAAAAAGGCAATGTCGGGCACGCCGCGTACAATCGCGATATAAGCCTTGCCCAGCCAACTGAGAGGCAGAAAGTGCGACCGTGCGGCCATCGCGCCTGCAAAGCCAAAGCCGAGCGCGACGGGCGCAGTCACGGCCAGCAGGGCCAGAACCTTGATGAAAGATAGGTAGAACGACCAGTGGACGCCATTGGTCAGATAGCACGAGAACCAGCGGAACGTGCCCAGCGTGTCAGGATCAGCGCAGTAGGAGAACATAAGGCGTCTTTCGAACGTCTGGTCCGGCAAGGCCGGAACGGGCCCGGCGCAAGGACGCCGGGCCGGGACAGGTCAGTATCAGTTGGTGACGACCGAACCGTCAGCGCCGTATGTGGCGGTGCCTTCACCGAACCACTTGATCAGCATCTCGTTAAGCGTGCCGTCAGCTTTCATCGACGTGATGGCTTCGTCGAACTTGCCGCGCAATTCACCATCGCTTTCACGCAGGCCCATGCCGACGCCACCGCCCAGCGGAACTGGATCGCCGACAAAGACCAACTCACCGCCCGATTCTTCGACCAGCGGCACCAGATAGTCGCGGTCAGCTAGAACAGCATCGGCTTCGCCGTTGCGGACGGCTGCGATGGTTTCTTCCGGGGTCGCGAATTCAACCAGAGTAGCGCCGGTTTCGGCGACGTGGCCTGCCTGAATGGTGGCGGTTTGCGCAGCAACAACACCACCGGTGACATCGGCTGCGTCAGAGGTCGCGACATAGGCCGACGCGGTTGGCGGATAATAGTCCTGTGTGAAATCGATGACTTCATCACGTTCGTCGGTGATCGACATGCCCGCGATGATGGTGTCGTAGTTACCCGATACCAGGTTCGGGATGATCGAATCCCAGTCGTTCTTAACCCACTCGCATTCCAGCCCGGCGCGTTTGCACAGCTCGTCACCTACGTCCCGCTCGAACCCGTCGATCTCACCGGCATCGTTGATGAAGTTATACGGAGGGTAGGCGCCCTCGGTGCCCATGCGCACGGTGTCGGCCATGGCCATCCCGGCGGTCAAAGCCAGCGCTGCAGTGGTCAGAATTAGGTTTTTCATTGGTTACTCCCCAGTTTGGTTCTGTTCTTTGAAATTATGCCGCTTTGGTAGCGGACAGAAAACCCTGAAGTCGCTTAGACTCAGGGGCGGTAAAGATGTCTTCGGGTGTGCCTTCTTCTTCGATCAGTCCTTGATGCAGGAATACGACATGGCTTGAGATATCGGCGGCCATCTGCATGTCATGGGTCACGATGATCATGGTCCGGCCTTCTGCGGCCAGGTCCTTGATCACTTTGATCACTTCCTGTTCCAGCTCGGGATCCAGGGCCGAGGTCGGCTCGTCAAACAACAGTGCTTCGGGCTCCATGCACAATCCACGCGCTATGGCGGCGCGCTGTTGCTGACCACCAGACAGTTGCGCGGGGTAGACGTCGCATTTGTCGCCAATGCCAACCTTATCAAGATACTTGCGGGCGCTGTCTTCCACTTCGGCCTTGTCACGGCCCAAAACGGTGACCGGAGCCTCCATTACATTCTGCAAGATGGTCATATGTGCCCAAAGGTTGAATTGTTGGAACACCATAGACAGGTTAGTCCGAATGCGCAGAACCTGCTTGGGGTCCGCGGGGTGGCGGCCATGACCTTTGCCAGCCCATTGTACGGGTTCGCCTTTGAATAGGATCTCGCCTTGCTGGCTGTCTTCCAGCAGGTTGCAGCAACGCAGCAGGGTTGATTTTCCCGATCCGGATGATCCTATGAGCGACACCACATCCCCGCGCCTTGCAGTGATGTCGACACCCTTGAGCACCTCGAGATTGCCGAAGCTTTTGTGAAGGTTCTTGATCTCGATGACGGCTGATGGGTCTGACACGAAGGATCCCGTTGTTGCTGGTATTGATGCGCTAATAGGACGGAAAATCCGGCACAATGCAATGCGCAAATCACAGAATCAGGGATCGAATCTGCCGAATTGACCAGAGGTTATTATCAAAATGAGTAGAGACTGTGCAATCAGGCTCTAGGTGGAGGGGGCGTGGGAACGGCCAGATATTCTTCGGCGGGAATATTGATCAACCCACGGATGTGAAGGAGGCGCTTGTCTTCTTCAGAAAGAGCGGTGATGGCCGTATGAACGGCATCTGCAATCTGATCCGGGTCCTGGGTTTGCGAAGTGATGTAGGGCAGCGCAGGGGTTGGCGATGTGCGGGCAACGTCGCGCAGATACTGGCCCAGATCCGTATGCTCCTTCAACAGCGCCCATGTCAGTGCATCCAAAGCGGCAAAATCTGCGTCGTGGTCGGCAACGGCCTGGGCGGACAGGGCGTGTTCGCCGGTTTGGATAAGTTCGGCGGGTTTCAAACCCAAATTGTCCAGATGTGTGATCGGCGCAGCCCAACCAGATTGCGAAAGCGCCTCGTTATAGGCGAACCGTCCCATCGCTAGGTCGGCAAGCTCGCGTGGGTCGTCGCATCGCGCCACAAAGACCGAGCAATAGTGACCAGCCGGACACCCTGGTAGTCGATAGTCTGGCGTTCCGACCAGTTGAACGTGGCCATGAAGGCGGGTGCGGTAGGGCATGCCGCAGGTCTGGGCGAAAACAAGATCGGGGTCTTGCCAGATATCCCAAACATCTCGATGCCGATCCAGTTGCGCCGGGCCAAATCCAAGATGGCTGCGGATCAGTGACCAGAATCGATTATTGGCGGCCTCCAGGGCAGGCATGTCATACATGCCCAGCATCGCTGTCACGATTGTGCAGCCTTTTGCCGGGCCAGCGCCGAATCCACATCGCTAACGCCCAGCAAGCTAACCACAAGGCGCAGCAGGGAATCTTCTTCACCTGTCCGCTGCCCATCCGCCAAGGCGACCGACCACATGGCCTGCACGACGGCCAGCCGATCCTCGTAGGCAACGGCCTCCTTAATGGCGCGGGTAAAGCGGACGGTATCGGGGGCCTCGGCCTCGAGATCTTCAGCACGTGCGCGCAGTCCGGCTGCTTCGAACGGAGACAGACCATAGCGTTGGGTCGATATCTTATCGATACGCGCCATCTCGGAGTCGGCATAGTCATTGTCGGATCGTGCGATGCGCACTAGCAGGGCGGTCAGCGCCAGGCGTGCGTCATCATCGGGAAGCGGGTCGGGAGCGGGCTGTGTCAGCCGGGACAGAAAATCACTAAACATGACACAGATATAGACGCGGGCTAGCTGGCTTCCAAGCGGCTTTGCACCCGTTCACGCGCAGCCTTGCTGTCATTGAAGCTAAGGCCCATCGCAGCGCGCGCCTCTTCAACGATCTTAATCTCACCCTCATCCGAGTCGCCATCGGCCAGAACGACCTCCCACAACGCATCCAGCGCGGCAAGGCGTTCCTGAAGGTCAGTGGTTTCGCGGATCAGTTTGCCAAACGTGTCGGTTTCGGGTGCAGCGGCATGCAGTTTCTCGCAGGTGGCGCGCACTTTAGCGGCTTCAATCGCGTTATGCTCATACAAACGCGCCAAAATCCGGTCGATCAGGCTGATTTCTTCCAGCTTATAGTCCCGATCCGCCTGTGCCACACGCACCATCAACGCGCCCAATGCCAGTTCAGCATCAGGATCGGGCAAATGATTGGTTTGGGGCGGTCGGAACGCCTGAAAGAACTTCTTCAACATAAGGGCAGATTACCCCATATTTTGTGGCGCGCCAAGCTACGACTACCCGTCATAGCCCTGAATGATCACAAGATCGCCATTCGATACCGGATCACGCAGGCTTTTGGCGTATTGATAACCCTCACTTTCATAGCAGGCCAGCGCGTCTTCGTAGCTGGGAAATTCGATTACCACTGTGCGGGCACGCGCGGCGCCTTCCTTAAGCTCTCGCGTTCCACCGCGCACCAGAAAGCGAGCGCCAAAGGCGGCGAATGCCTCGCCATTAGCCGCGATATAGTCTTTGTACCTCTCCATGTCGTCTACATCGACATGGGCCACCCAATAGCCTTTGCTCATCACAGCCTCCTACCCAGTTTCCCAGGCAAGGTGCTTAGAATTGACGAAAATAGCAATCCCGATCCGCCAGGGTCTCAGCTGTGGTTGATTGCGGCGTGCGCCTGTTCTGTAAGCCACCCAATCATCTGCCGGTAGGGCACGGGCCCATAGCTGACCCGCGCGACCCCAAGCTCTGCTAGGCGCGGGGTATCCGGCGTGCCGGGCAGGGCGATGATGTTGACGGGCAGGTCGGTTGCTTCGCAAAGTTGACCGATCATCGCCTCATCCTTCAGGCCGGGAGCAAAGAAGCCGCTTGCCCCTGCGGATTGATACGCGGCGGCTCGTGCAATCGCATCGTCTAGCATGGCTGCGTCATGAGTGTCAGCCGGGGCTTTCAGGAAGATATCGGTGCGGGCGTTGATATAGGCCGGAATACCAGCCCCGTCGCAGGCTTTGCGCACCGCTTCGACCCGAGAGGTTTGATCCGCAATAGGGTAAAGACCATCTCCGCCAATGATCTGATCCTCGAAGTTGAATCCGACAACACCGCAGTCCAGCGCGCGGACAACGTTGTCGGAAATTGCTTCCGGATCAACGGCATAGCCAGATTCGAAATCCAGCGTCACGGGCAGATCAACCGCTTTGACGATGCGTCTGACATTGTCCAAGGCGGCTTCCATGGGGAAATCCTGCCCGTCGGAATAGCCCCGCGCCATCGCGACCGGAGCACTGCCGGTAGCTATCGCCTTCGCTCCGGCGTCGCGCACCGCACCGGCACTGCCAGCGTCCCAGATGTTGAACAGGATGACGGGATCACCCTTTTTGTGCAGGCTGGTAAAGGTTTCGGCGCGTTGGGATTGGGTGGTCATGGGGGTTCTCCTGTCGAAGCTTATTCAACAGTTAACCCCATGGCAGGCAATCGCTAAGCGCTTAATTGTGTCGGTACATCACTTGGCTGCGACCGGATCAGACCAGGCGCGAGGTGTCCTTGGCCGCGCGGACAAAGTCGCGAAACAGCGGATGTGGATCGAAGGGCTTGGATTTTAGTTCAGGGTGATACTGAACCCCAATGAACCAGGGGTGATCCGACCATTCAACAATTTCTGGCAGACGTCCATCCGGCGACATGCCCGAGAAGTTCAGCCCCGCACCTTCAAGCTGTTTGCGATATTTGATGTCCACTTCATAGCGGTGGCGGTGGCGCTCCTCGATCTGAGTGCCGCCATAAACCTCGGCCACTTTCGAGCCTTCGGCCAGAACCGCATTGTAGGCACCCAAACGCATGGTGCCGCCTTTGTCGTCGCCGACTTTGCGCTCCACCTTGTGGTTTCCCTGAACCCATTCTTTCAGGTGATAAACCACCGGCTCAAAACGCTTTTTGCCAGACTCATGGTCAAATTCCTCGGAACCGGCCTCTTTGATGCCTGCTGCATTCCGCGCGGCTTCGATCACCGCCATCTGCATGCCGAGGCAGATACCCAGATAAGGTACTTTGTGCTCGCGCGCATATTGCGCCGCCTTGATCTTGCCTTCGGTGCCACGCTCACCAAACCCGCCGGGCACGAGGATTGCGTGGAAGCCTTCCAGATGGGGCGCAGCATCTTCGGTGTCGAAAATCTCGGCATCCACCCACTCAACCTTGACCTTGACCCGGTTGGCCATGCCGCCATGAGTCAGAGCCTCGGCAATCGACTTATAGGCGTCTTCCAACTGTGTGTATTTGCCGACGATGGCGACCTTCACTTCCCCTTCGGCATTGTGGATGCGGTCGCTGACGTCTTCCCATTTTGCCAAGTCCGGTTTCGGGGCAGGGCTGATCTGGAACGCGTCCAGAACGGCCTGATCCAGACCCTCGCGGTGATAGGCCAGCGGGGCGTCGTAGATCGTGGAGAGATCCTGCGCCGCGATCACGCTGTCCGGGCGCACGTTACAGAACAGCGCCAGCTTTTCGCGTTCCTTGGTCGGAATCGGACCCTCGGACCGGCAGACCAGAATGTCAGGGGCCAGACCGATCGAGCGCAGCTCTTTCACCGAGTGCTGGGTTGGTTTGGTTTTCAACTCACCCGAGGCCTTGATGTAGGGCAGCAATGTCAGGTGCATGAAAATACACTGGCCGCGCGGCTTGTCCTGGCTGAACTGACGGATGGCTTCAAAGAACGGCAGGCCTTCGATGTCACCTACGGTGCCGCCGATTTCGCACAGCATGAAATCAACCTCATCTTCGCCAATCGCGATGAAATCCTTAATCTCGTTGGTGACGTGGGGGATCACCTGAATGGTCTTGCCAAGGTAATCGCCGCGGCGCTCTTTCTCCAGCACGTTGGAATAGATCCGCCCCGAGCTGACCGAGTCGGTCTTGCGGGCAGCCACTCCGGTGAAGCGTTCGTAATGACCGAGGTCCAGATCGGTTTCGGCGCCATCATCCGTGACAAAAACTTCGCCATGTTCAAAGGGCGACATCGTGCCCGGATCGACGTTCAGATAGGGGTCAAGCTTACGCAGACGCACCGAATATCCCCGAGCCTGCAACAAAGCACCTAAAGCCGCTGAAGCCAGCCCTTTGCCCAAGGATGAAACCACACCACCAGTGATGAAAATAAATCGCGCCATGTTTTTCGGCTGCTCCCGTGAGACGTCATTATCAGCTGCCCGGCGGCTTGAAAAAACCGCAGCACCACGGGACTTCACATATAAAGGATTCGCGCCCATAGCGCAAGAGAACCGCAAGATGCTGTTGCAGTTCTCTTTCAGATTTCTAGGTTTTGTGTATCAGTCGGCTTGCGGGATCAGCGGTGCGTTGTCGCCCTGCGCCGGAGGCAGCAGGTCATCCGCCGACGGAACGGCCGGTGTGCTTTCTTCGGTCGCGGCCGGTGCCGGAACACCCAAACGGTCAATCACCGAGCTGCCTGAAGACTTCTGCGCTGCTAGAATCGTCAGCGTGATCGAGGTCACGATAAAGCACGCGGCCAGAATCCAGGTCAGTTTACCCAGCGCCGTTGCCGCTGCGCGCCCGGTCATAGCGCCACCACCGCCGCCGCCCATCCCAAGGCCACCGCCTTCGGACCGCTGCATCAGCACAACGGCGATCAGGCCCAAAGCCAGAAGAAGATGGATGATTAGAACGACGTTTTCCATGGTGGTCCCGAACAGCGTGGCGTGTATCGCGTGGTACTTATGCAAGTTTGTCAGCGGGGGCAAGTCAGGAGTTCGCATCACCCTGCGTGATGTCTCATATCACAGCAAAGGGACTGGACAGAACGCCAATACGTGACGCAGGCTGCGGCCTATGCCTCATGACGATCCTGACCACCCGCATGCCTTGCTCCCGCCTGAACCCGCATTGCGCGTCAAAGCGCTGGAAACGATTCTGACCCGTAAGGGGCTGATAGATCCAGCTGCGCTGGATGAGATCATTGATACATATCAGAATAAAATCGGGCCTCAGAACGGTGCGCATGTTGTGGCGAAAGCCTGGAGTGACCCGGCATTCAAGGCGGCACTTCTTGCGGATGCAACGTCGGTCGTTGCGGATCTCGGTTACTACGGGCGGCAGGGCGAACATATTGTCGTGGTCGAAAATACGCCCGAGCGGCACAACATGGTCGTGTGCACCTTATGCAGTTGTTATCCATGGCCACTGCTTGGCATTCCGCCGGGTTGGTACAAATCCGACGCCTATCGCGCCCGCGCGGTGCGGGAACCGCGCAAAGTGCTCGCGGAGTTTGGCGTTACCTTGCCCGAAGACACTGCGGTACGGGTCTGGGACTCAACTGCCGAGATTCGCTATCTTGTTTTACCCACGCGACCCAAAGGCTCGGAGGGCCTGAACGAGGACGAGCTGGCGGCTCTGGTCACGCGTGACAGCATGATCGGCACTGGGCTTCCCAAGGTGCCATCATGACCCGCGTTCACGATATGGGCGGGCGCTTTGGTGACGGCCCGATCCATCCGGAAGGTGAAGGTGCCCCGGTTTTCGCCGAAGACTGGCATGCACGGGCATTGGCGGTCACCTTGGCAGCAGGGTTTCTGGGGCAATGGAACATAGATATCTCGCGCCACGCGCGTGAGCGTCTTTCACCCAAGGACTACGCGCGGTTTTCTTACTATGAGAAATGGATATCCGGCCTCGCCGATCTGTTGGTTGAACAAGGCGTGCTGTCCTTGGACGATCTGAAAAGCGCTAGCGGGGACCAACCGCATCCTCTTTCCGTGAAATGCTTGCGGAAGGATGCGGTTGCAGCGGCACTGGCCAAAGGCGGGCCAGCAGATCGTCCTTCGACCATCGCCCCGCGCTTTGCGCCGGGGCAGAATGTTGTCACTGCACATCCATCAGCCAATCGTCTGGTTGAAGGCGGCCATACCCGTCTGCCTGCCTACGCTACTGGAGCTCGGGGACGAATCCTGCGCCTGCACGGGGCCCATGTCCTGCCCGATTCAAATGCGCATGGGTTGGGTGAGGCACCAGAACCGCTTTATGCCGTTCTGTTTCCCGCATCAGAACTGTGGGCCAATCCAGAGCATCCCGAGGATGAGGTGGTGCTGGACCTCTGGCAAAGCTATCTGGAGCCCACATGAGCACATGTCTGGACGTCACGGCTCCCGAACCGGTCTTTGCGGAACCGTGGCACGCACAGGTCTTTGCGGTGACCGTGGCGCTGAATGAAGTCGGCTGGTTCGATTGGCCCGACTGGGCGGGGCGCTTTTCGGATACACTGAAACGCAACGGTCTGAGCCGCGAATTGGATGGTGGGGATGACTATTTTCATGCCTGGCTTGAAACACTTGAAGCTTTGCTGGCAGAACGCGGCGCGGCCTCACCGGATGTTGTGCAGACCCTTAAGCAGGAGTGGGAACAGGCCTATCTGACCACACCCCATGGGCAGCCGGTGCATTTGCAACAAGGCGGGTAGGGGGCGCTGCCCCCGCCGCCCGTTCCGGGCGATCCCCCGGGATATTGCTGGCCAGATGAAGCAGAGGATCCGATCTTCATCTGGCTACAAATATCCCCGCCGGAGGCATCGCGCGGCAGCGCGATTACCGTCTGCGGCGAAATACCAGTTTCCCTGCCGCTAGAGCCCCGCTATACGAGCCGAGTTTGATTACTCAGCACGAAAAGGACCGGATATGGCCAACGTGGTTGTTGTCGGCGCCCAGTGGGGTGACGAAGGAAAAGGCAAGATTGTCGATTGGCTCAGCGAACGGGCGGACGTCATCGCGCGTTTTCAGGGCGGGCACAATGCCGGGCATACTCTGGTCATTGATGGTGAAGTCTACAAACTGCATGCTCTGCCTTCGGGTGTCGTGCGTGGCGGCAAGCTGAGCGTCATTGGCAATGGCGTCGTGCTGGACCCCTGGCACCTGCTCAAGGAAATCGGGACGATCCGGGCACAAGGTGTTGAGATCACGCCAGAAACACTGATGATCGCCGAGAATACGCCTCTGATCCTGCCGATCCACGGTGAATTGGACCGCGCGCGCGAGGAAGCGGCGAGCAAGGGCACCAAGATCGGGACCACCGGTCGAGGCATCGGTCCGGCGTATGAAGACAAGGTCGGACGGCGTTCTGTACGCGTCGCTGATTTGGCGGATGAAGCGACGCTAGAGGCTCGGGTAGATCGCGCGTTGCAGCATCATGATCCGCTGCGCAAAGGCTTGGGCATCGAACCTGTCGACCGTGATGCGCTGATTTCGCAACTGAAGGAGATCGCGCAGGAGATTCTGCCGTTTGCGGCACCAGTCTGGAAGGTGCTGAACGAAAAGCGCAAAGCGGGTAAGCGCATCCTGTTCGAAGGCGCCCAAGGCGCGTTGCTGGATATTGACTTCGGGACCTATCCGTTTGTGACCTCATCGAATGTGATCGCAGGGCAGGCGGCCACGGGTGTGGGCATCGGGCCGGGTTCGATTGATTTTGTGCTTGGGATTGTCAAAGCCTACACCACCCGTGTTGGCGAAGGCCCGTTCCCGACCGAGCTAGAAGATTCAGATGGGCAACGCTTGGGTGAACGTGGTCATGAATTCGGAACGACCACAGGCCGCAAGCGCCGTTGCGGTTGGTTCGACGCCTGTTTGGTGCGTCAGACCTGCGCTACCAGTGGGGTCAATGGTATCTCGCTGACCAAACTTGACGTTCTGGACGGGTTCGAGACGCTGAAGATCTGTACTGGCTATGAGTTGGACGGTGAGCATCTGGACTATCTGCCAACTGCGGCCGATCAGCAGGCCCGCTGCAAACCGATCTACGAAGAAGTGCCTGGATGGAGCGAATCCACCGAAGGTGCGCGCAGCTGGGCGGATTTACCCGCCAATGCGATCAAATATGTGCGTCGCGTTGAAGAACTGATCGAATGCCCTGTGGCCCTTTTGTCCACCAGCCCGGAGCGGGATGATACCATTCTGGTGACCGACCCGTTTGCAGATTGATGGGCGGCGACAAAAATACCGGCCTCAGCTACAAGGCCCGCCGCCGCTGGTCTCTGGTGATCTTGCTGGTCGGGTTGCCGCTTTATATCGTCGCGGTGGTGACAGTTGTGAACTGGCTGGATCGCCCGTCTATTCTGGTCGAACTGCTGGTTTACATCGTCCTGGGCATTGTCTGGGCCTTGCCCTTCAAATTTGTCTTTCGCGGGGTTGGTAAAGAAGACACGCAAGATGACTAAACAAAAAAGGGCCGAGATATCTCTCGGCCCTTTGCTTCTATGGTTGGTTGATTATCCTGCGGCGCGTTCATTGTCGGGGCGGAACCCGATCAGGTTCGAGGCGGCAAACCGACCGCCGCCGGCTTTCTGGATTTTACCATCGCGCAGCAGCTGACCGAAAGAGCGCAGGCTTTCTTCGCGATTGAACTCATCCTGTTTCAACGAACGGACCTTGTTCATCAGTTGCGGGCGCGAGAACTGTTCCTGACCCTCGATGAAGGACAGATAGGATGCCGCAGCTTCGAGCAGATCCAGCAAGGACTGTGCGCCTTGTTCCTGTGCGAACTGGGCGAACCCGCTTTCCTCTGCCGCGCTATCCTCTTGATCAGTTTTGACCCGGCGAGGGGCAATCGGGCCTGCAATCGCGTCGCTCTGATCGACGCGCTGTTCAGCAACAAGCTTCAAAGGCGCCGCCGCGTCGGATTCAGGGCGCATGCTGGTGACCTGAATTTCAGGGCGGCGTGGGCTGACGGCCGAGGCCAGATCACCGCGATAGGGCTGATCCACCGAGGCAGTGTCGGTCTTGCCATCAACTTCGGCAGCCGCAACAGCATTGCGCAGATGCGAATAGGTTTCGCGCGTGTCGCTGGCCGAAGGATCGCCCATCTGCTGGTCGGCTTTTTCCATCAGGCGAAGTACGTCCTGATCCAAGGTGCTTGCTTCGTTGGGCGTTTCATCAGTGCCGCCAGCCATCTCGGCTTCGACACTTGAGATATCATCCAGAAGGTTCTTTTCATCCTCGGCGGACAGAACACCCAGCGCAATCGACTCGTCTGCTTGCTCCGACGCACCCTCATCTTTCATGATGTTCAGGATGCCATCGGAGACTGTGTCGTCCTGGACGGTGGTTTCGGGTTCGGTTGGCAAGGCGTCATCGGGCTGAATATCTGCTTCTGCCTCATCTTCGAAGAACTCAGCAACCGTGGAAAGACTATCTTCTTTCGCCTCAGGTTGTGCTTTCTCTGGCGCTGGATTCAGATCTTCCGCCTTCAGCGCACCGGCTTCAAATGCAGCTGCGACTGCATCGACAGGGGCCGGTTTTGCGCCAAGCAGAGAGGTATCTTCATCTTCCGCGTCGGTGATCGGAGCCGTGTTCGAATGCGTGACCACAGCGCGAATGCGCTGCAGCTTGGCTGAGATGCTGTCAGCCGCAAGTGGCTCGGCGTTAGCTGCGGGAGGTTCAACCGAAGAGGGGGTGGCAACGGTCGAAGGGGATGGGGGGCGGTGCGAGGACATGGCTGCATCCTTTGTGGCAGTCTCGGGCGCGGTGTCCGGCGCGGTTTTTGTCGCACGCAGCAGCAGACCGGATTCGTCTTGCCGGGCCTCTACGTGTTGGGCTTTGTCGCCCTGGGCAATGCGCGACAGCATTTCAGCATCCAGTCGAGGGGGTTCAGAACCGAAGTACCGATCATCTGCTGCGATTTCGCGGAAGTAGTCTGCAATGGCTTTGAGTGTTTCAAACGAGTTGTCGAACCCTTCTAATGTGCAGGAAAAGGCCCCATAAGAAACAGTTAACACCTTCTTATTCTGTACCATCAGACACACGTCCTCTACAAACTAACAAAGCCAACTTACCCAGAATCGAGCGCACACATTGGCCTACAGCTCTACATGAACCTATCAATTTGTGGTCTCAATGTGTCCAAACCCAGAAAAAATGATCAATCTGAGAAAAAATGAGCCAATTGTGCGTTCAAACGGCCCAATTGGGCTGGTCGGAGGGGGAAAAATTGGGGTTTCCGACCTGAATTTGGTGCTGAATCGTGTCAATTCAGTGGTTGCGGCGGATGGCGGTGCATCGATTCTGGTTGATTCGGGTGTTGTTCCCGAGGCGGTGATCGGTGACTTTGATTCACTAGATGCCGCGACGCGCAGGTGCATAGCTGAGGATCGTCTGTTTCAGATCGATGAACAAGACAGCACGGATTTTGACAAGGCTCTGCGCAGTATCGACGCCCCGCTTGTTATCGGGGCTGGTTTTCTGGGCGGTCGACTGGATCATCAATTGGCGGTGCTCAATACTCTGGTCACGCGTTTGAACCCGGTCTGCATCTTATTGGGCGCGCAAGAGGTGGTGTTTCACGCACCACCATCGATTGTTCTGGACCTCGCACCGGGCGATATCGTCTCTCTGTTTCCGCTGCGGCGTGTGACGGGGCGAAGTCGCGGGCTTGAATGGTCCATCGACAAATTAGTTTTCGAACCAGATGGACAAGTCGGAACCTCGAACAGGGCAGTGTCACAGGTTCAACTACATCTGGATGGGCCGGGGCTGCTGGTCATGGTGCCGCGCGCCGCATTGGATCAGGTCATGCAGGCGTTTCTGTCGGGGCAGACCGGGCGGTGGCCCTCTCTCGTAGAATGACATACAGCCCGGCGGCCATGGTGATCAGGATGCCAAGCGCTGCGATCCCGTTGGGCAGATCGTGAAAGATCAGCCAGCCAAAAAGGGTTGCCACCGGGATCTCCAAATATTGCATTGGGGCGAGCGTCGCTGATGGCGCATAGCGCAGCGACCATGTCATCAACAGATGGGCGACGGTTCCCAGAATACCGATGGCCAGCAAAAGCCAGTGCGCGTTGCCGGTCGGCATGATCAAAGACAGCTCCCAGATTCCGGATTGGGTTCCCCACAGAATGAGGGGGAGCAGAAAGATCGTGGCCATCACTCCGGACACCGCCTGCAAGGATATCGGATCGGTTTCCTTGGCGATCTGTCGGGTGACCAGCATAAACAGCGCAAAAACCACGGCAACGATCAGTGGTAGCAGGGCAGGCAATCCTACTTCGGCAAAGCTGGGCTGGATGACCAACAGCGTTCCGGCAAATCCAACGACACATGCGATCAGGCGCCGATGGCCGACCTCTTCATTCAATACATACTTTCCAAGAAGCAACATGATAAAGGGCATCACGAACGCTATGGCGACCGCATCTGCCAGTGGCAGGAATTGCAGCGCGCTGAACATCGCTGTAATGCCGATGATATGAAGACCGGTGCGGATTACGGTCAGACGCAGAACGCGCCCCCGCATGCGCCAGGGTCGGCCAGTTGCAGCCACCAGCGGGATCAGGATCACTGCTTGAATCGCAAAACGGACCAATACCAGCAGCCCTAGCGGGGTGGATTCACCCAGCAGCTTGGCGATTGAATCGCCAAGCGGTGCGAGTACGCAGAAACCAAGCATCAGAACGATGCCGAAAACGGGACGATCCTGTGTCATGGGCGCGACGCTAACCGTTTCGGATCACGGTGGAAAGCGCTGTTATCAGCTGTCGGGCAGCGGCTGAACTTTTGTGTAATCCGGTCCGATGCAGGTGGGCAGATCATCACCAAGCTTGAGCCAGCTCAGCTTTTCCTCATGCGCGACATGCAGGGTCGGCTGCAATGCCTCGGGGTTGTCCAGGGTTGCAACATATAGATGCAGCACGTCTGACATCTTGTTTGATCGAAACGAGATCGGGGTTCCGCAATAGGGGCAAAAGCTGCGCTCGACTCCGGGAGAAGAGTTGAAGCGTTTGGGCTCTTCACCGGTCCATCGCCACTGCCCGTCGCGGACCCCGAAATATGTGGTCATCGGCGCAGCGCATTGACGGCGGCAACTGTCGCAATGGCAAGTGACGCAGGACAGAACCGGAGGATCGACGTGGTAGCTAATTTTGCCACACAGGCACTGTCCGCGCATAGTGTCCCCTCCGATACTCCGTCAGCAGTTTGGCACGTTGACGGCCAGACCGCCAAGCGATGTTTCCTTATACTTTTCGTGCATATCCTGGCCGGTCTGGCGCATCGTTTCGATCACCGAGTCCAGCGGTACAAAATGCTGCCCATCACCGCGTAGCGCCAGAGAGGCGGCCGAAACCGCTTTGATCGCCCCCAACCCGTTCCGTTCGATACACGGCACCTGCACAAGGCCTGCTACGGGATCACAGGTCATGCCCAGATGATGTTCCAACGCGATCTCGGCCGCGTTTTCTACCTGTTCGGGTGTGCCACCCATCACCGCGCATAGCCCAGCGGCGGCCATGGCCGAGGCGCTGCCGACCTCGGCCTGACAGCCTGCTTCCGCGCCCGAGATCGAGGCGTTGAACTTGACCAATCCACCGATCGCGGCGGCTGTCAGAAGGAAATCCTGGATATGGCTTTCCGATGCGCCCGGCACATGGTCAAGATAGTAGCGTATGACCGCAGGCAGCACGCCTGCCGCACCGTTGGTGGGTGCGGTGACGACCTGACCACCGGCGGCGTTTTCCTCGTTCACCGCCATGGCGTAGACGCTCATCCAGTCATTGATCGTATGCGGCGCGGTCAGGTTCATGCCACGCTCGGCCATGAGCGCATCATAGATGCCTTTGGCACGTCTTCGTACCTTCAGGCCACCGGGAAGAATGCCATCGGTCGTCAGGCCGCGCTCGATGCAGTCGTTCATGACCTGCCACAATCGGGCGGATCCCTTGGCAAAGCTGTCTGGACATCGGCGCGCGACTTCGTTGTCGCGCTTCATCTGTGCGATGGTTTTCCCACTGGTCTTCGACATCTCCAGCATTTCAGCGGCGGATTTGAAGGGGAAGGGAACGGGCGGCACACCCTCATCCGTGGCCTTGCCGTCGGCCAGTTCCTCCTCGGTTAGAACAAAGCCACCGCCGATGGAATAGAACACCTGCCGCAAGATCACGTCGCCTTGTGCATCGGTGGCCATCAGGATCATGCCATTGGCGTGACCGGGCAGGGTATGTTCGTAGTCAAAGACCAGATCAGCCTTGGGGTCGAACGCCAGAGGCGGCAGGCCGTCAGGCGAAACCGTATGGGTTTCGGCAATTGAGGCGAGTGCAGCTTCAGCTTTTTCATTGTCATAGGTCTCGGGCACAAATCCTGCGAGACCCAAAATGGTGGCGCGGTCCGTGGCGTGGCCAACTCCGGTAAACGCCAGCGACCCGTGCAGTGACCCGCGCAGGCCGGAGAATTCAAATGGCGATGCGCGCATCATGTCCAGAAAGCGCGCGGCAGCCACCATCGGGCCCATCGTGTGCGAAGAAGACGGGCCAATGCCCACCTTGAACATATCAAAAACCGAGAGGAACATGTCAGACAGCTGAGCCTTCTGGAGGGTTGGCATAGGTGGGCGAGGTAAACGGATTAGCCCCAAGCCCTTCGGCGGCGATGGCGGTGCGGGCTGCAGGGCGCGATTCCAACTGCATCAGTATCCTCTGCAAATAGGGCGTATCTGCCAGCTGATACCAGCTGCGATCCGCTTGTGCAGGATAAATCGCCATCCAGCGCATCATGCATCCCACGTAATATGTCAGGACCGAGGGTTTATCTGCGTTCAGCCAATCGGGGGCTTCTTTTGCGACGGCATCCAGCTTTTGTAGATGCATCCGCAAGCGAGGCCGCATCCCGGCACGTAGGGCCTCGGCCTGCGACGGGTCGATGTATTTCTCGGCATAGAACAGAATGCGCAGATCAGCGTGCAATGTGTTCGACGCAAAAAACAACCATTTCAGAAATGGCGCGCGATCCGGATGATCGGCGGCTGGGGCAAGGTGGGCGTGGGTATCGGCAAGCCACAGCAGAATGGCGGCGGTTTCGAAAATAGCCCCCTGCGGTGTTTCCAGAACCGGTATCAAACCGTTTGGGTTCAGCGCACGATAGGCAGCGCTGTCCTGTTCGTTCTGGCTGCGATCGACCAGCACGGTTTCATAGGGCAAGCCCATCTCTTCCAACACCAACCGGATCACCAGTGAGGCGTTGTCGGGGGCGTAGTGCAGGCGATAGGGCTGTGTCATGGCGCGTACTTATGATGCGAGGTCAAATTGGGAAGGCATGATTGCGACGTATCCGATGGGAAACGCGTAGTCTAAGCGACTTTCATAGCGGTCTTGCATGAATTGGGTCTCGCCGTTGCGTTTTGCATTCCGTATAACTCAGAAAAACCATTCCGGGAAAGCTGCCGATGACCACAGAGATGTCGCCAATCGATACCGCAAAATATGTCGCGGCAAGGCGCGCCGCTGAAATGGTCGAAGATGGAATGCGCGTTGGATTGGGAACCGGTTCAACCGCCGCCTGGCTGGTGCGTCGATTGGGCGAGCGGGTGGCGCAGGAGGGTTTGCGGATCAAGGGTGTTCCAACGTCGACCCGCACGGCGCAACTGGCACGTGAGGTTGGGATCGAAGTTGTCTCGTTGGATCAGGCCGGGTGGCTGGATCTGACGATTGATGGGGCAGATGAGTTCGACGGTGATCTGAACCTGATAAAAGGCGGTGGTGGGGCGCATCTTCAGGAAAAGATCGTGGCAACGGCCAGCGATCAAATGGTGGTGATTGCCGATGCAGGCAAAGAGGTCGAAACCCTGGGTGCGTTTCCCCTGCCGGTCGAAGTGATCCCATTTGGCTGGCAGACCACGCGCACTCTGATCGAAGAGGTTCTGGATACGATGGATGTGCTGGGCACCAATTGTGCGCTGCGCATGAATGGAGAGGCCCCCTATGTGACCGATGAGGGCAACCATGTCCTGGACCTGCATCTGCAACGGATCGGCAATGCTCGCCAGATGGCGCTGGTGCTCAATCAGGTGCCCGGTGTTGTTGAGAATGGTCTGTTTATCGATATCTGCGATAAGGTCGTCGTTGGCCATGGAGATGGTCGGGTCGAGCTGCGGGACATCAACGCAGGCACGATCGAGATGGATCAGCTTTTGAGTGGCGCGCGCGAGAACCTGTTTTCGGATCTGACGGATTGATCCGAACCCTTACGAAACTTGGCCCTATGAATGAAAAAACCGAGATTTGCGCGGCAAGGGGTTGGCAGCTGACTTTTTGCGCCCAGATATCCAAAGAATTTTTGAAGACTGAACGAAGGAACCCGGCATGAGCTTTGACTATGATCTGTTTGTCATCGGAGGCGGCTCTGGCGGGGTGCGCGCGGCGCGCGTGGCAGCAGGAGAAACCGGCGCCAAGGTGGCGCTGGCCGAAGAGGATCGCTATGGCGGCACCTGCGTGATCCGCGGCTGTGTGCCGAAAAAGCTGATGGTCTTTGCCAGCGAATATTCGGGCATGGTCGAGGATGCGCAGGCCTATGGCTGGGACATTCAGCCGGGTGCCTTCGAATGGAACACCTTCCATGGCAAGCTGGTTACCGAACTGGATCGACTGGAAGGCATCTACCGCAACATCCTCAAGAACAACGGCGTCGAAAGCTTTGATCAGCGCGCGCATGTGGTCGACGCGCACACGGTTGAGCTGGCCGATGGGACCCGCAAAACCGCAAAGCACATTCTGATTGCAACAGGCGGTCGTCCGGTAGTGCCGGACTTCCCGGGCTCGGAACTGGCGATCACGTCGAACGAGATTTTTCATCTGGCGAAACTACCCGAAAGCATTCTGATCGTCGGTGGCGGCTACATCGCCAGTGAGTTCGCCGGGATCATGAACGGATTGGGGGTCAAGACCACGCAATTCTATCGCGGTGCGCAAATCCTGCGCGGGTTCGACGAAGAAGCGCGAGGGTTGATCTGTGAAGAGATGCGCCAGAACGGCATCGACGTGCGTCTGGGCACCAATGTGCTGGAGATGACGAAAGAGGGCGACAAAATCCGCGTCAAGGCTACGGATGGCACTGAGGATCAGTTTGACGTCGTGATGTACGCCACCGGTCGTACGCCGAACGCGGACAATCTGGGGCTGGAAGCCATAGGTGTCGAGCGCGGCCGCAAGGGTGAGATCATCGTGGATGAATACAGCCAGACCGGTGTGCCCTCGATTTACGCGATTGGCGACGTGACCGACCGGGTGAACCTGACGCCGGTTGCCATTCGCGAGGGCATGGCCTTTGTTGAAACCGTGTTCAAGGGTAACCCGACACCGGTGGATCACGACCTTATTCCCACTGCGATCTTTACGCAGCCTGAATTCGGAACGGTCGGTCTGAGCGAGGAAGAAGCGTCGGCTCAGGAACCAATTGAGGTTTATGCAACCTCGTTCAAACCGATGCAGAAGGCGTTCGCTGGTGGCACCCAGCGGGTTCTGATGAAGTTGATCGTCAGCCAGGCGTCGCGCAAAGTACTGGGCTGCCATATCGTAGCCCCCGGCGCGGGTGAGATGATTCAGTTGGCCGGTATCGCCGTAAAAATGGGCGCCACCAAGGAAGATTTTGACCGCACGGTTGCAGTTCATCCGGTGATGGCCGAGGAATTGGTGACAATGCGGCAACCTGTACGCACGGCTTGATTTGCAACCGAGCGCACACAAGTTACAAGGGACCCCGTGATCACACGGGCCTAAACGAAGGAATCGAAAAATATGGCGGGCAACAGCGGTGGCCCCTGGGGGGGCGGAGGCTCATCCGGAGGCGGAGGAAATCGGGGTAACAACGGGGACGGGCGTAAGCCTCCCGAAGGTGACGGCCCGCAGATCCCCGAGATCGATGAGCTGATGAAAAAAGGCCAGGAACAGCTGCGCGTTCTGATGGGCGGTCGTGGCGGCGGTGGTCGTGGCACAAACGGTTCAGGCGGTGGTGGCGGTGGTCCGTTGTTCACCAAAGGGACTGTGGCGATTGGCGCTTTGGTTGCCATTGGCCTTTGGGCGGCTGCCAGTTTTTACACCGTGAAACCCGAAGAACAGTCTGTTGAGCTGTTTCTGGGTGAATTTTCCGCTGTTGGGAACCCGGGTCTGAACTTTGCACCTTGGCCGTTGGTAACCGCCGAAGTCATTCCGGTCACACGTGAACAGAATGAAGACATGGGCGGTGCGCGCGGCAGTGATGATGGTTTGATGCTGACCGGCGACGAAAACGTGGTCGATATTGATTATCAGGTTGTCTGGAACATCAACGATCCGGCCAAATACCTGTTTAACCTGCGTGACCCGCGCCAGACGATCCGCGCCGTGTCGGAATCGGCGATGCGTGAGATCATAGCCCAAAGCGAACTGGCACCGATTCTGAACCGGGATCGCGGGATCATTGCTGATCGTTTGCAAGAGCTGATCCAGTCCACAATGGACAGTTATGATTCCGGTGTAAACATCGTCCGTGTTAACTTCGACAAGGCTGACCCGCCGCAGGACGTGATCGCCGCATTCCGCGATGTTCAGGCCGCCGCGCAGGAGCGTGACCGTCTGCAGAACGTCGCTGACGCTTATGCCAACCGGGTTCTCGCCGAAGCGCGCGGTGAAGCGGCGCAAGTTCTGGAAGAAGCTGAAGCCTATCGCGCCCAGCAGATCAACGGCGCTCAGGGTGAAGCCAGCCGCTTTAGCGCAGTTTTGGAAGAATATACCAAAGCGCCAGACGTGACCCGAAAGCGCCTCTACTTAGAGCGGATGGAGCAGGTTCTGGGTGATGTTGACAAGATCATCCTTGATGAAAACTCGACTGGCTCAGGGCAGGGTGTTGTCCCTTATCTGCCGCTGAACGAACTGCGCCGTAGCAACACAGCGGAGAGCAACTGATGCGTAAATCACCTATCATTCTGATTGTCATTGCTATTCTGGCCGTTGTCGGCTTGTCCTCGATCTTCATTGTGGATGAACGCGAACGCGCGCTGGTTCTGCAGTTTGGTCGGGTTGTCGCTGTAAAAGAAGAGCCCGGTCTGGCGTTTAAAATCCCGCTGATACAGGAGGTTGTCCGTTATGATGACCGTATCCTTTCGATTGACGTACAGCCGCTTGAGGTCACTCCTCTGGACGACCGTCGTCTGGTTGTTGATGCGTTCGCCCGTTACCGGATTTCCGATCTGGAACAGTTCCGCCAGGCCGTAGGTGTTGGTGGAGTTCCGGTGGCCGAGGATCGTTTGGATCGCATCCTGCGCGCTGAAACGCGCGAAGTTCTGGGTTCGGTCTCCTCGCGCGATATCCTGAGCTCGGACCGGGCGGCTCTGATGCTGCGTATCCGCAACAGCGCGATTGCCGAGGCGCGCGCGCTGGGCGTCAATGTGATCGACGTGCGCCTGAAAGCAACCGATTTGCCGCAGGCCAACCTTGAGGCCACATTCGATCGGATGAAGGCCGAGCGGGAACGAGAAGCAACCGACGAGCGCGCGCGTGGTAACGAGGCGGCGCAGCGTGTTCGTGCGCAGGCCGACCGGACCGTGGTGGAACTGGTCTCGGACGCCAACCGTGAGGCCGAGATCATTCGCGGTGAGGCAGATGCGGAACGCAATGCAATCTTTGCCGAAGCCTATGGCGCGGACCCGGAGTTCTTTGAGTTCTACCGCTCTCTGACGGCCTATGAGAATGCACTTCAAGGCAGCAACAGTTCGTTGATCCTGAGCCCGGATTCCGAGTTCTTCAATTACCTGGCCTCGCCCACCGGACGTGCTGCACCGGCTGCTGCGGCCTCTGAGTAATGGGTATGATCCTTCTGGCCTTCGGGCTGGTACTGATTGTCGAGGGGCTGGCCTATGCGCTGGCCCCTTCGCTTATTGAACGGATGCTGGAGGCACTCCGATCCCTTCCAGAACAGGCGCGACGGTTATCCGGATTGCTCTGTGTGGTCAGTGGGCTGGTCCTGATTTGGGGTGCCTATCAGGTCGGGTTTTGACTTCAGGGCTTCACGTGGCGGTGATTTCCCCGCGATCCTGAGTTGCGGGTTGCAGCAAACCGACTACATTGGTTGCCAAGAGGGCGGCTTAAGGGCGGTCCGTAGATAGTGACGACAAGGAGTTCCCAAGTGCAGGTACAAGCACGCAGTATGTCCGTCCGTCAGGACGAAGGGTTTAGTTTCATGCGGCTGATGTGGCTGGCATTTGCGGGAATGGTTCTGATCGTTGCGCAGACGGTGTCGGCGTATGCGCGTGGCGAAAGCTTGGCACCGCTGGCGGAACAGATCAGCCCGGCTGTGGTGAACATCACCACATCGACCCTGATCGAAGGTCAAACCGGCCCGCAAGGCATTGTTCCCGAAGGGTCCCCGTTCGAAGACTTCTTTCGCGAGTTCCAGGATCGCGGCGACAATGGCGAAAACGTCCCTCGCCGTAGCAATGCCCTTGGCTCGGGGTTTGTGATCTCGGAAGATGGATTCATCGTCACCAACAATCACGTCATTGCCGAAGCGGATGAAATCCTGGTGGAATTCTTCCCGGGCGATGGTCAGCCCAAGAAAGAGCTGCCCGCCAAAGTGATTGGCACCGATGAAAAGACCGACATTGCTCTGCTCAAGGTCGAAGCTTCTGGCCCGTTGAAATACGTCCAATTCGGTGACAGCGATATTGCGCGGGTTGGGGATTGGGTGATTGCCATGGGCAATCCGTTGGGCCAGGGATTCTCGGTCTCGGCCGGGATCGTATCTGCCCGCAATCGCGCGCTGAGCGGATCTTATGATGACTACATCCAGACCGATGCGGCGATCAACCGAGGCAACTCGGGCGGTCCGCTGTTCAACATGGATGGCCAGGTGATAGGCGTGAATACCGCGATTCTTTCGCCCAATGGTGGGTCCATCGGGATTGGCTTTTCGATGGCTTCCAATGTGGTGGTCAAAGTTGTCGATCAGCTGCGCGAGTTCGGGGAAACCCGCCGAGGCTGGCTGGGTGTCCGTATTCAGGACGTGACCGAAGACATGGCCGAAGCCATGGGCCTTGAAAAACCCGGTGGTGCGCTGATCAGCGATGTGCCCGAAGGCCCTGCGAAAGAGGCTGGCCTGCTGGCGGGTGACGTCATCCTCAGCTTTGACGGCGTCGATGTTGAGGATACACGCGGCCTTGTCCGTCAGGTCGGTGAAACAACGGTCGGCAAAGCCGTTCGCGTCGTGGTCAGCCGGGATGGCAGCACCCAGACCGTCTTGGTCACGCTGGGCCGCCGCGAAGATGCGGAGCGCGCCGAGAATGGCGAAGAAGAAGCCGAAGACACGCCTGCTGATGAAAATACGGATATTCTGGGTCTGACGATTTCACCGCTCACCGACACGCTGCGCGAAGAACTTGGTCTGGACGCGGATGCCGAAGGGCTGGTGGTTTCAGATGTGGATCAGGCTTCGGAAGCCTATGCCAAGGGCCTGCGGGCTGGTGATTTGATCACCGAAGCGGGCCAGCAAAAGGTCGGCACAATCGAAGACTTGGAAGACCGGATGGAAGAGGCACAGGTGGCCGGACGCAAGTCTCTGCTGTTGCTGGTGCGTCGTGGCGGTGACCCACGGTTTGTTGCGCTCAGCCTGGAAGAATAACACCGGTTTTGATCTTCCAAGAAATGATCTAAGAGGCTCCGATCCGGGGCCTCTTTTTTTGTCTGCTAAGCGGTGGTCAATCTTTCTGAACCGGGGCTGTAATTAATGTCTAACATCATGTCGCAAACAGAGCGGACCTGATCCGAAACCCGTGTTAGGGGCCGGATGAAAGGGAATATTGTGTCAGAAAACAAGATTTTACAAAACCCTACATTGGCTATCGTCTTTATCCTGATCGGAATGCTGGGGATTTCTCTCAATGACATGCTGATCAAGTTTCTGTCGGGCGGGTATCCTTTGCACCAAATGGTATTCACCCGTTCTCTGATTGGGATCGGCTTTAGCCTTGCTCTGGTTCAGTTGGAGGGGGGATGGAGTATCCTGAAAACCGATCAGCCGGGCCTGCATGTTCTGCGGGCGACGTTTCTGGTGATTGCAAACCTGACATTTTTCACCGCGCTTGCGGTTATGCCTCTGGCCGAAGCGACGGCTGTGTTTTTCGTGGCCCCTTTGATGATCACCTTGCTCAGCATCCCGATCCTGGGCGAAAAGGTCGGACCGATGCGCATTGGCGCGGTTCTGGTCGGGTTTGCAGGCGTGATCATCATGACACGTCCCTGGGAAAGCGGAGCAGAGCGCACGATTAGCCTGTGGGTTTATGTCCTGCCCATTGCAGCCGCATTCACCTATGCGCTGAACAACGTCATGACGCGATATCTGGGCGCCAAATCCAAGGCGTCTGCCATGGCGGTCTATATTCAATCTGCCTTTATTTTTGTCAGCATTATCTTCTGGCTCGTCGCCGGAGATGGACGATTTACTGAGGGTGTCGAGAATGAAAGCTTACTGTTCCTATTCCGTGCCTGGGTCTGGCCTGAAGGTCATGACCTCTGGTTGTTCGCAGGTTTGGGGTTGAACGCAGCTCTTATCGGGTATTGCCTTGGGCAGGCCTATCGCATCGCGGACGCGGCCACCGTGGCCCCTTTCGAATATGTGGGCCTGCCGCTGGCGATTTTTTGGGGCTGGGTGATCTGGGGCGAGCTACCGGGTTTGCCGGTTGTTTTTGGAATACTCTTGATCCTCGGTTCGGGTCTGTTTGTCTTCCTGCGGGAAAAGCAAAAGAACCGAATGGTTGTTCGTGGTAAACACGTGCATCGCAGGTACTGATACGCGCGAGCAAGGCCCGAGTTTGCAAAGAAAATGAGCCATATGTCGGGATGACATATGGCTCAGATACAGGGAGAGATCAGTGGACAGATATCGGGGATGATTCTCTGACCTCCTACGGTAACAAGCTCACCTTAGGTTAGGTTCGGCCTGTTCTTCTGTGAACCAGATCACACCAAACGACGAAATCGTCAGATCAGGTCGGATTCGGCTAATTCACGCAGGGCTTCGAAATCCTGAATCAGCAAACCTCCGCGCGAGGCTTCGACCACGTTGTCGCGCTTCCAGGTTGAGATGGTTTTTGACACCGCCTCGCGCGTGGCGCCGACAAATTCGGCCAATTCGCTTTGCGATAGCGTGATTCGTGCCGATGGGTCGTCCTGAAGATTGGACAGATGAAGCAATTTGCGGGCCAGGCGGATCGGCATGGGCAGAAAGACCTGCTCGTTCAGCTGGGAATCCATCCAGCGCATGCGTAAACCGGCCAAACGCACCATATCAACGGCCAGATCGGGATGCTGGCGGATTTGGTCCATCGCATCACGGCGGCGCACGCGCAGAACACGCGACGGTTCGGCTGCGGTGACCGTGGCGGTGCGCGGGCCACTGTCAAACAAAGCAATCTCGCCAAACACTTCGCCGGGGCGCATCAGGGTCAGGGTCAGCTTTCGCCCGCTCATGGCCAAAAACGACACTTCGAGCGTGCCTGAGAGTATCGCGTAGAGCGCGTCGCCCTCGTCACCCTGTTCAAACAGGGTTTCGCCCTGTTCAAGGGTCAGTTCAGAGGCAAGATCAGAGAGCATCTCTCGAAGCTCGTCAGAGGCTTCGGATAGAAAGCCACTAGAAGGAAAGGCCGTCATACGGGCGGTGAACTCCGGATTTAGGTGATGAGTGGTGCTTTAACCTTTCATAGCTTCGGGCTTAAGCCAAGTTCTTTTGCAGCGAGCGGATCACTTGGGCGGTGTGATGGTGGTGCATCAACGCAGCGCTGGCGCTCATTGCTGATCCGGTTCTTCCATATAGTTTTGTAGCAGGCTGAATTGCAGCATCAGAAACGCCATTAGGGCGATCGGGAAAGCAAAGGTTTCGATCTTCACCCACAAATCCGTGGACATGGTGCGCCAGACGATTTCGTTTGCCACAGCAAGCACGGCAAAGCAGGCACAGAGCCGACGGGTTAGTATCATCCAGCCTTCGTGTTTCATCGGCAGCATCTCATCCAACACATAGGCCAGATAGGATTTCCCCTGAAGCAGACCGATCCCAAGGATGGTCGAGAAGACACCGTAAACCAGCGTCGTTTTCATCTTGAAGAACCGTTCATCATTGAACCAGGCGGTCAGGCCACCGAAGAAGATGACCATGAAGGCGGTGAAAATCTGTAATCTGCTGAGTTTACCGGTCAGAAACCACAGGATGCCCATTGCGGCCAGCATCAGAGGCACAAATATGATCGTGGCGATGATAAAGCCGGAATACTCTGTGCCGCCGATCAGAAAGCTGTCATCGCGCAGGCGCAGGTAAATGAAGAAAAAGGCCAGTGGCGGGCCAAGCTCCAGCACCTGTTTCAGAAACGGGTTGATGTCTTTTTTGCCTGTCATCGTATCTTCCTGCTGCTTACCCGCCTATTTCAACGATTACGGCGCCCAATGCAATCAATGCCATCAAAGCAATGCGTCTGGGGCCGACGGTTTCTTTCAATACAAGCCAACCGATCAAGGCTGCAAAGACTGTTGAGGTCTCGCGCAGAACGGCGGCTTCGCCTACTTTGTCGAGCCGTGTGGCCAGCATGATCGCCCCGAAAGACATGGGCGCGATGATGCCGCCTGCAAGACCACGCAGCATGAGCGGACCAATGGCAGGACGGTTAATCATGGCGCGCCATCTGAGGAAGGCGTAGATTGGCATGGCCGCGCCGTCGATCATGAAAAACCACGCCAGAAAGGTGAACGGATCGGCGGTGGCACGGATGCCATAAGCATCGTAGGTCGTGTAAAGCGCCACGAAGAGGCCGGTTGTAACCGCCAACGCCAGCGCGATCCCAAGCGTTTCCCGGTTGGTTTCCAGAAAACGCAGGTTGTAGAGGGCGAGGCCGAATATCCCGGCCAGCAGAACCGCAACACCAAACCACTGAGTGCCGCTGAAAGTCTCGCCGAACAACAGATAGGCGCCAATCACGGTGAACAGCGGGCCGGTGCCCCGCACAACGGGGTAAACGACCGTATAAGACCCTTTGGTGTAGGCCATGGCCTGAAGCGTTTTGTAGGCGATGTGGATCAGCCAGACGACGGCAAAGATCGGCCACATATAGGGTTCGGGCCAGGGCACGACGAAGAACGCAAAAGGGGCGGCCATTACGCAATAGCAGGCGTCGATCGCTCCGCGCGACAGCCAGGGATCGTGGCGGCCTTTCTGAAGTGCCCCGAAGACCGCGTGCAAAAAAGCGGCCATGAGCGCCAGCCCAAGGGCAAGCTGGTGGCCCGCTTCGGTGCCTTCAAGTGAGATCAGCCAGTCGCTCAAGTATCAGATCTTTTTGCTGGAGGGAGAGGCTAGAGGCTGTCTGCCCCCAGACCCCCGAGGATATTTACGGCCAGATGAAGGTTTGGATCAACTTTGGTCCAGGCCGGTCAGGGCGGCGGCGAACTCTTCGGGGTCGAAGGGGGCGAGGTCGTCAATTTGTTCGCCGACGCCGATGGCGTGGATCGGCAGGCCAAACTTGTCCGCAAGCGCCACCAGAACGCCGCCCTTGGCGGTGCCGTCGAGCTTGGTCATCACAAGGCCTGAGACATCGGCCAGATTGCGGAAGGTTTCCACTTGGCTGAGCGCGTTTTGACCCGTGGTCGCATCGAGCACAAGCAGGGTGTTGTGCGGGGCCGTGTCGTCGACCTTGCGAATAACGCGGACGATCTTGGCCAGTTCCTCCATCAGATCTGCTCGGTTTTGAAGGCGGCCTGCCGTGTCGATCATCAACAGATCGGCGCCATCTTCCTGGGCTTTGGTGAGGGCATCGAAGGCGAGGCTTGCGGGGTCCGAACCTTCTGGCGCGGTTAAAACCGGGACACCGGCGCGCTCGCCCCAGACCTGGAGTTGTTCAACGGCGGCGGCGCGGAAGGTGTCGCCGGCGGCGATGACAACCCGCTTGCCTGCGGCTTTGAACTGGCTGGCGAGCTTACCGATGGTCGTTGTTTTGCCCGAGCCGTTAACGCCGACGACCAGAACCACCTGCGGGCGTTTGGCATAAATCGGTAATGGGCGGGCCACAGGCTCCATGACGCGGGCGACTTCCTGTGCCAGCAATTGTTTGATTTCGCTCGTCGAGAGTTTGCGGCCAAAGCGACCCTCGGCCATGTTTGCGGTTACGCGCAGGGCGGTGTCGACGCCCATATCCGAGGCGATCAGCAGCTCTTCAAGCTGTTCCAGCATGTCGTCATCCAGCGTGCGGCGGACTACGGTTTGGGCATCGCCGCGGCTGAACAATCGGCCCAGCAGGCCTTTTGACTCCGGCACCTCCGGCGGCGTTGGTTCAGGCGTGGGGTCTGCAGGTGTAGGAGCAGGAGGCTCGGATGGCACGGGGATGGGGGCCGGGCTGGGTACCTCTGGAACGGGTTGCGTTTCGGGCTCGGGCTGCGGGATCACCGGGTCGGGTGCGGTTTCCTCGCCGCCATCCTCGACAATCGCATCCAACCCCTCTTCGAGGCGCGAGGAGGATTTGAACAGCTTGTCCTTGAGCTTTGAAAAAAACGCCATTTTGGTCTCCGCAGGTGATCCTTTCACCTAATGCGGATTTAAGGCAGTTGCAAAGGGTCAGGTGAAGGCGATCAGGAACCCGGCTTGTGCGCCCCAATAGAGCGGCCAGATCAGATAGGGCGTGAGTTTCAGAGCCGGGTGGTTGGCAGGTAACAGGAATTTTTCAGTTGCGAGGATCAGATCTGAGGCGATGAAGGCCATCGCAGCGGGCATGGCCCAACGAAGGGCGCCTGTATCGGGCAGAGCGAGGACTGTGATGCCCATGCCGAGGATGATGGGGATATAAGCCAGCACCGGCACCCTGAGGTCTCCGGCGCGGGGGGCCAGGAGGGTGGCGGCGACAATGCCCAGCAAAATGAGGGGCCAGACATATCCGGGATGGTCGAAGATAAGTGTCGCATCGCTGCTGGGATGAGACAGGAAGAGAGCGACATAGGCAAGGTGGCCTGCCGCAAATGCGCCAACACCGGCCATAAAGCTGGTCTCGGACTCGCGGGAAAGTAGTGCGTCCCCGATAGCGCAAAGGGCCAAAGCAAGGATCAACAGGGTTGCGGACCCGCTGAGAGCCGCGAACAGGGCCAATAGGGCGACAGAGGCAGTTTTAAGCGCAGTGCGTATTGTGCTGGCCGGGCGTGGCGACAGGGGCAGATAGGCCAGGGCGCATGTGGCTGCGATCCAAATCAGGCTGTTCACTCTGGTTTCCTCCCACTCTCGCGGGTTTACTGTCGTTCGAAATCTGCAATTGGCACAACAGGTGACGTGGAGGCATGCGAACGCGCAGCGCGCATAGCTTTGACCGCATGTATCTGACACTATGGCGCCATGCTGAGGTTCTTTGCGATTCTTCTTGTGCTTTCGGCCCATCCTGTGGGGGCGCAAACGGCGTTATCTGGGGCGGAATTCGATGACTATACGCGCGGAAAAACCCTGTTTTACGGCTATAGCGGCGAGGTTTACGGGGTAGAACGCTATTTGCCCAATCGTCGCGTGATCTGGTCGTTTCTTGATGGCAACTGCAAGGAAGGTGTGTGGTATCAGCGCGAAGATCAGATTTGCTTTGTCTACGAAGACAGGTCAGACCCGCAATGCTGGGTTTTCACGCGAATGGGCGGTGGTTTGGTTGCCCAGTTCGAAGGCGACCCACAGGCGACGCAGTTGTATGAGGCCGAAGATCTGGGTGAAGAGATGATCTGCCTTGGGCCAGAGGTTGGGGTTTGATCTCAGCTCACCCTTAGGTCTTCGTAGCTGATCATGACATGCTGTCTGAACGCGGGTCTTGCTGTGAGTTGGTCGTAGTAGCGTTTAAGATTGGGGAACTGCGCGCGCGAAATCTCGATATCGTAGTATCGGTACAGGATGTGGCCGAACTGGATGTCGGCCAGGGTCAAGTCGGATCCGCTTAGAAACGTGTCTGTCGTTAAGTGTTGATCTGCAATTTCCAATTTTGTTTCAAGCTGTTCAATGGCGTTCTTGATCTTAACCTTGTCCCTATCGGCAGGTGCGGTTCGAACCACCTGCCAGAACACCGGGACCGTGAAACCCATTGCAACATTGATCTTCGCCCATTCGGCCCATTTGTCCACGTCGGCGCGCTGAACCGCGTCTTTGGGCCAAAACGTGTCGGGTGCGTAGCAGTCGGCAAGATAGCGTAGAATGGCCCCGGTCTCCCATACGGGCGGGTTGGTACCATCCTGAAGGACCGGGATTGTGCGATTTGGGTTCAGATTGGCAAAGGCTTGCGTGTCGAGCCCGCCAAAGTGATGGCCAACATCATGGCGGTGATACTCCAGTCCCAACTCTCCGACACACCACATGAGGGCTTGCACATTCGATGATGTTTTGCGCCCCCAAATCGTCAGCATGGTTTAGAAGAGAGAGCCCTGATCGGGAGCATCTGTCTTAGCCTTTTTGGGGGGCGATTTGCTGGAACCTCCGGTCGTCAGGCGACCATCGGTGAACTCGATTTCCAGCACCAGGTGCTTGGAGGCTTGTGACTTGGTGGTAATCACGTCGCCCTCGGCCCGCACAACGGCATAGCCGCGTTCCAGCGTGGCTTTGTAGCTAAGCGTTTCGCGCAGGCGGTCTGTGGCATCCAGCTGTTGGCGCAGGCGATCCAATCGGGTGCTTTGAGCGGTGTCTAGTCGTTCGGCCAGTCTGTTGGTGGCTTGGCGCTGCTGGTCAATCTCGCGTTGGATCGGACGCACGGATAGGCGCGAAGACAGGTTGCGCAGGCTTTCCTGCCGAGATGCGACAACGCCGCGCAAGGTTGAGGGGCGCAGATGGGCCGACATCTCAACCAGTTGCAAGCGTCGGTTTTGCACGCCTCTGGTCAAAGCGGGTGTCAGTCGTTCTGCAATCAGATCAAGCCGTTGCCGGGGAGTGTTCAACAAACTATCCGGGCGCGGTAGGGCGCGGGCAATATCGCGCAAACGCTGGCTGCGGCGCTGGACCGCATCGCTGGCCGCACGGGACAGGCGTGCACCCTGTTCATTGGTCCAAGCCAGCAGCTCCATCCGGACGGGGACAGCCAGCTCAGCGGCAGCAGTCGGCGTGGGTGCCCGGCGGTCCGAGACAAAATCGATAAGCGTTGTATCCGTTTCGTGACCCACAGCCGAGATCAACGGGATGTCCGAGGCGGCAGTGGCACGTGCAACGCTTTCTTCATTGAACCCCCACAGATCTTCGATCGACCCGCCGCCGCGCGCAACGATGATCAGATCAGGGCGAGGCAACGCGCCCCCGGGTTTGAGCGCGTTGAACCCTTCGATGGCGCGTGTCACTTCGGGTGCGCAGTTGGCCCCCTGAACAGCAACCGGCCAGATCAGAACCTTGCGGGGAAAGCGTTCCCTCAGTCTGTGCAGGATATCACGGATCACCGCGCCAGAGGGTGAGGTCACAACACCGATAATGTGCGGCAGATAGGGCAGTGGCTTTTTGCGTTCGGCTGCGAACAGGCCCTCGGCCTCCAATTGTTTCTTACGCTTCTCCAGCAGCGCCATCAAAGCACCTTGGCCCGCGACGGCGACCTCATCCACATTCATGTTGTATTTGGACTGCGCACCAAAAGCGGTTAGGCGGCCGGTCACGACAACCTCTAGCCCTTCTTCAGGTACGACCGACAGGCCCGAGATTTGACCCTTCCACGTGGTGCAGGCCAGCACGTTCCGATCATCCTTGATGTCGTAGTACAGATGCCCCGAGCGCGCTTTGAACACCCGCCCGACCTCACCGCGTACACGGATTCGTCCAAACGACCCTTCGAGCGTGCGTTTTACCTCTCCCGAGAGCTCAGAAACCGAATATTCGGGAGTGTTTTGGCCAGGAATGGGCTCGTCGAGCAGATCGGACATTTCAGCGCCTTGTGTCAAATGCCCACCCAGCTTAGAACGCCGCGCAGGCAAGGCCAAGCAGATCGGAGAGCTTTCATGAACATCCTTATTCTCGGCAGCGGCGGGCGCGAGCACAGCCTGGCCTGGGCGGTGATGCAAAACCCCAAATGCGACCGCTTGATCGTTGCGCCGGGAAATGCCGGGATCGCTCAGATCGCCGAATGCGCCGCACTGGATATCGAGGATGGTGGCGCTGTGGTCAGTTTCGCCGAGGAAAACGCGATTGATTTTGTCATCGTCGGACCCGAAGCGCCATTGGCCGCAGGCGTTGCTGATCGGTTGCGAGAGGCTGGCGTGCTGGTCTTTGGCCCCTCGGCCGCAGCGGCGCAACTTGAGGCCTCAAAAAGCTTTACCAAAGAGATTTGTGATGCAGCCGCAGCACCCACGGCGGCCTATGCAAGGTTCACTGAGGCGGAACCGGCAAAAGCCTATATCCGAGAGCAGGGCGCGCCCATCGTGGTCAAGGCCGATGGTCTCGCCGCAGGCAAGGGTGTGATCGTTGCGATGGACGTGCAAACTGCGTTAGAGGCCATCGATGACATGTTCGGCGGTGCCTTTGGGGGTGCAGGGGCCGAAGTTGTGATCGAAGAGTTCATGGAGGGTGAGGAAGCTTCTCTCTTCGTGTTGTGCGACGGAGAGAACATCTTGTCCATCGGCACAGCACAGGATCACAAGCGTGTGGGCGAAGGCGATACCGGGCTGAACACCGGTGGCATGGGCGCCTATTCTCCCGCTCCGGTTCTGAGCGCTGAGGTCGAAGCCCGTGCGATGGATGAAATCATCCGCCCGACCATGGCCGAGATGAAGCGACGCGGGATGCCGTTTCAGGGGGTGCTCTATGCCGGTTTGATGATCAAGGATGGGCAACCACGTTTGGTGGAATACAATGTGCGGTTCGGCGACCCCGAATGTCAGGTGCTGATGATGCGTCTGGGCGCGCAAGCTATGGATTTGATGCATGCAGCGGCCGAGGGGCGGCTGGAGGAGACCCGGGTGAATTGGGCTGAGGACCATGCGATAACCGTGGTCATGGCTGCGCAGGGCTATCCCGGGGTGTATGAGAAAGGCTCTATCATAAACGGTTTGGATGAACTGCCCGAAGACAGCAGCAACATGGTGTTTCATGCAGGCACCAAGGCGGTTGAGGGGCAGGTTCAGGCTTCTGGCGGTCGGGTGCTGAACGTCACCGCACGCGGGGACACGCTGCAGAAGGCGCGGGATCGGGCCTATGCGATGGTGGATGGGGTGGACTGGCCGGAGGGGTTCTACCGCCGCGATATTGGTTGGCGGGCGCTGTGAGCGACGGGCGGGCTAGGGGGCTTTGCCCCCTCGGCCTGCGGCCTCACCCCCAGGATATTTGTAGCCAGATGAAGTAGGGATCAGCATTTTAGGGCTTGGGTGAGGCTGTTCGGGCCGTTGAACGGGCCGAGAACGGTTTGGGTCCAATCGGATTGGTGCGAGACGCTGATGATCCGCGACCAATCGGCGTTGACAACGATCAGCTCCGCCTGGCCGTTGCAGAGGCGCAGGCCGCCCGAGATAAAATCCTCACCGATCTTGTGATTGGTCAGGCCCGGGATTGCGGCGATCTCGGTCAGCTGATCATCCTTGAAGCGCCAGATACGCAGGGTTTTTGCGAGGTGAGGGCGGTCGATATAGGCAATCTCGACATGGTCGTCGCCATCCAAATCAGCAGCTCCGATTGGGGCCAGCCAACGGAAGCGGGTGCCGATATGCGGGGTGGCGGCGATTTTTGTTCCGGTTGCATCGTAGATTGCGAGTTGAGCACCGCGCTGGTCTTGAGACTCAACGACGACAGCTTCGACATCGCCATCGGAATCGACGTCCCAGAGCCTGGGCGCCAAGTCTTCGAAAACGCGATCTTCTGGCAGGGTGATAGTCGTGACTTTGGTGCCATCTTCACCTTCGACGCTTAGTTCTAGCGCGCCGTATTCGATGTTGTCACCCAAGACACCATGCGCGTAGCGCGTGGTTGGTTCCGTGAACCGGGCTGAGGTTATTGTATCGGCGGTTACAAAGCTTGCTCCGGCAAGCCACATGCAACACGCTGACAGAGCGCCGCGGGCCCGAAAGTGCCAGAGGCGAGCGGGCGGGCGCGGCGCTTTGGTTGGCATCAGATCTGCTTTTCGGGCATTTGTACAACCAGACCATCCAGTGCATCCGTCACCTTGATCTGGCAGGTTAGGCGCGAACGGGCAGGGTCGGGCTCGTAGGCGAAGTCCAGCATGTCTTCTTCCATATCATCCTTGGCGGGGATTTTCTCGACCCAGTCAGGGTGGATATAGACATGGCAGGTTGAGCAGGCGCAGGCACCGCCGCAATCGGCCTCAATGCCTGGAATATTGTTGTCACGGGCCCCTTCCATGACCGTCAGTCCGTTGGCAACCTCGACTGTGTGTTCGGTACCGCCATGCTCGACATAGGTGATCTTTGCCATTGCGTGCGTCTTCCTTCTGCAAGTGTCGAATTCTTCATTAGTCAAGGGAGCTAAGCGTTTCCAGTGGCAATTGCGACGCATCGCGCCGCGTCTGGGCTATCTCGATAACTATTCACCGTTTGTTTGCGGTTTTTTGGGGGGCAGCGTGGGGCGACATCAGGTCGAGTGTCTGGTGTTGCGAATGGAACGGGCTTCTGCAGTGAACCGAACCTTGTCGGGTCAATGCTCGTTGCGCCGAAGGTGTAGCTTGACCGTTTCTATTTCTTATCTTCTTCCCTGAAACGGCGTATCTGGGCTAGTGCGGCGTCGATCTTGAGCTGGATCATCGCTTTGCCGATTTCCGAGGTGGCAAGATCAGGTCGCCCGTCAAAGCCAGTGTTCCAGCCTGCAGGCACCGGTGTTTCCGTGCGACCTGCCGCATCTGGTTCGACGTATAAAAGCTCTGACGTGTCTCGCAAGGCGGCATGATTTCCGATTTGTTCGGCACTGAAGCCTTGGTTTTGCAGGTAAGTGACCTGGCCATTGTCTTCGTAGTAGTCAGAAACATGCCGCACCGTGACCCCGACAGGCGCAAGCTCAAGAGTCATCGAAGCAGCGGCCTGGTTTTGCGCTGCCTGGTTCCCTCCGCTGTCTCCAATCAGCAGGATTTCATTGAACCCGTGTGTGGCCAAGCTGCGGATCGTCGCGACAAGTAGCTGTTCGAAAACAGGTTCAGGTACAGATATCGTTCCAGGCCATTGCATGTGACCCGTTGGGTTTGGCGTAACCGCACCTTCTGGGACGTATTTTATGACCGGGGCGACAAGGGTTTTGCCAAGGTCTTGGGCAATTTGCCGGCTGGTATGTGCGACAACGAAGTTGTGTTTTCCAAGCGCCGCATGGGGGCCATTCTGTTCGGTTCCGCCGGTTGGAATAACTACGGTCGTGTAGCCCGCATCTAGGGCGGCATGGATTTCGGGCCAGGTCATGTATTCCAGAAATAGTTCTTTGTTTGCGAGGGTTTGCATGGGTTTTGCCCAAAAATAGCCCGCGCCAGCCAAAGCGGCACCAAGGACGCAGAGCGCCCAAACTGTTTTGTTTCGTGCGAAAAGGCGCATGCGCAATCCGTTTTGGTAGCTAAGAGGCCGTTTGATCAGAAATACAGCCTAGTTGCTGCTACCGCTTGAATAAAACACTTTGTGCTGTCTTGTCCCGGTGATCCCCTCTGAGTTCTGCGTGAAGGGCGCGGCCTGCCTGTACCGCTCGGCGGGCGCTGACCGCGTCGAGCCAGCGCGCGAAATGCGGTTTGTCTTCCAGGACTTGCTGCTGACCCTCCCATAGGCTGGCCCAACCCCAGATCGCCATATCGGCGATCGAGTAGAAGTCGCCCGCGACGTATTCGTTTTCGGCCAGTCGTCGATCGAGCACGCCGTAAAGGCGCCCAACCTCGGCGCGATAGCGATCCTTGGCATAGGGCAGGTCTTGGGGTGGGTCCATCTGAGGGGCATATTTCAGGAAGTGATGCGCTTGTCCGGCCATCGGGCCTACACCGCCCATCTGCCACATCAGCCACTCTTCGATGGCGATGCGGTCCCGTTCGGATTCGCCATAGAAACGCCCCGTCTTGCGCGCCAGATACATCAAGATCGCGCCACTTTCGAACACGGAAACGGGTGCGTCATTCGGGCCGTCAGGGTCAACGATGGCAGGCATCCGGTTGTTGGGCGAAATCTTCAGAAAGTCAGGATCGAACTGGTCGCCCTTGCCAATATTAATCAGATGGGTGGTGTAAGGCAGTTCCATCTCTTCCAAAGCGATGGATACCTTCCAGCCATTTGGCGTGGGCCAGAAATACAGATCGATCATGATATCTCCTCAAGCTGAGGGGATCATGATGCTTTCTGAGCAAACGGCAAGAGGGCCTGCGGACGGGGGAGTGCAAAAAGCCGTGACCAACGCTTGTGCGGTGTTTCGGGGATACCGCGCTTAAGCGTTTGTAGGCACAAGCGCTCAGTATCGCGCAGCAAGGCGTTATAGACGCGCAGCACGCCAGGGCGTGTGTAACTGGACCAATGACAGATGCGCCGTTCAGGCGATGCGACTGGGAATATCAGAGCCGACAGGTGATCTACCGTCGCCGGACAATCGATCTGCAATGTAACGGCGTTTGGCGCCGTCAGTCCCGCGCCAATGCTGAGATCCCCGCGACAGGGCGGCTGAATGAAAGTTTCAAACAGAAAGTCGAAGAGATCGTTTTCGCGGCTGATGATATTGATGAACTCGGCGGCGCACCCGGCGGGCGTTGTCAGGGCCACGACTGCACGGGATTGATAGGCGGCCCCGGTGAGGGAAACGATCCGGCTGAGCGCGCCCGATGGAATGTGGTGAAGCGCCTCAAGCGCCAGTTCGGTACCCATCGAGTGGCCGATAAAATGGATCGGACGCCGAGGGTTCAAGTGATGGACGTGACGAATGACCTCTGCCAGGACCTTGCCTGCCTTAACAGCGCGACGTTGCGCCGACCAGAGTGGGCCGCGCGCGTCCCAACCAAAAGTGATGGCCAGACCTTCGTCTTCGAACCCGCTGCCAAAGCCAAGATGTTGCGGCCAACTGGGGCTGTACCAGGGCTTTGCCTTGGGATGTAGCGACAAGATATGACGGTGAGGGCAGGCATCGGCATCATCTGGCCGGTACTTGTACCCGTGGGTCATGATAATGACAGGTCCGTCGGACTGCTGGCTCTGCTGCAAAGCCCCGATCAGGGGGCGGGAACTTCCGTGCAACTCAGCACGTCCATTGACAGCATTGATCCTGACTATTGGCATATGCTCTGCCTCACACAAGATGTTGTGGTGCCGCTTTGTCATAACGCTATGACGCTTCCATGACTGAACGATTACAGAACCGTGACGTTGCAGGTGTCGGGCTTGACGAATTCGCAACTGCGGCGTATGGGCAACAACACCACGTGGCGATTTGTTACCGGATTGCGGGCCACGCTAAACAACACCGCTAAAAGGTCAGGATGAAAGGCCCCTTTCGCTTGACCGCGTCTGGGGTTTTTTTATGCGCCTCGGGGGTCGAGGCCGAAAGGAATGACATGAGCGAGAGCTGGAACAAACGCACTCAGGCCGTCCATGGCGGCATTCGTCGCAGTCAGTACAATGAGGTAAGCGAGGCGATCTTCCTGACCCAGGGCTTTGTCTACGACAATGCCGAGCAGGCCGAGGCCCGGTTTCTGGAATGCGGCCCTGATGAGTTTATCTATGCCCGTTACGGCAATCCGACTGTGTCCATGTTCGAACAGCGCATCGCCGCGATGGAAGGGGCCGAGGATGCCTTTGCTACCGCGTCAGGGATGGCTGCTGTGAATGGTGCGCTGACCTCAATGCTGAAGGCTGGGGACCATATCGTTTCGGCCAAAGCGCTGTTTGGGTCCTGTCTGTATATTGTCGAGAACATCCTGACCCGGTTCGGGGTTGAGGTGACTTTTGTGGATGGCACAGATCTAGAGCAGTGGGAGGCAGCAATTCGGCCAGACACCAAGGCGGTGTTCTTCGAATCCATGTCGAACCCGACACTTGAGGTGATCGATATCGAGACGGTCGCCAAGCTGGCCCATGCGGCAGGTGCCTTGGTCGTGGTGGATAATGTGTTCTCCACCCCCGTATTTTCGCGTGCGATCGAGCAGGGCGCGGATGTAGTTGTATATTCGGCCACCAAACATATTGACGGACAGGGACGCGCCTTGGGCGGTGTCATCATCGGCACCCGAGACTTTATTCGAGGCACGGTCGAACCCTATCTGAAACACACCGGTGGTGCGTTGAGCCCATTCAATGCTTGGGTCATGCTGAAAGGTCTGGAAACCATGGCGTTGCGTGTGAACGCGCAAGCGGCCACAGCCCAGCACATCGCCGAAGCGTTGGAAGGACATCCTGCTTTGAAGCGGACGCTTTATCCAGGGCTGAAAACCCACGCGCAGAACGCACTGGTGCGGTCGCAATTGGGCGGAAAAGGTGGCACAGTTCTGTCGCTTGACATCAAAGGCGGCAAAGAGGCTGCGTTCAAGTTTCTTAATGCTATGACGATCCCCGTGATCTCGAACAATCTTGGCGATGCGAAATCCATTGCCACCCATCCGGCGACCACCACACATCAGCGCTTGAGTGACGAGCAGAAGGATGAGTTGGGCATCACCCCCGGTTTGATCCGGTTTTCGGTGGGGCTTGAGGACGCAAATGATCTGCTGACGGACATCCGCAACGCTTTGAAGGCGTCACAAACCTGAGGAGATTGGGGGCGAAAATACCTCCAACTTTTGGATAAGACGCGGCGTATCCCCGTGCTCGCCGACGGTATCGGCCTAAAAACGCCGGTATTTTTCATTTCATTTCAATCCGGAATGGTATCGCGTCCGTAAAACGCTACACTGGCAAATGAACTGCAGTCATCTATATCAAGGATGACCAATCGAGGACCCTCAGCCAATGAACGTTCATCCGCGCGATATTGATACTCCGGACCGTGACGAGGCCGCCGCCGCCCTGAAGCTGCTGCGCAAATGGGCCGAAACTGCATCGTCTCTTGAGATTTCGCAGCTTGATCCGGCTGTGGCGCGGCTGATCCCGGGGTTCAATGCACAGAATTATCCGGCGCTCGCGCGGGAGTATCCCGAAGAATTTGCGGTGGATGCCGCCTATCGCGCCTCGCTACCCGATCTGCAAAACGGTCCCTCTAGTTTGATCCGTGGTGCAAAGCAGCAGATCCAGCACGTCGGAATTTCCAACTTCCGACTTCCAATCCGCTTCCATCGCAAGGGCGGCGATGACCTGACGCTTGAAACCTCGATCACAGGCACCGTAAGCCTTGAGGCCGAGAAGAAGGGCATCAACATGTCCCGCATCATGCGCTCGTTCTACAAACATGCGGAAAGGACGTTCAGCTTCGAGGTGATTGAGGCCGCGCTGAGCGATTATCTGACCGATCTCGACAGTTTCGATGCCCGCATCCAGATGCGGTTTTCCTATCCGGCGAAGGTCGAAAGCCTGCGTTCGGGGCTGATAGGCTATCAGTATTATGACATCGCGCTGGAACTGGTCGAACAGAACGGTGTGCGTCAGAAGATCATGCATTTGGACTATGTCTATTCTTCGACTTGCCCCTGTTCGCTGGAGCTGAGCGAGCATGCGCGGTCGCAGCGGGGGCAGCTTGCAACGCCGCACTCTCAGCGTTCGGTCGCGCGGATTTCCGTCGTGGTGGATTGCGATGCAGATTGCCTGTGGTTCGAAGACCTGATCGAGCTGTGCCGCCGCGCCGTGCCGACAGAAACGCAGGTCATGGTGAAACGTGAAGATGAACAGGCCTTTGCCGAATTGAACGCGGCCAATCCAATCTTCGTCGAAGACGCCGCGCGGCTGTTCTGTGCTGAACTGTTGGCCGACCATCATGTCGGAGATTTCCGTGTAATCGCGAGCCATCAGGAAAGTCTGCACAGCCATGACGCGGTTTCGGTTTTGACTGAGGGGCCCACCTTCGAGTCTGTCAGTCTGGACCCAAGATTGTTCACAACCCTGTTTCACGTCGGGTAACGACAGCGCCTAAGCGCCTGGATTTTCATCACAAAGAACGCGTATCAGCGCCCTATCGCCGCATTGCAGCAAAAATGCTGCACTCGCGCGATGTTGTAGTGTAAGAATGTTCGGGAATGCAGCTGCTGCATGACGGGCTTTGACCTGCGTGCTGCCCCGGAAGGACACCGAGACGTGCCACGCCTTGGACTGCAATACCCAAAGCTCTGCCCAGATGATCTGGGCGGACAGGGACACTCACCCTCAGATTTTAAGCTGCTTCGCTGTTACAGGAGAGACATGTAATGAATCCAATTACCCAACCGCTGGAGTTTCAGGCAGCGGCATTTCGCGTGGCTGGTTACGCCATGGTGAGCCAAATCAAGATCATGCAAATCGTTGCCCGTTCGGCAATGGAATTTCCATTGGCTCAGGTTCAGGCAGTGCAGACGACGGCACTGGGTTCGACCCCGGTAACCAAAACGCTTGCACCCAAGAAACCTGTCGCAAAACGTGCCAAAGCCACCCCGGCAAAAAAACCCGCTGCATCAAAGCCTAAGGCGGCAGCAACAGCGACGCCCAAAGCAGCAGCAACAGCGAAGTTCAAGGCCAAACCGCGCACAGCAGCTAAACCTGCACCTGCAGCAAAGCCCACAATTGTGGCCAAATCCGAGCCGGTGGCGAAGCCTACAGCTGCAGCCAAAGCGCCTGTCAAAGCGGAAGCTACAATCCCCAAACCTGCAGCGCCCGTAACAAAGACTGCAACGCCAAAGCCCACCGCTGCCAAACCCGTCGCGGCGAAACCAGCGCCGAAAGCGCGGGCTTCAAAACCGGTTACTCCTAAGCCCGCGGTTGCAAATGCCACTGCAACAGCAGCAAAAACGGCAACTGTCCCTAAAGCTGCGTCCAAACCGCGGAAGGCGACTGCGGTGAAAACAGCGCAGGCGGCCGAAACACCGAAACCTCAAGCTCGCCGTACACGCGCGCCGTCAAAACCGCCTGCGATGCCCAAGGCAACCCAGAGTTCCGACGAATAATCGCGGATCATCTGCTTGACACGGTCGGGTCGGCGCGCCAACGCTGCGCCTCATGATGGATCTTCGCCCGGTCGGATATGTGATTGGCTTGCTGGTCGCCATTCTTGGGGCGACCATGCTGCCGCCTATGGTTGCCGACCTGATCGAAGGACGCGGCGAATGGCATGTCTTTTTGGAAAGCGCCATTATTACCATGCTGGCAGGTTCGGTTCTGGCCATCAGTTGCTCGAACGGGGTGGGCGAAGGTCTGACTATTCGTCAGACCTTTTTGTTAACCACGGGCGTCTGGGTTGCCTTGCCAGTCTTTGGGGCGATCCCGTTTCTGTTTGGTGAAACCGAACTGCGCTTTGTCGATGCGTATTTCGAGGCGATGTCAGGGCTGACCACCACCGGTTCAACGGTCATTTCAGGCCTGGATGATCTGCCCCAAGGTTTGTTGCTTTGGCGTGGCATTTTACAGTGGCTGGGCGGCATCGGTATCATCGTTGTCGCGATGGTGTTCTTGCCCGAGCTACGCGTGGGCGGAATGCAAATCTTCCGTTCGGAAGGGTTTGAAACCATGGGGAAAATCCTGCCGCGCGCGCAGGAGATTGCGGGCCAGATATCCCTGATCTACGTGTTCCTGACGGTTGTCTGCATGTTGGTTTATGCTGCACTGGGCATGGGTTTTTTCGATGCGCTGGTGCACGCCTTCACGACAATCTCGACGGGCGGGTTTTCGAACTATGATGCTTCATTTGGGACGTTTACAGGGCCGTCGGAATATGCCGCATCGGTTTTCATGATTTTGGCGGCTCTGCCTTTTGTGCGCTACGTGCAACTTGCCAACGGGCATACGCTTTCACTGTGGCGTGACAGTCAGATCAGAGCATTTATAGCCACGATATTGGTTCTGGTCGTCGTCATGTCAGTGTTCCTGACATCTGTGTTTCCACACCATTGGGAACAGGCCTTCCGGGAATCCCTGTTTAACATCACGTCGATCATTTCAGGGACAGGCTATGCCAGCGTTGACTATATGAACTGGGGCAGCTTTGCTATCATGTTGTTTTTCTTGATCGGCCTGATCGGCGGTTGCGCGGGCTCGACCGCCTGTTCGATCAAAGTGTTCCGATATCAACTTCTTTTTGCGTCGATCAAAACGCAAATCCGGCGTATTCGATCACCACATGGCGTGTTTGTACCCTTATATGACGGCCGCCCTGTCAGCCGGGATGTTCTGACCTCGGTCATGAGCTTTTTCATGTTCTTTGTGCTGTCTATGGGCGTACTGTCTTGGGCGCTGGCTTTGACAGGGTTGGATTTTATTACCTCGGTTTCTGGCGCGGCCACCGCACTGGCCAATGTTGGCCCGGGCCTGGGTGATCAGATCGGGCCGGCAGGCAACTTTTCCGGGCTGAACGATACGGCGAAATGGTTGTTGATCATCGGCATGCTCGTGGGACGGCTTGAGCTGTTGGCCGTTTATGCAATCTTTACCGTTCAATTCTGGAGAAGCTGATGAAAAGACCCCTTGGCGCGCAACTCTCGCACATGCTCAGGGATCGAGGCGTTGATGTGATCTTTGGCATTCCCGGTGTGCACAATCAGGAACTGTACCGGGGTATCGAAGAGGCGGGGATCACCCATGTTCTGGCGCGGCACGAACAAGGGGCGGGGTTTATGGCCGATGGCTATGCCCGTGCGACCGGTAGACCGGGTGTGGCCTATGTGATCACCGGGCCGGGGCTATGCAACATCATGACGCCCATGGGGCAGGCCTACAGCGACTCGGTGCCGATGCTGGTTCTTTCATCCTGTCTGGATGAGGCGCAGGAGTATCGCGGCCAGTTGCATCAGATGAAGGATCAGCAAGCGGCGGCGGGAACTGTCGCAGACTGGTCCGCACAGGCGAATACGGCACAGGCTGCCTATGGGCTGGTGGAACGCGCGTTTGAGGAATTTGAGCTCAATCGCCCCCGGCCCAAGCATATTCAGGTGCCGATTGCCAAGTTGGAAGCAGATGCCGATCCAGCCCCGTTTCCCAACCAAACAGCGCTGCGCACCAAGGCACAGCCGCCCGATGTCGCGCCAGTTGTTTCGCTGCTGAACCTTGCCAAACGACCGTTGTTCATTCTGGGGGGAGGTTGCCGCTCGAACGAATGGCGGCAAATCCTGACACAGCTGGGCGCGGCCTGTTTCACCACCTATGCCGGGCGTGGGTTGGCGGGGGTGAACTATCCGCTGGATTTCGGGGCGATGCTGCCCCGACCCGGCAGCGCCGATGTCATCGCCTCGGCCGATCTGGTGATCGCGGTTGGTGCGGAACTGGGAGAGGTCGATCTGTGGCGGCGCGAGCTTGGGCACAAAGCCACCCTGATCCGCGTTGATCTGGACCCCGAGGTGCTTTCGGATCATCACCGGGCCGCCGTCAAAATTCAGGCGGATAGTGCAAGTTTCGCGCGGGCGCTATGGGCGGTCACCGAAGATGCCAAACCCGCCATGGGCTGGACCGCGGAAGAGGTTGCCGAAACGCGCGCCCGCTGGCGGGCTGAGGTGGATGCCGAACGGCCGGGCATCGTGCCGGTTGTCGACGCCCTGCGCGCTGCAATGCCTGCCGATACGATGATTTATTCCGACATGACGCAGTTCGCCTATGTCGCGAAAGAAGTCTGGGATATGGCCTATCCCCACCATTGGCACCACCCGACAGGCTTTGGCACGTTGGGATATGCGCTGCCTGCCGGGATTGGCGGGGCGCTAGCGCGAAGGGGTAAACCAACGGCGGTTATCGCCGGAGACTACGGCTTCCACTACACGATGCAGGAACTGGGCGTTGCGGTGGAACTGGGTCTGCCTCTGCCCATTATCCTGTGGGACAATGGCAAGCTGAAAGAGATCGAGGACAGCATGGTCCGCAGTCAGATCGCCCCGAATGCGGTTGTGGCGCGCAATCCTGATTTCTGCAAATTGGCCGAGGCGTTTGGCGCGCGATCTGCTGCGCCATCTACGCTGGATTCATTGCAGGATGCCGCGCGCACCGCGTTTGAGGCCGACGGGCCAACGCTGATCTACATCACGCCTGATATCCTGTGAAACGAAAAGCGCCGCAGAGGTCTGCGACGCTTTCAGGTTTACCAATGCGGTAAGCTTAGTCCCAGCAATGGACCAGAACTGTCATGCCTGTCGCCCGGCGGTTCAACTCGTTCGGTGAGATTTGTGTGCTTTCCTGACTGGGCTGCCCGGACACACCGGCCTGGGTCAACACATCTGTCAAACGCGCGGCGGTTGCGGCCAGGCTGACCGAGGCGGGCAGGGTGCGCCCCTCGGTCGGGGTTGGCAGCAGCATGCCCACAACATTGCCGCTGTCGTTGAAGACAGGGCCGCCCGCATCACCAGGCTGGGCGTTCAGGGCCAGACGTTTCACACCTTCTTCTCCGTTCAGGCCACGGATATCTGCGATCTGCCCATAAGTCAGGGTCGGGGCGCCAAGCGCACCCTGATAGGAAAAGCCGGATACCGCGACCTCGGATTGAATGCGCGGCGTGTCCGCGCTGAAGGCGGCGACATTCATCGGCGCAAGGCTCTGACTGGGGCGCAGGACCGAGACACCCAGATCGGCATCGGTCCAAGCCACCTGAACCTCCTGATCGCCGTCCAGCGTAATCCGGGTGCAGTTATCTGCCGCCTCGGACACGGTCAGAACCGCCCCGCTGGTATCGGCAAAGAAACCCGAACGCGACAGGCGCGGTTTGCGCACTTGCAGGCCCGAAATCAGGTCGATTCGCTGATCCGCGGATGCGCCTGCTGCTGAGTCCAGAACCGCATCGGTGGTCGCAAAGCTCTGCGCCATGGCGGCCAGAACACGCAGGCGGCGCGCCTCGTCCCCTTCCGGCCAGACCAGAGTGAACCCTTTGATCTGCCCGTCTTTCAGCGAGGCCTGTGTGAACGAAACAATGCCGTTTCCGCGACCTTCCAACGAGAACCGATCACCGCGCAGTTCACGCGGGCCATCAAGCGGTACGATTTCCAGTGACTGCATCACTTCATACAGCGCCCGCAAGGTAGATTTGTCGCCCGCCTGCGAGATCAGCAGCGCCTGAGCACCGATATCATCGCTTGATTTGAAATGGACAAACGGAGCCTCGTAGCGGTCAAATTCCAGCGCGCCCAATGGCATGTCCAAAGACACACCAGCCTGATCGTCGGCATAAGATGCCATCCCGACGCTGATCAGCGGCGCGTTGTAGTCATCCATTAGGGCCTTGCGCTGCAATGTTGTCAGAACGCCCGTCGGCTTATAGCCGTTGAAACGCTGCCAATCGCCCATCGAGCGGCGGGTGCCCTGACCAAATGCGCCATCGATTGACGAGTTATAGAACCCTGCGGCCTGCAAGGCGGTTTGCAGGTCTTTCCGCTCCTGCGCAGTCAGCAACCGTTCTGATTGCAGCGCTTCGGCGCGTGTTTCGTCTGCGTCCTGCGGAGTAACTTCTGACAGGTTCTGTTCCGGCTGTGGTTCCGGTTCAACCGGGGGCGCAACTATCCCGCGATCCAGAAGATTAACGCCAATGGGCCAAAACTGCTGACCAAGATCGTTGGAGAATGCAATGAAGCTGTCGCGCGGGATTTGCCTCTCGGCGCGATAGACTCGAAGAACCTGTTCCGCGTCGCTGCGGGCATAGGGGCCGATCACAATGGCGTACCAGCCACTGTTCAGGCGGAACCCGTTCACATCGGGCAGAGCGCTGGCATAAGCCTGCGCACGATCCTGCGCTTCACGCAAGGAAGGCTGGGCTTCGACCTGCACCCAGACGCCTTGGTCTTGCTGTGCAGATGCGGTGTGCACTCCCAATAGAAGAAACAAAAGAAATGCCGTCAAAACTCGTGTCATATTCTGCCCGTTTTATGCAGTGTTGAACATTTCGCGCAGAATACGCGATTTCGCGGTCTAAATACCATGGCGCGAATATGCAGATTTCACTGTGTGGCTGTGCAGATACAGGATGTGCCGATTGGCCCGTTGACGCCCCTTGGCCCCTTGCATAGGAAGGGCGAAACCGACCGGAACCGGGTGCATGTAGCGCCCAAAGGGAATGTCATGACCGAACCGTCCAGCGCACCGCGTTCTTTTCAGGAAGTAATCCTGCGGCTTCAGACCTATTGGGCCTCGAAAGGCTGTGCGATTCTGCAGCCTTATGACATGGAAGTCGGGGCAGGGACGTTCCACCCTGCGACCACATTGCGTGCGCTGGGGTCCAAACCCTGGGCTGCAGCCTATGTTCAGCCGTCGCGCCGTCCAACGGATGGGCGTTACGGTGAAAACCCCAACCGGCTGCAGCACTACTATCAGTATCAGGTACTGATCAAACCCAGCCCGCCGGACCTACAAGAGCTCTATCTCGGCAGCCTCGAGGCCATCGGCATCGACATGGAGCTGCATGACATCCGTTTTGTCGAGGACGACTGGGAAAGTCCGACCCTTGGCGCCTGGGGCCTTGGGTGGGAGGTCTGGTGCGACGGTATGGAAGTCAGCCAGTTTACATATTTCCAACAGGTGGGTGGCCATGACTGCGCGCCGGTCTCGGGCGAGCTAACCTATGGTCTGGAACGTCTGGCCATGTATGTGCTGGGCATCGACCACGTGATGGACATGCCGTTCAATGACCCTCAGTCGCCCAGCCCGCTGACCTATGGCGATATCTTCAAGCAAACCGAAGAAGAATACGCCCGTTGGAACTTTGACGTGGCCAATACCGAGGTCTTGCTGCGCCATTTTGAAGAGGCCGAGGCAGAATGCGCCACCATTCTGGCGCAGGAACATGAAGATCCCAAGACCGGCAAGCGTATCGTCATGGCACATCCGGCCTATGACCAGTGCATCAAGGCCAGCCACATCTTCAACCTGTTGGACGCACGGGGGGTGATCTCGGTCACGGAACGCCAAGCCTATATCGGCCGGGTTCGTGCGTTGGCCAAGCAATGTGCTGATGCTTTTGTCCAGACCGAGGCCGCCGGGTTCGGGGCCTGATGCGCGGCTTAGGCCAATCCAGGCAGCAACACCTTCAGGCCATCGGCGATCATGCCAATGGCGATGGCCGACAGGATCATGCCCATGAAGCGGCTCATGATCACGCGGGCATTTTCGGACAGGCGCTTGGCCAAGGCCGAGGCGTTCCAGAACGTGACGAACAGCATCGCAACGACGACCAGAAATACACCAGCATAAGCAATGGCTTCAACGGGTTTCTTTATGTGACTTGCGTACAGGATCAGCGTGGTGATCGTGCCGGGGCCGACCAGAATTGGAAAGGCCAGCGGATAAAACGCCACCGTCTCGGGCGCCGGGTAAGATTTCTTCTCTCCTTCGGTTCCATGATGCGAGCTGCTTTCGTTCCCGTTCAGCATGTTCAGCCCGATCATCAGAACGACCAGACCACCGGCCACGCGCAGGTCATCGACACTGATGCCAAACAATCCCAACGCCTGATTGCCGATCAGCGCAAAGGCCGATCCCAGGACCAGGCAGTAGGTCGCTGTTTTCGCGGCAACTTTGCGCTGGTCTGGAACAGGCAGGTCCTGCGTGACACTCAGAAACACGGGCAGGTTTGTGACCGGGTTCATGATCGCAAACAGCGCGCCAAAAAAACCGACGGCAAGGGTGGTATCCATGCGGGTTGCCTCGTTTCGTCCTGTACAGCTGCGGACCCTGTCCTATTTTCTGCCAATATGAAAGAGGCGTCATAGATGACCGGAAAATTGCTCGCTCTGATCCTATTGTTGTCGGCCGCTTTGGCTGGCGGAGGGATGTATTATCTGCAGGTCTATGGTTTCTATTACGAGGTCGCGCCGCAGCCCGGTCAGGATGTGCTGTTGCTGGCGACGGGGGCGGATCAGCCCCAAGCGATTGCCTATACCGCGTTTCAGGCAATCGATGCCGATAGCTCTCCGATTCGCTACCGGGCGTGTTTCGAGACGGACCTGACGCCAGATCAGATGACCGCTTTCACTCCGGTGGAAGACCCTGAACCACTGACCGCGCCGGGTTGGTTCGATTGCTATGACGCGCCGGCCTTGGCGGATGCGCTGAAAGACGGGCAGGCGCAAGCGTTCATGGGCGCCAAGAATATCCACTATGGCGTTGATCGCATCGTGGCCGTGACTCAAGACGGCAAGGGCTATGTCTGGCACGCGCTCAACAATTGCGGCGAAAAGGCCTATGACGGTACGGTAGTGGGCGAAGAATGCCCGCCCAAACCGCAGGAATAGAGGAACGCTGTGAGCCATGTCGTCGAAATCCCCGATTTTCTGGCGGCCACGCTGGGTTTTGCCGTCTATCTGATCGGGGCCGAGATCAACGCCCGGGTTTCTGCGTTGCGCAGCTTCAACATCCCCGAGCCGGTGACGGGGGGGTTGCTGGCATCAATTGTTGTGCTGCTGCTCTACCTGCTGTTCGGGGTCGAGCTGTCCTTTGGCCTGACAGCCCGTGATTTCCTTCTGGTTCTGTTCTTTGCCGGGATTGGACTGAACGCGCGCCTGTGGGATCTGATCGCTGGCGGCAAGCCATTGCTTTTGTTGTTGATCCTGACATTGGCGACCATCGTGTTCCAAAACGTTATCGGTGCTGCGGGCGCGGCTCTGTTTGGCTATCCTGCGCAGGCGGGGGTTCTGTTCGGGTCTGCCGCGCTGATCGGGGGGCATGGAACAGCGATTGCCTGGGCCCCCGAAGTGGCCCAGGCGACAGGGCTGGACGGTGCGACCGAACTGGGTGTTGCCGTTGCGACTTTGGGTTTGGTTCTGGCCGCTCTGGTGGGTGGTCCCATAGCGCGCCTGTTGATCGAAGGGCGAAACCTCAGCCCCAGTAGGCCCGAGGAAGAACACAGCGTCGGCCTGCCCGATGACGCTACAGAGACAAAAAACCAGATCAACCACCTGACGATCATGCGGGTGTTGCTGTATCTGAACCTGGCAATCATCACGGGATATGGGCTGGATCAGGTGATCAGCGCCGCGGGCCTAAAACTGCCCCTTTTTGTGCCTTGCCTGATCATGGGCATTGTCATCGCCAATCTGCGCTCAGCTGTCTTTCCGGGCGCGCCGAAAGTGTCACGGACCCCGTCGCTGGCACTCATCTCGGAATTCGCGCTGGGGGCCTTTCTAGCCATGTCGCTCATGAGCCTGCAACTCTGGACAATCGCCGAGCTGGGGCTTGCCATAGCAGTGATCATGACCGCCCAGACGCTGTTTGCGGTGCTATTCGTGCTTTGGGTCCTGTTCCCCGTCATGGGCTCGAACTACCGTGCCGCAGTTCTGGCCGCCGGTTTCGGTGGCTTCGCCCTGGGGGCAACCCCCACCGCAATTGCAAATATGACAGCCGTAACCAAGCGATATGGTCCGTCGCCTATTGCCTTTATTGTGCTGCCCCTTGTATCCGCCTTCTTTGTGGATATCGCCAATGCCATCGTCATTCAGACGATTGTGAATTTCTAAGGACCGACTATGCCCGACCTGTTGATCGAACTGTTCTCTGAGGAGATCCCCGCGCGCATGCAAACCCGCGCCGGAGATGAGCTGAAAAAACGGATCACCGATGGTTTGGTCGAGGCCGGTCTGACCTATGCTGGGGCCGCCGCCCTGACCACGCCGCGCCGCCTGACGCTGGCGGTCGAAGGGGTGCTGGCAGAAAGCCCGACGATCCGTGAGGAACGCAAAGGTCCCAAGGTTGGTGCGCCAGACAAGGCGATCGAAGGGTTTCTGCGCGGCGCGGGCCTGACACGGGATCAGTTGGAAGAACGCGAGACACCCAAAGGCGCTGTTTATTTCGCCACCGTCGAAAAAGCTGGGCGTCCTGCGGCCGAGATCGTGGCCGAAGTGCTTGAGGCCACCATCCGCAACTTCCCTTGGCCCAAATCGATGCGCTGGGGCAGTGGCCCGATGCGCTGGGTGCGGCCCTTGCACTCGATCCTGTGCATCCTCAGCGATGAGGCGGGCGCGCAGGTTGTGCCTTTGGAGATCGAGGGGATCAAAGCCGGAGATACCACCGAAGGCCACCGTTTCATGTCGCCGAACCGGTTCTCGGTCACATCGTTCGAGGATTACGCAGCCCAGTTGAAACGCGCCTTTGTGGTCTTGTCGCCCGAAGAACGCGCCGAGCATATCTGGAACGACGCCCAGAACATGGGTTTTGCCGCCGGTCTTGAGGTGGTCGAAGACAAGGGCCTGCTGGCCGAGGTCGCCGGTCTGGTCGAATGGCCCGTTGTCCTGATGGGTCAGATCGACGAGGGGTTCCTGGAACTGCCGCCCGAGGTGCTGCAAACCTCGATGAAAGAACATCAGAAGTTCTTTTCCGTGAAGAACCCTAAAACGGGCCGGATCGAACGGTTCATCACCGTCGCCAACCGCGAAACCGCCGACAATGGCGCGACCATTCTGGCCGGGAACCAGAAAGTCCTCTCGGCCCGTCTGGCCGATGCGAAATTCTTCTGGGAGAATGACCTGCGTGTCGCTAAATCGGACATCGCCCAATGGACCCGCACGCTGGAGAATGTGGCCTTCCACAACAAGCTGGGCACTCAGGCTGACCGCATCGACCGCATCGCTGCGCTGGCCCGCGAACTGGCCCCGGTGACCGGCGCAGATGCCGATCAGGCCGAAAAAGCCGCACGTCTGGCCAAGGCTGATCTGAGTTCCGAGATGGTCTATGAATTCCCTGAACTTCAGGGACTCATGGGGCGCTATTATATTGAGGCCGCAGGCGAAAATGCCGCCGTGGCCGCTGTAGCGCAGGAGCATTATTCGCCGCTTGGTCCGTCGGATGATGTGCCAACCGCGCCGCTGTCGGTGACCGTGGCACTGGCTGATAAGCTGGACACGCTGACCGGGTTCTGGGCAATTGATGAGAAACCGACCGGGTCAAAAGACCCGTTTGCCCTGCGCCGAGCGGCGTTGGGGGTTATTCGGTTGGTATTGGAGAATGACCTGAGAGCACCTTGGGCGACTGGTTTCGTAGTTGGTGGGCGCAGGGCCATGGCCGACATGCTGAAAGTGGCGTCAAAGACGCTTGAGACTTCGTTGAAACTACCTGCCTTGGCAGCCATGGGAATACTCTCTGAAGAGAACGTTGTTTCGGACTTGGTTGCCGCGTCTCGCGATGCCGCAGACTTGATGGACTCTGGGTTCAACAATGGTGTTCCTCCGCAAGAATGGGAAAAGGAACGAGCGCTCGACCTCCTCTCCTTCTTCCACGACCGCCTCAAAGTCTTCCTCCGCGACGAGGGTATCCGCCACGACGTCATCGACGCCTGTATCGCGATGGACGGCAATGATGACCTAAACCTGCTCGTCAAACGCGCCCGTGCTCTGAACGCGGTAATTGCGACTGAGGATGGCGAAAACCTTGTGCAGGGGTTCAAGCGCGCCAACAACATCCTGACGCAGGCCGAGGAAAAGGACGGCGTCGAATACTCCTACGGCGCGGATGTGAAATTTGCCGAGACGGACAGCGAAAAGGCGCTGTTTGCCGCGCTGGATCAGGCGCAGACGCAGATCGACCCGGCGCTGAAGGCCGAGGATTTCCCGACCGCCATGGCCGCCATGGCCGCCCTTCGCGGCCCAGTGGATGCGTTCTTTGAGGATGTGCAGGTCAACACCGACAATGACATCCTGCGCCGCAACCGTCTGAACCTGCTGAGCCAGATCCGCACGATCTGTTCCAGCGTGGCCGATCTGACCAAGATCGAAGGATAAGCCAGATCGCCCTTGCGCCGTTGGTGCAAGGGCTTATGCTGCGGCGAAGCTAAAAGGTGCCGCAGTGCAGAATAACCCGCATACCACGCTCATCACGCCCAAAGCGCCCGTTGCCGCCAATACCCATGGCGGGCGGGCTAAGTGTCTGCAACGTCTGGTTCGACTGGACATGCCGGTGCCGCGCACCGTGGCGCTGTCTTTTGATCTGGTGCAACAGATTGCCGATGGTCAGGTGCCTGACATTACCGCGATTTTGGAACAGTTTGACGACACGGCGTTGCTGTGCGTGCGACCCAGTTCCGAAGACCCCGATTGGGGCGGGCCAGGTGCGGTTCTGAACATCGGAATGAACGACGCGCGCTATGTGGACCTATCTGATCAGATGGGGGCCGAAGCTGCCGCCGCGCTGTATCTGAGATTTGTTCAAAGCTACGCCATCCACGTCGCGCGGCTGGATGCGGATGTGTTTGATGACATCGAAGCTGATGGCAGCGAAGGGTTAAAACTGTCTCTGCGCGCTTATGAGGATGAGACCGACGAGGCCTTTCCCCAGGATCGCGGAGAGCAGTTGGTCGGTGTCTTACGATCCATGGCGCGGGCGTGGGATGGCACGTCGGCTCGGTTGCTGCGTCAGGCTAAAGGAGCCCCTGCAGATGCGGGGCTTGGGTTGGTCATTCAGGAAATGATACCCGGAGTGGGGCAGGGCGAATGCGGCTCGGGTGTATTGCAACTGGTTGATATCACAACCGGAATGCCACAGATCACCGGGCGGTATCTGAGCCAGAGCCAGGGGCGCGATGCGTTGGGCGAAGGTGTTGCGGCGCTGTACTTGGAAAAAGACCCGCGCGGGCAGTCACTGGAAGAACTGGCACCCAAAGCTTTTGCCGATCTCAAAGCGCAGGCCGCGCTGATGCGCGAGAAACTGCGCGAGGAAATGCAGGTCGAGTTCGTGATCGAAAACGGCCATGTGCATATTCTGGATGGGGTACGCGTGCAGCGGTCTGCTCGCGCTGCGATGCGCATTGCTGTAAGACTGGCCGAAGACGGGATCATCCCACCGCAAGAAGCGGTGATGCGCGTCGATCCGCACGCGCTGAACGAGCTGTTGCACCGTCAGGTCCACCCAGATGCAAAGCGCGATATCCTGACAACCGGTATTGCGGCCAGCCCCGGAGCATCAACGGGTAGGATTGTGTTCACCGCGGCTGAGGCACAGGCCAGCGCCGCGCGGGGCGAGGCTTGTATTCTGGTCCGCCGCGAAACCTCGCCCGAGGATGTGCGGGGCATGCATGCGGCAGTCGCAGTTCTGACCGAAAAGGGGGGTATGACCAGCCATGCGGCGGTCATCGGACGCGGGCTGGGCCTGCCTTGTATCGTCGGGGCGTCGGGGATGCGGTTCCAAACCAAGAAAAAGCTTCTGACTGCGCCGGATGGGCGGGTGTTCAAAACTGGGGATGTTCTGACCATCGACGGGACGTCCGGGCAGGTTCTGGCTGGGCAGCCCGCGATGCTGGAAGCGGCTTTGGACGATTGTTTTCAGACGCTTATGGGCTGGGCAGACGCCGAGCGGGATATTGCGATCCGGGCCAATGCGGATACACCGGCAGACGCCCAGACCGCGCGCAATTTCGAGGCGCAAGGCATAGGGCTGTGCCGGACTGAGCATATGTTCTTTGATCCCGGCCGCCTGATCGTCATGCGTGAGATGATCTTTGCGCAGACCCCATCTGGGCGGTCTGCGGTACTGGAACGACTGCTGCCCATGCAGCGCGAGGATTTCATCCAGCTGTTCCGGATCATGGAAGGCCAGCCGGTTTGCATCCGCCTGTTCGACCCTCCGTTGCACGAGTTTCTGCCGACGACCCGCAGCGGCCAACGCGAACTGGCCGAAGCCTTGGACTTACCTGTTTCTGACGTCGAACGCAGAGTCGAGGCGATGTCGGAATACAATCCGATGCTGGGCATGCGCGGCGTGCGGCTTGGGGTGACCGTACCCGAGATATACGACATGCAGGCCCGCGCGATCTTTGAAGCCACGTTGGAGGCCAGCAAAAACGGCGCGCCGGTGGTGCCCGAGGTGATGATCCCGCTGGTCTCGGCCAAGCGCGAGGTTGAGCTGGTCAAATCCCGCATCGACTCGGTGGCTGCGGCAGTCGCGTCCGAAAAAGGCCACGAGTTTGAGTATCGGCTTGGGGTGATGGTTGAAACGCCGCGCGCCTGTTTGCGGGCGGAAGAGATTGCGCCACATACGTCTTTCCTGAGCTTCGGAACCAATGACCTGACCCAGATGACCTATGGCCTATCGCGCGATGATGCGGGCCGGTTTATGTCTGCCTATGTTCGGCAGGGGGTGTTTACCGAAGACCCATTCCATGTTCTTGACCCGGATGGGGTAGGCGAATTGCTGAAACTTGGCGCTGAACGCGGGCGTCTGGCCAAGCCTGATGTCACCCTATCGGTCTGTGGTGAACATGGGGGTAACCCCGAATCAATCGCCATTTGCCGTGATCTTGGGTTTGACTATGTTTCCTGCTCGCCGTTCCGGGTGCCCGTCGCTCGGCTGGCTGCCGCTCAACTGGCGATTTCGTCCAGACTTGGGGGTTGACAGCGGGCTGAAACCCAAGAAATGGTGGGTTATAGGCACTCTTGTGGAGAATTTTTTCTTCTCCACGAGCGATTTTCCACTTGCTTTTTCTTCTGATCTGGACGTTTGCGCCAGACTGCGCTAAATGCCTCGTCGCGCCCGCCGGGGGAGGGTTTGGCGCGTTAAGTGCCTGTGCGAGGTTATCTGATGCTACGTTACATAATGGCTGTTGCCACATTGGCAGCAACCATGCTGCCAAGTGCTTCCTTCGCCGAGAGGGAAGCAACCGATTCTGCTAAGCAAGAACTTGTCGCCCGCAATGAATTGCCGGCGCAAAGTTTCCGTGACTATTTCAAATTGTTCAAGCCGCGTAAGTCGGCCGAACCAATTCAAGTCTCCTATTCCAAGGACTGGCTGGACCAGCAACCGAAAGCCACCGGAGATGAGAACTGGCAATGCCTGGCTGAGGCGCTGTATTTCGAAGCCCGTGGTGAAAGCGTGCGCGGTCAGTTTGCCGTGGCCGAAGTGATCCTGAACCGGGTCAAAAGCAGCCGCTTTCCTGACAGCCTGTGCGGTGTGATCCGCCAGGGCACGGGCAAAAAATACCAGTGTCAGTTCACCTATACCTGTGATGGCCGCAAAGAGGTGATCCACGAACAGAAAGCGTTCGAACGTGTATCAAAAGTGGCGCGCGCGGCCATTGACGGGATCTCGAAGGAATTGACCGAAGGGGCGACCCATTATCACACAACCGCTGTGCGTCCGTCCTGGGCGCGGGTCTACAAACAGACAGCCAAGATCGGTGTGCATATCTTCTATCGCCACAACTACCGGACGGCGAGCAACTGATTGACGCACCCGCGCTGGAAGCTTGATGGCGCGGGGCATGTTGCGGTCTATATTGCGGGTCAGGAGGCCCGCAATGCCATTCAATCGAAGACAATTCCTGCAAGCCGCGGCAGCAGTGTCGTTGCTGCCCGTTGCGGCGAAGGCCGAGTTCCCGCAGCTTGAGGCGCGTGTTGCCCGTCAGCGCCTTGCGCCAGAAGGGTTTCCTGAAACGGAAATCTGGGGCTTTGAGGGTGCGGTTCCGGGCCAAACGCTGAAGTTCCGGCAAGGAGATCGAGTTCAACGCCGCTTTGTAAACAAGCTTCCTCAACCGACGTCGATCCATTGGCATGGTATTCGTATAAACAATGCGATGGACGGGGTGCCGGGCTTGACGCAAGAGGCTGTCGCGCCCGATGGAACCTTTGACTATGACTTTGTCGTCCCTGACGCTGGCACCTATTGGTATCATGCGCATAATCGCTCGGTTGAACAGGTTGCGCGCGGGCTCTATGGGCCCCTGATCGTCGAGGAAGCCGCCGGCCCCAAAGTAGATCAGGACTTAATCCTGATGCTGGATGATTGGCGTCTGGACCCGGAAACAGCGCAAATTACCGATGATTTCAACAATGGCCATGATCTGAGCCATGCGGGCCGACTTGGGAATATCGTCACCGTCAATGGCGTATTTGATCCGGCCTTCTCGGTGGGTCGAAACCAGCGCCTCAGGCTCCGCCTGATAAATGCATCAAACGCGCGGATATACGATCTGGACCTCGACGGCCTGGCCGGGTGGATTGTCGCGTTGGATGGGATGCCTTTGGAATTCCCGCTGAGGGTCGCCGACACTTTCCCGTTGGCCCCCGCGCAAAGGATTGATTTGATTGTCGATGTTCTTGCCGAGACCACGGCAAGTCTGGTCAGCGTCGAGCGAGACGGCGGCTTTGGTCTGGTGCGGTTCGATGTGAAAGAAAGCGCGGCCCGTGCCCCGCGCGATGGCATAGCATCCCTTCCACCCAATCCCGTGCCTGAGGTGACGCAGATCAGCACTGCCCCGTTGCACCAGATGGTTTTACAGGGCGGGGCGATGCGGTGGTTGCAAAGCGCGCAGCTTGGCGGTGCGGACTTGTCAGGGCGTGAACTGGCGCAGCTTGGGCGGTTCTGGGCGTTGAACGGTATCGCCGAGCGCCCATCTGATCCGTTTCTGGATGCCGCGCGAGGCAGCATTCACCGGATTGCGTTCGTAAACGAAACCGCTTTCCCACATGCCATGCATCTGCATGGTCATCACCTCCGTCTGGTATTGGAGGATGGGTCGCTGGGTCCCTGGCGTGATACGGTTCTGATTGAACGCGAGCAGACCCGGCAGGTGGTACTGGTCGCGGATAATCCGGGGGATTGGCTGCTGCATTGCCACATGCTGGGCCACGCCGCCGCTGGCATGATGAGCTGGTTCCGCGTTACTTGACGCCGCAATCAGTGGTTGGAATGGCGTTTGCATGAATGTTATAGGCCCTCGAAACGCCTAGACTGGGCGAACTGTTTTACGAGCCGGAAAAGGCCTGATCCATGAGTTCTGAAATCCGCCTTGCCTTTGCGCACCCGTCTGAACGGTCCGAGGCGACCTCGCCCCGAGGGCCGCTGGATCGCATTTCGCTTCGCGATCACACCGTCGAAGTTGAGATCGGAGCTTTTCAGGCCGAGCGCGGCACGACCCAGCGCATCTGCTTTAACATCGTTGTCGAAGTCCGCCCGCTGACGGCGGATATTGACGATGATGTGGATCGTATCCTGTCGTATGACCGCGTGACCGAAGCGATTGCCTATGAATTGGCGGCAGAGCGTCTGAACCTTCTTGAAACGCTGGCCGAACGAGTAGCCGAGCGTATCTTGTTGGAACCGCAGGCTGTGCGCGTGTTCGTCCGGATCGAGAAGCTGGATCGCGGACCCGGTGCATTGGGGGTCGAAATTGTGCGCGGCAAGGATGCGGTTCACCACGATGTGGTCGAAGAAGAACGCCCGCATCCGCGTCTGGTTTTCCTGTCCAATGACGCCATTGCATCAGGCAACCTGAAAGGCTGGATTGACCAATTGGAAAATCGCCAGCGACCGCTGATCCTGTGTGTTGGCGCCTCTGATCTGGAAGTGCCGCAAACCGGCCACGCCATGACTCAGCGCCGGATCGACCTGCTGTCCATCGAACAAAACGCATGGGTTTTGGCCGCACGGGATCACCGCTGTGTCGTTGTTTCAACTCGAACCGAGTTGGATTGGGCGATGAAAAACGGCCAAATCTGCGTTTGGGCCCCGTCCAAGATCGTGTTGGATGCGGTTGACGGTCCATCAGCTGCGCCTTCGGACGCGGTTGCACTAGCCGCGTGGTTTGCCGCGACATTTGAGGCCAGCGAGATGATGGTCATCGGAGGCGAGTTGCCGAAAGAACCCAAGACGCCGCTGCGCGCGGTTGCCGTCGATCAGGCACAATTGTGAGGGAATACTACCGCCCGCTCGTTCAACATGGCGCAGCCCGGCCCGAGGAAGCTGTGCCGTTGGCGGGTCAGGCGCTCTGGTTTACCCATGTCGAGGTTCTGTTGCGGGATCGCGAGCCAAGTGTCGTGATAGCGGCAGAGGTCCCGGCTGATCAGTTGGACCGCCTCAGCCGTCCGCGCGCAGCTATTGCGGGCCTCGACATGGCACGACCTCAGATCATGGGCATTCTGAACGCCACGCCAGACAGTTTCTCGGATGGGGGGGTACATAGCACCGTCGACGCGGCGCGGGCAGGCGCGGCTGATATGGTCGCTCATGGCGCAACCATTCTGGATATTGGTGGCGAATCCACGCGACCCGGCGCAGATTTTATCCCAGAAGACGAAGAAATAGCCCGGACACGCCCGCTGATCGAAGCGATCCGGGCCGAAACAGATGCTTTGATTTCGATCGACACCCGCAAGGCGGCGGTGGCCAAAGCAGCCTGCGCAGCCGGGGCGGGTTTGGTCAACGATGTTTCGGGCTTTACTTTCGACCCCAAGCTTGCCCAGTTCTGCGCCGGGCTCGGCGCGCCGGTTTGCGTGATGCACATGCAGGGCGATCCGGCCACGATGCAGGATGATCCGCAATACGATGACGTGGTGCTGGACGTTTACGATTTTCTGGAAGGTCAGATTGCACGTCTAGAGACGATGGGCCTGCGTCGCGATCTGATCATCGTTGATCCCGGCATCGGTTTTGGCAAAACCGAACAGCACAATCTGGACCTTCTGCGCAATCTCAGCGTGTTTCACGGGTTGGGCTGCCCGATTCTGTTGGGTGTGTCGCGCAAGGGCTTTATCGGATCAATCGGGAAAGAGCCGCAAAAAACCGCCCGCGCGCCGGGATCAATCGCCCTTGCTCTGGACGGATTGTCCCAAGGTGTGCAGATCATCCGGGTGCATGACGTGGCAGAAACTGCTCAGGCCTTGCGTCTATGGGCCGCGGTCCGGTAATCCGGTCTCAACGATTTTGGTGAGGGGTCATTGATGCGCAAGTTGTTCGGAACAGATGGTGTGCGGGGCACGGCCAATACCCATCCGATGACAGCCGAAATGGCCTTGCGTATCGGGGCTGCGGTTGGGCGGTATTTCCGCCGTGACGCCTCAGGCGTACACCGTGTGGTTATCGGTAAGGATACCCGGCTGTCCGGCTATATGCTGGAAAACGCGCTGACAGCAGGTTTGACCTCAACTGGAATGAACGTGCTGCTGTTGGGCCCTGTGCCGACACCCGCAGTGGGTCTGATGACCCGGTCCATGCGCGCCGATCTGGGGGTCATGATCTCGGCCAGCCACAACCCGGCCATCGACAATGGGATCAAGTTTTTTGGGCCTGATGGATTCAAACTGTCTGACCAGGCCGAGATCGAGATTGAGCGCCTGATTGAAGAGGGCGTCAGCCCGGCCCAAGCACAGAATATCGGCCGCGCCCGCCGCGTCGACGATGCGCGTTTTCGCTATGGCGAGCGGATCAAATCCTCTTTGCCACGCGATGTGCGGCTGGATGGCCTGAAGGTTGTGATCGATTGCGCCAACGGGGCCGCGCACCGCACCGCGCCGGAAGTGCTGTGGGAGTTGGGGGCCGAGGTGATCCCGGTTGGCATTGCGCCGAACGGCAAGAACATCAACCTCAACTGCGGATCGACACAACCGCAATTGGCCGCAGAGACGGTGGTGGCGCATGGTGCGAATGTGGGGATTTGCCTGGATGGCGACGCGGATCGGGTCGTCGTTATCGATGAGACTGGAAAAGTAGCGGATGGCGATCAGTTGATGGCCTTGCTGGCCTCGGCCTGGGCTAAGTCTGGCCAGTTGAAAGGCGGCGCTTTGGTCGCCACCGTTATGTCTAACCTTGGGCTAGAACGGCATTTGCAATCGCAGGGTTTGCAGCTGGAACGCACCGCGGTTGGCGACCGATATGTGGTCGAACGCATGCGAGACGGTGGCTTCAACCTGGGTGGGGAACAATCCGGCCATATCGTGATGAGCGACTATGCCACCACCGGTGACGGGCTTATGGCAGGTCTGCATTTTCTGGCCGAAATGGTTCTGTCGGGCCGTAAAGCCTCGGATCTCGCGCGGCAGTTTGAGACCGTGCCGCAACTGCTTAAGAACGTCCGCTATGCTGCCGGTCAGGCCCCGCTTGAGGCGCAAAACGTTAAAGCGGCTATTGCCGATGCTGAGGCCCGCCTGAACGGGCAGGGGCGTCTGTTGATCCGAAAATCAGGCACAGAACCATTGATCCGAGTGATGGCAGAATGCGAGGATGATGCGCTTCTGTCTCAGGTGGTCGATGGCATCGTGGCCGAGGTCGAAGCGGCTGCCGGCTAGCGGCCGATCAGCAATTTACGCAGGCTGAACCACTGGCTGATCGCCAGCCCGGTCAGGATCATCGCCAGCGCGATGAAGAATCGCAGTGGCAGCGCCTCGGACAGAACCCAGGCACCGAACACCATCGACCAGATCGGAACCTGATAGTTCACCAGCGTCAGAAAGACTGACCCCGCACTGCGAATGATCGAGACCCGCAGAAGCGTTGCAAAGGCGGTCGGAACCAGCCCGAGGATGATGATGGCAAGACCCGAGCGCGCGCCTTCCCATTCCGGTAGCCCTTCTATGACCAGCATAAGTGGCAACAAGCAAACTGCGCCGACCACAAGCGTTAGCGCGGCCAGAGTCACCGGGTCGATTGGCGGGCAGCGCCGGGTGAAGATCGAGGCCACAGAATAGCACAGCGCAGCTGTGATACAGGCAAGCTGGGCCAAAGGCTCGGCCCCTTGTCCGATCTGGGCAAGCCCCGGACCTATCAGGACCAAAGCGCCGGTAAACCCTAGAGATACACCCAGCATTCTGCGCGCATTCAGCGGTTCGTCGGAAAAGAAATGGGCCAATGGCAGAACCATCAGCGGGATAGCTGCCATGGAAAGGCCTGCGAAAGCCGACGGCACATATTGTTGCCCCCAGCTGAGCAGCATGAAGGGCAGGGCGGTGGACAGCAGCCCGATGATGGCAATCGACCCCCAAAGGCGGCGATCCGGTCCGGGCACCCTACGGCCAGTGACAGCCATTAAACACAGCAAGGTGATCGCCCCCAACGTCGTCCGTGCCGTTGCGACGGTCACTGGTCCATAGCCCTCGAGCGCTATGGCAACCACCATGAAGGTACCGCCCCAGATGAGGCCGAGTGAAATCACACCACTCCAATCGCGGTAGTTGGGGTCTTGAACCATAACTCCCCCTTATCCTTTGATTTTACAGATGTCACGTGACTGAATTTGACAATACGTAAGTAATAACTTACGGTAAGTTATGGCTTACCATGATACATTTTCAGCCTTAGGTGATCCAACGCGCCTGAGAGTTTTCGAAGCGGTAGCGGCCCGGCCTTCTGCGGTCGGGGCCTTGGCGGAGACGCTGCCCGTCAGCCGCCCAGCGGTATCGCAGCATCTAAGGGTTTTGTCTGACGCCGGATTGGTCGAATGCCGGTCAGAAGGGACGCGTCGTATTTACTTTGCACGTCCAGACGGGTTGGACAGCATTCGGGCATGGCTGGAAAGATACTGGTCCGACGTGCTGGGCAGTTTTGCAGAAGAAATCAATCGGGAAAGGCGCGATATATGACCGATCCAATTGTCAAATCTATTACCGTGAACGCTGTGCCGAATAGGGCTTTCGATGTTTTCGTCCATCGCGTTGCAAACTGGTGGCCGCTGGACGGCCATGCAGTGTCGGCCACCAAGGGAAAACCAGCGCTGGCGGTCATGATCGAGCCTTGGGTTGGTGGTGCGGTGTATGAAACGATGTGCGATGGCGAAAGGGCCGACTGGGGCGAGGTGCTTATCTATGAAGACGGGCGGCGCGTGGCGTTCACTTGGCATCCTGGCACGAACAAAGACTTTCCCACTCAGGTTGAAGTGCTTTTCGAAGAGAGCGATCCCGGCAAAACCCTTGTGACATTGACCCACTCGGGGTGGGAAGTCTGGGCTGCAGAGGCGCCGGAGAAACGTGGCGGATACGATACAGGCTGGGATTTTGTTCTAGGCGAGTGTTACGCCAACGCATTCACGAAATAAAAAGGGCGACCACTTGGGTCGCCCCAACTCTGACATCTGTCAGGCTTAGTTCTTTTCTTTGTCGACCATTTTACCGGCCGAGATCCAGGGCATCATGGCGCGCAGTTTTGCACCGGTTTCCTCGATCATGTGCTCGTCATTTGCACGGCGCGACGCTTTGATGGTCGGCTGGCCAACGGCGTTTTCCAGCATGAAGTCGCGAACGAATTTACCCTGCTGGATGTCGTTCAGAACCTCTTTCATACGTGCTTTGGTCTCGTCGTATTTCAGGATACGCGGGCCGGTGACGTATTGGCCGTACTCAGCCGTGTTCGAGATCGAGTAATCCATGTTCGCGATACCGCCTTCATAGATCAGGTCAACGATCAGCTTCACTTCGTGCAGACACTCGAAGTAAGCCATCTCGGGCGCGTAGCCCGCTTCGACCAGAGTTTCAAAGCCGCAGCGGATCAGCTCAACCAGGCCACCGCACAGTACGGCTTGTTCGCCGAACAGGTCGGTTTCGCATTCTTCGCGGAAGTTGGTCTCGATGATGCCCGAGCGGCCGCCACCGATGGCCGAGCAGTAGGACAGGCCGATTTCCAGCGCTTTGCCGGTTGCATCGTTGTCTACAGCAACAAGGCAGGGCACGCCGCCGCCTTTGGTGTATTCGCCGCGAACGGTGTGGCCGGGGCCTTTGGGGGCCATCATGATCACGTCGACGCCTTCTTTCGGCTCGATCAGGCCGAAATGCACGTTCAGGCCGTGAGCGAAGGCAATGGCCGAGCCCGGCTTGATGTTGTCATGCACGTATTTCTTGTAGGTTTCAGCCTGCAGTTCGTCGGGCATGGTGAACATGATGACGTCGCACCATGCGGCCGCTTCGGCGATACCCATGACCGTCAGACCTTCACCTTCGGCTTTCTTGGCCGAGGGCGAACCTTCGCGCAGGGCGACGACCAGGTTCTTCGCACCCGAGTCGCGCAGGTTCAGCGCGTGCGCGTGACCTTGCGAGCCATAGCCCAGAATGGCCACTTTTTTGTCTTTGATCAGGTTGATGTCGCAATCGCGATCGTAGTAGACGCGCATTTCGCTGGTCCTTTCTGTTTCGATTGCTGTGCTTTTAGCCGGAGCTTTTGGTATTGGCGAGCGCGTCGGCATCAGATATTCACAAAAAACAAGAAGAAGTATTCGTGTTGGTGAAAGATTCTGGAAAATTCATGCTTGATGAGATTGATCGACGTATCTTGCGCCATTTTCAGGCCGAGCCCAGCCTTTCGACCGCTGAATTGGCCGAACGGTGTCGGATCACGCAAGGTGTTTGTTGGCGACGTATCGAAAAGATGCAGGCCGCAGGAATTGTCGAGGGCCAAGAGGCAGTGATTGACTGGACCGCTTTGGGCTACGCGGTCGAGGTGTCATTGCGTGTGACACTGGATAAGACACAGCCGCGCGCATTTGATGAGTTCACCGCTGCAGCCCGACAGGTGCCAGAAGTGATCGAGATACAGACCTTTCTGGGTAGGGTGGATGTGCGCCTGTCCATTCTGGCAAAGGATATGGCGCATTATCAGCAGCTGTATCGGGATCGCATCCTGACCCTGCCGCATATCGCTGATATCGAAGCGTTAATGCATATCGCGCGGGTCAAGCGGGACGAGGTGCTGCCGGTATGATCGAACTCGACGAAACTGATCGACAGATCCTGCGCGCCCTATGTCTGGACGCAACCCAAAGCGCGGGTGCCCTTGGTCGCAAACTCGGATTGTCACAGCCCGCCACGTGGCGGCGTATTCGCAGGCTCGAAGAGGCCGGCGTCATCAAGGGCCGCCGGCTGCGCCTGAATGCCGAGGCTTTGGGGTTCGGCGTTACGGTTTTCCTGGGTGTGAAGCTGGCCCGCAAAGGACAGGTCAGTCTGGAAGATTTCGAACGCGCCGTCAGTGCTATCCCCGAAGTGCAGACTGTCGAACATGTGTTGGGGCTGTATGATTACCGGTTGCGTGTTGTGGCGCGTGACTTGTCCGATTTCGAGCGGGTACTGCGCCGCCGGATCATGACCCTGCCGGGTGCAGGCGATGTTGAGGCGAATGTCCTACTCAGCGAGGAACGGCTGCCCGGGCCGATTGGGTGACAGCGTCTAGTACTTTGTCCGGATGCGATAGCTCGGGTGATGCGTGATCCGGGCAAAACTTAACGGGGTGTCATCTTTCCATGTCGTCTTTTCCATCTGGATCATCGAGGTCCCGGCTGTCGTACCCATGAACTCTGTAAGGCGACTGTCAGCCGAGACTGCGCTGAACGATACTTCCGCTTCGTTAAACGGCGCGGCGTTCAACAGCCATTCATGCGGACCACTATCGGTTAGATTGGCATCTTCGATCTCGGGAACGGCTTCGATATTGATCCAGCGCTCTTCCAACTGAAAGGGGCGGTTGTCGGCATAGTGCATGCAGGTCAGATTCAGAACACGTGCGTCGCATGCTACGCCGAGCTGCGAAGCCAGCCATCCCGGGCTGAATTCTACATTCCGTTCTACCAGCGCATACCGATAGTCAGCGTTTTGGTTTTGCACCATCTGCCGGGCCAGCAAAAGCTCTAGCTTTGCATGACGGCTTGGTTCCTTTTTAACCCGCGTCCCGCTTTTGCGCTTGCGTTCGACAAAGCCCTGATCGGCGAGTTCGCGCAGCGCCCGATTCACAGTTGCACGGGCGCAGTTGAACTCTTCAGCCAGTTGCGTTTCTGTCGGTAAAAGCGAGCCCTGAGGCCAGATGCGGCTTTCGATACGGCGTTTGACTTCGTCACGAACGACCTGGAAGCTGATCCGCTTTTGAACATTCACCTGTGAAATTATCCCTTCAAGCAAAAAGTGTATGCATCTGGTCAGAAGCAAGCAAAAGTGTAAAGGGGAGCTGATACTAATTGGCGTCATTTTTGCTGTATTTGAAGCCTTTAGTACGGAATCTCAGGGATTGTTTCACTTGACCTTGGGTCAGTTTTGTCGCGCCGTTTTGACTTTACCCGCCCATGTAATCCCGCCAGTCTTTCAACCAAATGCTGTAGAGAAGGATTCGAAATGCCTGCATTGCTGGAAACCGTGGATCCAGACGGTCTTGAAGAGTTCTCGGTTGTCTTTACCGATCGCTCGTTGAATCACATGTCGTCTAGATTTCAGCAGGTCATGCGCGATATCTCTGACATGCTGCGCGAGGTATACAACGCCGATGGCGTCGCCATCATACCCGGTGGCGGCACCTATGGGATGGAGGCTGTTGCCCGTCAATTCGCCCGCAACGCCGAGGTTCTGGTGGTGAGAAATGGGTGGTTTTCCTACCGGTGGAGCCAGATCGTCGAAAGCGGTGCTTTGACCAAAGCGGTGACTGTCCTGAAAGCCCGGGAAACGGGGAATTCCAGCCCATCGCCCTTTGCACCTGCACCTATCGAGGATGTGGTTGCCACCATTCGTGAGACCCGCCCGGATGTGGTCTTCGCACCGCATGTGGAAACCTCGGCCGGGGTGATCCTGCCCAATGACTATGTGGCCGCTATGGCTACTGCTGCGCATGAGGTCGGTGCGTTGATGGTTCTGGATTGCATCGCGTCTGGCTGCGCCTGGGTGGATATGAAAGCAACCGGTGTGGACGTCCTGATCTCGGCCCCACAAAAGGGCTGGAGCGCATCGCCCTGCGCCGGTCTTGTCATGCTGTCCGAGCGGGCCGAGGCGCTGTTGCAAGAGACCGAGTCCGACAGTTTTGCAGTGGATCTCAAAAAGTGGCGTCAGATTATGCAGGCCTATGAAAATGGGGGGCATGCCTATCACGCGACTATGCCCACGGATGCGTTGACCGCGTTTCGCGATACGATGCTTGAGACGCAAGGTTACGGGTTCGATAAGCTGCGGAAAGCGCAATGGGCATTGGGCAATGGCGTGCGGGCGCTGTTGAAGGAAAAAGGTGCCGTCTCGGTGGCCGCGGATGGCTTTGGCGCGCCAGGCGTTGTTGTCAGCTATACGGCTGATCCGGACATTCAGAATGGCAAGAAGTTTGCTGCGTTGGGAATGCAGATCGCGGCTGGCGTGCCGCTGCAATGTGACGAACCGGCTGGGTTCAGCACGTTTCGGCTTGGTCTGTTCGGCCTCGACAAGCTGTATGATGTCGATGGCACCATCGCCCGCTTGAAACGCGTTCTGGATCAGGTTCTATGAACCTGTTGGGCCTTAGCGAACGCCGAGGCCCATCTGCATCAGCGTCTTGCGTACTGGTGCCATCGAATACAAGGCGTTCAGCCCCATAGCGCGGGCATCGCGCAACGGGCGCGCCTCGATCATCGAGGCGCGGTTCAGCAGGTCAATGCCTTTAACCCGCAGGTCAATCTCGGCGTGTCGCGCCTTGTGATAGGCATCCAGCATTTGCGCGTCGCCCAAACCATCGGGTCGGGCTTGCGCCAGATCCAGCAGCGACCGCAGATCACCCAGCGACATGTTCAGGCCTTGCGCGCCGATAGGGGGCACCACATGGGCGGCCTCGGCCATCAGCGCGATGCGCTCGCCCGACAGGCGCGCAGCAGATTGGCTGATGATTGGCCAGATCGTCCGGCGCGAGGCCAGTTTCAACGGCCCGAACAAACCGCAGGACCGCTCGGTCATCGCGGTTTCGAATGCATTGGTATCGAGGTTCAGCAACTCAATCGCACGTGGCCCGCGTTCCATCCAGACGATTGCAGATGAAGGTTGACCCTGCCAATCGGGCAAAGGCACCAGCGTGAAGGGGCCACCGGACAGGTGTATCTCGGTCGAGACGTTTTCATGCGCTATGGGATGTGTGACGGCAAAGGCAAGCGCTTTCTGGCCATAGCGTGTGGTGTGAACTGTAATTCCCGCGGCTTCGCGCATGGGAGAATTCCGACCGTCTGCAGCGATGATCAGTTTGCACTGGAGCCGGCTGCCATCACTCAGGCCGACACGCGCCTCAGCGGTGCGGGTGAACAGGCTGACGGTACCTGTTCCGGGGCGGAAATCGACGTTGGGCAACTCGGCCAGCCGAGCCACCATCTCGCGTCGCAGCAGCCAGTTGGGCAGGTTCCAGCCAAATGGCTGATCCGAGATGTCAGAGGCGTTGAAATCCCGCACCACGCGCGGTTCAGGGATGTCACCGCCCGCGTCAACGATACGCATAATCTGCAAGGGAGCTGCGTACGATTTCAGCCGGCCCCACAATCCACACTGTTCCAACAACGCCTGCGCGGGCTGAAGAAAGGCCGTGGTCCGCAGGTCTGACCCATCAACATCGCGTTCAGTGATCGGAGGGGTCGGGTCAACGCAGACCACATTGTACCCAGCTGTGCCAAAGGCCGCCGCCGCAGTCATGCCGGCGATGCCACCGCCGGAAATCAGGATGTCACAGCTGTTGCTCATGGCGCTCACTCCGTTCCCGGCAGACCCTAGTGCGGTTCCGTCGCCTGCGCCAAGTGACATCCTGTCTCGTGCCCTATCCGCGTGAAATCAGGATGAGGATCAGGAACATGATTGGGACCATCAGTACCGCTGGGATGTAAAGACCCGGCAGACCGAATAGCAAAGCCGAGCACCCCCACATGCTGAAGATCGCCGCCGCAGTATACACCAGGTCTTCGGGTTTGCCCTCTGCGGCGTCTCGTGCCAGCCAGCCAAGCAGGGGAATTCTATAAAACAAGCGCTGCCAAATCGGCTGGCGCCGAGGCATCTCGATCGCGGTCATCGGGGTCTCCGTTCTGTTCGTCGCAAAACGGGATATAGGATTGATGCTGCAGGTGCAGAATGTGCAGATCGTCGCAGTGTGACAGCCTATCGCAGGCGCGCCAGAAAGGCGGTTAGATCGTCCGTGTGATGGTGGATATGGTCGGCCTCATGCGGGTCTGGCGCGACGTGAACGGTGCGCATTCCCATCTCGTGCGGGGCGGCCAGATTGCGGGGGTCATCCTCGAACATGGCAGCCTTATCGGCCTGAATGCCATCCTGCGCAAAGATCGTCTCGAAAGCTGCCTTTTCCGGTTTCGGGCGATAGCCTGCATGTTCGACGCCGTAGATCGCATCAAACAGTCCTGTCAGTCCACGCGCCTCAAGCACACGTTCCGCATAGGGCGCGCTGCCATTGGTATAAACGATACGACGGCCGGGCAGGGCGCGGATTTGGGAAGCCAGTTCGGCATCGGCGTCCATATGGCTCATATCGACCTGATGGACCGCATGCAGATAGGGATCAGGGTCCAGGTCGTGTTCAGCCATCAACCCTGCCAGCGTGGTGCCATATTCGCGCCAGTAATGGTTGCGCAGCCGGTCGGCCTCGGCCCGGTCCACGCCAATGGCCTGTACGACGTAATCCGTCATCAACACCTCGATCTGGTCGAACAGGCGCATGTGCGGCGGATAAAGAGTGTTGTCCAGATCGAACACCCATTGGGTGACGTGGCTAAAGGCAGGTTTGACCATGATGTGGGTTTAGGCTGCAATCTGGTGCTTTTCAATGCCGGGCTTGATTGCACGGCCCGGACACGGATAGACATGTCCGAACGAGGAGACGTAAGACACATGCCCCAATCCCGACAATCCAACAAGGACGCCTATAGCCTGATCTTGGAAGCGATTGACGTGGGTGTCTACAAACCCGGCAATCGTCTGGTCGAAAGTGAGTTGGCCGAGCGGTTTGGTGTCTCGCGTACTCCGATCCGCGAGGCGCTTCAGCGGCTTGAGACGCAGTCTTTGTTGGAACGGGACGGGCGGTCGCTGATCGTGGCGTCTTTGGATCACAACCAGATGGCTGAGTTGTATGTGGTACGGCGCGAGCTAGAAGGTCTAGCCGCCCGTCTGGCCGCCAAGCATGCCACCGAAGAAGAAATCAGAGTTCTGCAGGAAATGGTGGCCGAGGATGATGCTTTGGTCGATGACCCAACCGCCTTGGCGCGTGCAAACCGTCGGTTTCATGAGCAGATACATTTGGCCTCGCACAACCGGTATCTGGTGCAACAACTGGATCTGGTACACCGCACGATGGCCTTGATGGCAACAACGTCCCTGGCGGTTCAAGGGCGTGGCGAGATTGCGCAGAGCGAACACAAAGCCATTGTCGATGCCATTGCCGCACGGGATGAAGAAGCCGCAGGCCGCGCCCTGAAAGAGCATATCTCCGTCGCGTTTATGACACGCCTCAAACAGGATGCCGTGCGGCGGGAAAACTGACGCTTAGACCTGTTGCAGGTCCTCGGCTGCTTGGCCGTGTTGGGTTTTGTCCCAGAAGAACGGGTTGAACACCAACTCCCACAACGCCTTGTAGGCCGCAACGACGCCCAAGGGAAAATACAGCCCCATCGTCGGCACCCATGGCAGAAGGAACCGCCGCTCGCGTGCGGCGACGGCAAGCATCCCAACCGCAATGTTGATCGTTTCGGTTACAATGAACAGCATTAGCAAAGGCGGGATGAGAGCAGAGTGCAAGATGGTTTGCATTGGGTTCGACACACCCAGTGTCGATAACCAAAAGACCCATAGTACCGGAGCCAGAAGGAACTGTCCCAGAGTGCCCAGAAAGAACGCCTGAATCCCGGCAAACTTCATCAGTCCAAGATCGCGGTACAGTTTCAAGGGGCTGCGCATATGCACCAGATAGGTGACCATAAACCCCTTGAGCCAGCGCGAACGCTGTTTGACCCAGGGCCAGGCGCGGAAATTGGCCTCTTCATAGGTTGTGGTATCAACCATCTCGGTCCTGTATCCGGCACGGCTGAGGCGCACGCCTAAGTCTGCATCTTCGGTCACGTTATGGGCATCCCAGCCGCCCAGTTCGACCAGTTTGTCACGGCGAAAGAAAAACGTGGTTCCACCTAATGGCACCACAAGGCCCAACCGGGCAATCCCCTGCAAAATAACGCGAAACCAGCTATTGTACTCAATCGCAAAACAGCGCGAGCGCCAATTGGTGCGAGGGTTGTAATAGTCCAGAACCCCTTGCAGGCAAACCACATCCGGTGCGGCTTGGGTGAAGTGTTCGACAACGCGTTCGATCTGATCCGGTTGAGGCGCATCTTCGGCATCCCAAACGCCCAGAATGTCGCCCCGGCAGAAATCCAGCGCATAGTTCATCGCGCGCGGCTTTGTGGTCAGGCCGTTCAACTCGGGAACTTCGACGGTTCTGATCCAACTGGGCAGGTCGACCTTGGCAACGGTTTCGCGCGTGACATCGTCACTTTCTTCCAGCACCAGGATCACATCCAGCAGCGCTTTGGGATAGGTCAACCGTTGCAAGCGTTGGATCAAAGCGCCTGCAATCTCGCGTTCTTTGTACAGCGGGACCATGATAGAGACACAAGGTTGTCGCAGGGAAATCGGGGCGGTTTTGGGATCAGCCTCGCGTGGTCTGATCCGCGATACCAGAAAGGTCAACGCGCCTGCCACTCGCAAGATCATGAACAGGATCAACGTGGTAACAGCCGCAATCAGAAGAATGGTAAGCCCGAACTTCGGCATCAGCGCAAAAAGGGTCGTCACCCCAAATGCGCCCAAAACCGGAACAGCGCGCGAGACCGGTGTCCAGGTGCGGCAGCTTTGCGCCTCATCCACGCGTGCTTCGGCGGCCTGGGCCAAAGGCATCGCAAATTGCTGCGATATCACCCGGTCAATCTTGTCTGGCGCGGCCAGAACCGGGATGATTGCATAGGGGCAGTCCTGCATTTCAGCGGTGACAGTTGGAAACCGGTCAGGCCGGGCAGTGGCGACCAGAAGAAGGGGGCCGATGCGCATCCACGGGATGACATTATGCGCCAGCCAGAATTCCACCGGCTTGAACTCGGACAAGCCCGGGGCGGGCGGGATTTCTTCAAGGTCGGCAATTTGCCAGCCGCTTTGTGTGGACAGAGCCATCAGAACATCAGCGCGACTGACCCACCCCTCGCCAACCAGAATTTCGCCCAAAGAGGCTTTCTGTCGCGTTTGGAGGTCCAGCGCTTGCCTCAATTGATCCGCCGTTATTGCGCCTTGTTCAATGAGACAGGCCCCAAGGGGTTTGCGCAAACCTTGCGGCGGGATCGGTGCTGCAGAGGTGAAATTCTGAAGATTCAATTCAACCATTAAAAAAACCCTGACGCAGCGACCTGTCGTCAGGGTTGATCCATTTAGGTTAATAGCGGGTTAACCTTGGGCAGTGGGCGATTATGCCTGCGCTTTACGGCCCGCCATGGCGTCAGCGAAACGCTCGAACAGGTAGAAACTGTCCTGCGGTCCGGGTGACGCCTCAGGGTGGTATTGAACCGAATAGACGGGGCGATCCGTCATGCGGATGCCGCAGTTCGATCCGTCAAACAAGGATCGATGGGTTTCTACAATGCCCTCGGGTAGGGTCTCGGCATCCACCGCAAAGCCATGGTTCATCGAGGTGATCTCGACCTTGCCGGTCTCCAAGTCCTTGACCGGGTGGTTCGCACCATGATGGCCGTGGTTCATCTTGATGGTCTGCCCGCCAAGCGCCAGAGCCAACATCTGGTGGCCAAGGCAGATGCCGAAGACCGGCAGTTCTGTCGTCTCAAGAATTTCTTTAATCATCGGCACGGCGTACTCACCAGTCGCGGCCGGATCGCCCGGACCGTTTGACAGGAACACTCCGTCGGGATTGTGAGCCAGAACCTCGGCGGCAGTGGCGGTTGCCGGCAGCACGGTCACATCGCAGCCCGCCGAGGCAAGACAGCGCAAGATGTTGCGCTTGGCGCCATAGTCGATTGCAACGACCTTGTGAACAGGCGCTTCCTGACGGGCATAGCCCTCGGGCCAGGCCCACCGCATTTCATCCCAGCGATAGCTTTGCGCGCAGGTGACTTCTTTGGCCAGGTCCATGCCTTCCAGACCGGCAAACCCACGCGCCGCTGCAATCAATGCCTCAATATCGAACTTCCCTTCCGGGTCATGGGCCAGCGCCACATGCGGCGCGCCTTGTTGACGGATCGCTCGGGTCAGGCGGCGGGTATCAACGCCGCCGATGGCGATCCGGCCACGGCGAGCCAGCCAATCCTTCAACTCTTCGGCGGAACGCCAGTTCGAGGGTTCGGTCGGATCCCATTTGACCACCATACCGGCGGCCACCGGATCGTTGGTTTCGTCATCTTCGGGGTTCACACCGACGTTGCCGATATGCGGGAAGGTGAAAGTGATGATCTGCCCAGCGTAGGAGGGATCAGTCATGATTTCCTGATATCCCGTCATCGCGGTGTTAAAGCACAGCTCGGCCACAGTTTGGCCTGTTGCGCCGAAGCCTACGCCATAAAACAGGGTTCCGTCGGCCAGAGCCAGACATGCGGTGGGCTTGGACGGGGCATTCTGGACCATGGCGCAACTCTCCTAAAGGGTAAATCGGCGCATAACTAAGGGGGTTATGCCTTCGGGTCAAGTATGTTCAAATTTTTGGCTATCGTTATTTATCAATGGGTTAAGTGGTTTCGCACCCTGTTGTATCATGCTTTTTGTTTGGATATGTTCGGGGTTCCTTTGTCATGGGGATGGACAAACCAAATGGACATGCGATCACGGGTGAACACCGCCCTGAAGCAAGCAATGAAAGACAAAGCGGTCGAACGTCTATCGACACTGCGTCTGATCAACGCCGCAATCAAGGATCGAGATATCGCCTCGCGCGCTTCTGACAATGAAGAGGCGAAAGGGTGCGGCGATGCCGAGGTTCTTGAAATTCTTGGTAAAATGACCAAGCAGCGCAAGGAAAGCGCGCGCGCTTATGAAGAGGGCGGACGCCTGGATCTGGCCGAACGTGAAATGCGTGAGGTTGCGATCATCGAGGAATTCCTGCCCAAACAGCTGGATGACGATGAGGTCACACAGGCGATCCAATCGGCGATCACGTCCACTGGTGCCGGTTCGATCCGGGATATGGGCAAGGTGATGGGTGAGCTTAAGACGCGCTATACCGGCCAGATGGATTTTGGCAGGGTCGGCCCTATGGTCAAAGACCACCTCTGTGCCGCATCAAGCGACGGCTGCTGAGCATCCAACCAGATGTGAATTTAGCTACTGCGCGGCAGGACCGCGCAGTCGTTCCACCAGCTCATCATATAGGCTGATACGTTCCTCTTCAGACAGGAACGCGCCAATCTCTACCTCGCGCCCGTCACCGACAAGGGTGACGTAGTACGGAACTGGCCCGCCTTTCCTGTGCATCTCTGGACGCGCCCAATAGCGGTTGCAGGACCATTCCTGCTGTTGCCTACCCGGTGTGCGATGGATCAGCTGGGCGCGGGTCCCATTCAGTGTGAGCACCTCAAACACGCTGCGCGCCTTGTAGTTCGTTTGGATTGCCAGCCACAGGCCCAGAACTGTCAGCAACAAGAAGGGCAACAGACCCCAAAGTACGACCGATCCCAGCATCGCCAGGATCGGGATCAGCCCGAACAGAAATACCGAGAATATGACGATCATTGCCCCACGTGGTGGCAACGAATTGTGTGGCCACAAGCGTAGCTCTTGTTCCGTGTCCGAGGTTTGGGTCCATTGGTAGGGCATGGCTGAAACCTAGCTTATGAGCCTGCAGTGTCGATGGCAAAGTTTAGACGACATGTCCAACGCGAGCCCAGGACAAAGCGTCGTCCAACCTATCATCGCCCCAGAACACTTCATCGCGCACAACAAAGCTGGGTGCGCCGAAAACGCCAAGTTTGCTCGCGCGTTCGGTTTCGGCCTCAAGCCCGGCAATACAATCTGCGTCGCGGGCACGTGCAAGTGTCAGGCGCGGGTCCTGCTGACAGCGCAACAAGGCTTCGGATAAGGCGGATTCGCTACCAGCTTCAACGCCCTCTTCAAACCAGATCCGATAGAGGTTCTGAGTAAAATCCTGCCCCCAACCGTCCTGCATCCCCAGAAACGCCACCTGATTGGCAAGTCCAAGGTCCGAGATGGGGTAGGGTGCGGGCAGTTTTGCATGGATGTGATACTTGGCGGCCCGACGCTCAATATCCCGCCACATATAGGCGGTTTTTTCGGGCTTGCCCGCAAAAGGAGCGTTCTGCTGCGCCATCATGACGGTGCGCACGTTAAAGGGGCGCCAATGCACGGTTGCATCGGTTTCGGCGCACCAGTCGTCCAACCTCATGACGGTCAGAAAGCTGTAGGTGCTGCCGATCGAATACCAAAAGTCGATTTCAGGCATATGAACCCTCCGGGTTGCCGGAACAGTTGCCCTGACGAGAATAGCTTATTTTCGAGTATTTGGCGAATTGAACGGGCTGCGGGGTTTTTGGCAAGCGGTTCGGAGCGGGCGAGCTTTTTGTTTCGAAACGACCTGGCGTCGTGCTTCGTCGTATGGGAAGTGGACATCCCGGTGTGTCCCTATAGTCTCTGCGCATGTCTTTGTTGAGCGATCTAGAGCATGTAGTGACGACGGTTTTGTCGACCGATCCCAGTTTCAACAAGGTCACGCGAGAGGTTTTGGATCAGCACATTGCTGACGCTCGACAGGTCGCGCTTGCCGATGCAAGGGACGACTTTTTGATGTCCTTGATGCGCTTGCTCGCCCTTCCGGGGAATGGCCATACCCGACTGATTCCGAACAATGCAATTTCAGTGTTGCCCTTGCGGTTCGTTGCCATCGGTAGCCACGTGAACCTGGTGGGAAGTGCGCCAGGCCTTGGTGCCGTACCGGGTGCGCGATTGATCGCTGTGAATGGTGTTTCTGTGAAAGAAATCGAGGCGCGCGCTGTCGACTATTTGGCGGGAACACGTCAGCGTAAGCGTGTAGTTGGCCCGATGCTATTCGCATGGCCGCACGCCTTGAAACGCTTGGGTGTTTGTAAAGAGGTCGGTTTGATCGAATACAAACTCAGGACGGGTGCGGGACAAACAACCTATCTGAGAATGCACGCCGAAAACACGGTTTCAGGATCAATCTGGTATCCAAGAAACGAACATGGAAAATCCGATGCCGCATGGGTCCCAAAGGAGTTTCTGAACGTTCAAGATTTTCTCGAAGACGGGCTCGTACTTGCGTTTCCGAGTTTCTTTGACCTGGGTGAAAAGAAGCTGCCTGATGCGATATTTTCGGCCGCCGAACACGTAAGGTCGCGCGCGAGCACACCTCTTCTTATTGATGTCAGGGGAAATACCGGAGGCGATTTTCTTAAAACAATGCCTCTTATCGATGCGATATCGGAGGGTGCAACAGATCGAAACGTCGGATTGCTCGTCGATAAGTTTACGTTTTCTGCAGCGATCGTGTTCGTGGCGATCATCAAATTCCGCTTGGGAGCCAGATGCCAAATCATAGGCGAGGAAATGGGCGATGGGCTCAGGTTCTATGCAGAAGGAGGTTTACTCGATCTGCCCGCAAGCGGGGCGAGTGTGCGATATTCGACCGCATATCACGATTGGGCCACTGGTCGGATCGATGAAACGACACCCGCCGAAATCGCCGAGCAAATCGTGCCGGTTGGAACACTTAAGCTGGACAGGGCTTGGGTGGCAGGGGCGTTGAATGCAGACCCAGACGATGGGGTCTATCGCGACATCCTCAGAGGGGTGAACATCTGACCCCATATGCGCTGTCTCAGCGGATATGATCTCTCAGGCAACTACCGCATTTAGGCGTTTGCTGCACAAAGAAAAAACCCCGCCGGTTCGGGCGGGGTTTTCTGTGGTCTCTGACCGGATCAGTGCGCGTGGCCCTTATCCCAGTCTTCCTGCTTTGGCAGCTGCTCGAACGTGTGTTCAGGCGGCGGGGTGGGCAGGGTCCATTCCAGCGTGTCTGCGTATTCATTCCACGGGTTCGGACGTGTCTCTTTCGCGCCACGGAACAGGGCGTAGAACACGATGCCGAAGAACAGGATGAACGAGGCAAACGAGATGAACGCGCCGATCGACGAGACATAGTTCCACTGCGCGAACGCTTCGGGATAGTCGATATAGCGGCGCGGCATGCCCTGACGGCCCAGGAAGTGCTGCGGGAAGAAGGTCAGGTTGGCGCCGATGAAGAACAGCCAGAAATGAACCTTGCCCCAGAACTCCGAGTACTGACGACCCGTCATCTTCGAGAAGTAGAAATACACACCCGCGAAGATCGCAAAGACGGCACCCAAGCTCATCACATAGTGGAAGTGCGCCACAACGTAGTAGGTGTCGTGATAGGCACGGTCGATACCGGCCTGCGACAGAACCACGCCCGTCACACCGCCAACGGTGAACAGGAACAGGAAGCCGAAGGCAAACAGCATCGGCGTCTTGAACTCGATGGAGCCGCCCCACATCGTTGCAATCCACGAGAAGACCTTAACACCGGTCGGAACCGCGATGACCATCGTGGCCAGCATGAAGTAAGCCTGCTGACGCAGCGACATGCCAACGGTGTACATATGGTGCGCCCAAACGACGAAGCCCAGAACACCGATTGCGATGATCGCCCAGACCATCGGCAGGTAACCGAAGATCGGCTTGCGCGAGAAGGTGGCGATCACGTGGCTGATGATGCCAAAACCGGGCAGGATCACGATGTACACTTCCGGGTGGCCGAAGAACCACAGGATGTGCTGATACAGGATCGGATCACCACCACCGGCCGGATCAAAGAAGGTGAAGCCAAAGTTGCGGTCCATCAGCAGCATGGTGATTGCGCCCGCCAGAACCGGCAGCGACAGAAGAATCAGCCACGAGGTGATGAAGATCGACCAGCTGAACAGCGGCACCTTGAACAGGGTCATGCCCGGGGCACGCATGTTCAGGAAGGTGGTGATCATGTTAATCGCGCCGAGAATCGAGGAGGCGCCCGATACGTGTACGGCGAAAATCGCAAGGTCCATGGACATGCCGCCTTCGGTCGTCGACAGCGGCGGATACAGAACCCAGCCCACGCCCGAGCCAAGCTGATCGTTACCGCCGGGGCTCAGCAGCGAAGCGATACCCAGCGAGGTACCAGCGACGTACAGCCAGAAGGACAGGTTGTTCATCCGCGGGAACGCCATATCCGGCGCGCCGATCTGCAAGGGCATGAAATAGTTGCCAAATCCACCAAAGAGGGCTGGGATGACAACGAAGAACATCATCAGAACACCGTGATAGGTGATCATGACGTTCCACAGGTGACCGTTGGGGGTACACGGGTCGGCCATGAACCCTTCGAGGCACATGTACTGCACACCGGGGTGCATCAGTTCAAGCCGCATGTAAACGGTCATCGCCACCGAGATCAGACCGGCCAGAGCCGAGAAGATCAGGTAGAGAATCCCGATGTCTTTGTGGTTGGTCGACATGAACCAACGCACAAAGAAACTGCGCTGGTCTTCATGATCGTGACCATGAATGGCTGCGTCTGCCATTATAGGTGCCTCCTGTTGCAACTGCACCGCGCAGCCGGACCTCTCCAACGCGCGGGATTCCTGCTGGTTTTAGAATGCGAAGAGGGCGCCTTCAATGGTCGAGTTTGATATGGATCAAGATTAATTGTCGCGGGCAGCGGTTGCAGCACTTGGTCAAAGGGCACACATGTCTTTGCTGGAGGACTCTGAATGATGCTGAAATACGCGACGACCGAGCAGGCAAAAACAGCGTCAGGGCTGCGTATGATCGTGGTTGGCGGCGTGCCCAGCCCCTGGAGCGAGGCGGCCAAAGGATTATTCCACGTCAAGAACATATCATGGATGCCCGTCTATTTGGATCAGCAGGACCGCGCACAGGCCGTTTGGGCTCAGACAGACAGCGCTCCGGTTGTCTTTTGGGAAGATGAAAACCCGGTTTCGGACGCGGCCCGGATCGTTTCGCTGGCTCAGCGCATCGCGCCTGACCCGGATTTGGTTCCTGAGGCGGCAGCCTCTGAGATCATGGCGTTCATAAACCTCCTGGCGGCCCCCGGAGGGCTGGGCTGGCACAGGCGGTTGCAGCAGATCCATGCGGGGCTTGAAGGGCGGGATGGTGGATTTCACCCCAAAATCGCCGACTATCTGGGCGCAAAATACGGGTATGACCCCGAGGCAGGCGCTTTGGCCGAAGGGCGTGCAAATGCGATCCTAAAAAACGTCAGCGCTCGGCTTGAAACCGGGGGAGATTTTCTGTTCAGCAATCGTCTGACCGCCGCAGATATCTACTGCGCCGCCTTCATGGCCCTGTTCTCACCCTTGCCAGATGTGCTCTGCGCCATGCGGCCCAGCACCCGAGCTGTGTTCGCACATGTCTCGGATGAAACGAGGGCCGTATTGTCATCTGGTTTGTTGGCGCACCGGGATAGGATGTATCAGGACTGGTTGGCGACGCCCTTGTCGCTGTAGCACCCGTTTTTTTGCGGCTTGACCGCATCGATGGGGCCTCGCACAAACACAGGTAGGAAACCAGCATCCAACCGGAGCCTGCATATGTCCAGCTATGACCCCGACAACATCTTCGCCAAGATTCTGCGCGGTGAAATCCCGTCGACCCGTGTTTACGAGGATGAAGGCACGCTGGCCTTCATGGATATCATGCCGCGATCAGACGGCCATTTACTGGTCATACCCAAAAGTCCGTGCCGCAACATGCTGGATGCTACGCCCGAACAACTATCTGCAGTAATGGCGACCGTGCAGAAGCTGTCCCACGCGGTGAAACAGGCGTTTGAGGCCGACGGGGTCACCATCCAGCAATTCAACGAAGCAGCTGGTGGGCAGGAGGTATTTCACCTTCATTTCCATGTTCTGCCCAGGCACGAAGGTATTTCAATGCGCCCGCCGGGCAATATGGGGGATTTTGATCTAATTGCCGAGCATGCGGAAAAGATCAGGAATGCGCTAAACTGAGTGAGGCGACGGAAACGCGCCAGCCAATGTGGGTATGGCCCAGAGTTAGGTGCAAACGCACAACTTTTGAACACTCAAAGCCTTTGCAAACAATGTCGAGCCTGCCGCGACGAGCGATAGCGCTGTGATCTTGCAATAGGGATGATGTGGTTTTGAAGGGATGGTCCAGTCAGTCGAAAGCTTAGAAAGAGAATTGCCGTTCCGATTTGGGGTCGGAACGGCAGACTCGTAACCAAACACTGATCGGATTTCGCAGGGCAAGCCCTGGATCACCGGTTTAACATACCACTCACTCTAGATTGGCTGTTCCATGCTACTCGTAAACGTTGGCATTGTATTCACAGAAGTGAACGTTGGTTAAAACGAGAGTTAATATCGTTGCAAAATTATGCAAGACCTAGAAAATTGGGAAACAGAGCGATCTGAGCCCATGGGATTGTGTCTGCAAGCTATCAAATTGCGATTCGAATCACTCGAAGTAACTACTAAGCTGGGCTTTCGAAAACCTCGTAGAAGGTCTTCTGCAGCGCTGCATCCACATCCGCCATCGTCACGGGCAAACCCAGATCAACCAGCGAAGTGACCCCGTGTTCGGTGATGCCGCAGGGTACGATTCCGGTGAAATGATCCAGTTCCGGTTCGACATTGATTGAGATACCGTGAAAGCTAACCCATTTGCGGAGGCGCAGTCCAATAGCTGCAATTTTATCCTCGGCAGGTTGGCCCGCCGAAGTCAGCGGCTTGTCATCTCGCTGGACCCAAACGCCAACCCGGCCGTCCCGAATTTCGCCTTGAACGTTGAATTCACCCAGCGCCGCGATCACCCAGGTTTCCAGCTGTTTCACAAACTGGCGCACATCGCGGCCGCGTGTGTTCAAGTTCAGCATTACATAAGCAACGCGCTGCCCCGGGCCGTGATAGGTATATTCCCCGCCACGCTTGCTTTCGTACACGGGGAAGCGGTCCGGGTCCTTTAGGTCCGAGATTTTGGCCGAGGTTCCGGCAGTATAAAGCGGGGGATGTTCCAGCAGCCAGACGCACTCCTCTGCATCGCCTGCCGCTATCGCGGCCACGCGCGCCTCCATGAAGGCAACGGCATCCTCATACCGGGTCAGACCATCAGTGACTTTCCATTCCATGCCGGCCTCCTATCGCGTATGCGGGGCAGGGGGAAGGGGCTAGGCCGCCTCGGCCAGGCAGCGCTGTAACACTTGCGCGTAGGTCTCGGTGCCTTGCGCCCCGGTCAGCAGGTATTTGCCCCCGAATACCATGGATGGAACACCCGAAATGCCACGACTGGTCCAGAACTGCTGTTTCTCGCGCACCGAAGCGGCATGGGTCCCAGATTCAAGCGCCGCAAGGGCATCATCGGGGTCGAGCCCCGCTGCAGAAACAGCCTCAATCAGAACAGCGGTATCTGAGACATCCTTTTGCTGGGTGAAATACACCTCGAACAAGGCCAGCTTCAACGGGTGTTGCCGCCCTTGTATTTCGGCCCAATCCAACAGCTGATGCGCTGCGAATGTATTAACAATGCGGCTTTTGTCATTGAAATTAAAAGTAAACCCAAGCTCCGACCCCAAAGCGGTCAACTTGTCGCGGGCTTGTTGGCTTTGCTCAGTCGTCGAGCCATATTTTTCCGCAATATGCGCGCGCAGGTTCTGACCTTCCGGAGGCATCGTCGGGTTCAATTCAAAAGGATGCCACCTGAGACGGGCCAAAGCCTGTTGCTGTTGCAAAGCCAGATCGAGCTGCCGAAATCCGACAATACACCAGGGGCAAACAACATCCGAGACGATATCCACCTGAAGAACGGGCCGTGGGTCAGAGGTACTCATGATAAGGTCCAGCCAGTCTGTTTTTGTTTCACCTGACCCACAGATATGCCGGTTCAGATGGAATTTAAACCAACGCTGTTTTGCCTCTTCACATCGCCCCCATCTGCGTCTATACGCCCCTCTACCAAGTCACTGGCAGTGCGGTCGTGGCGGAATTGGTAGACGCGCAGCGTTGAGGTCGCTGTGGGGTAACACCCGTGGAAGTTCGAGTCTTCTCGACCGCACCATTTCACATTTTGATGTGAAATCCGCTAAAAACTCAAAGATCACAGATGTTTGTGGAGTTCGATAACCGTTTTGGCGGTCGTATACCAATGGGGCTTTGAAGGCTGCATTGAGGATGGTTTTCTTCACGAGTAGTGATCCGTTTTCATAGATATTCCAAGGGTTTGAGAGGAAGTCTCGCAAGAGTTCGATAACTTCGCTGAGGCTGCGTGTGGGTTTGGTGTTTTGAGATAGCTTATCGGTCAGCAGTAGTTTGTCCTCTTCCAGCTTCGCAATTTTGCTTTCAAGCGCCGCCATCACTTTTGGATTCGAGGTCTCGATCATGCGCTCGACCAGCGCATCTTGTTGCTTGCCCAACTCTTTATGCTGGCGCTTGATTTCGGCCATTGCCTGCTTTGCCTGATCGCCGCGTTGATCCCATGCGTCTTTCAACATCGACAAAGCGATATCGAGCATGTTTTTGCTTGGGGTAAGCGAGCGCAAGATTGCCTCAAAGCCTGTGTCTATCTTCTCTGCACGAATACCTTTGCGATATTCAGAGCAGCCTTTTGTCTGGCAGTTGTAGTAGGGATAGCGTCTGCCTGTGGCGCTCCGCGCATGGTACGCGGTCATAGGCTTATCGCAGCACGCGCAGTTCACCGCACCACGCAGCGGGAAGTCTTCGCTGATGTCAGGGCGTTTGGCCGCAATGGCTCTGCCAGTTCGGCGTTCTTGAATGGCCTCATAGGTTTCCAGCGAGATCAGTGCGTCATGATGGCCTTTGCGGCGTGTGATGCCCCAAGGTTCATGTTCAACATAACCCGCATAGATCACGCGGTTCAGCATGTCCGTCACCTTCTGCTGGCGGATTTTCCCATCCGGCAGGTCTTTGGGAAAGTCAGGCTGGCTTTCTAAGAACCGTCGCACATCCGCCTGTGCCGAGAACCGACCAGAGGCATAACCTTCCAATGCTTCCTTGATGATAGCGGCAATGGGTTCAACGCGGGTCAGGAGTTTACCGTGTGAGCCTGTCTTCTTGTACTCATATCCGATAGGGGCGGCGAAGACGGAATAGCCGTTCATCATTCGCCCTTTCATGCGGTTGGAGGTTTGCTCCGCATTCTTCTCGCGTTGGTGTTGCGCGACGGAGGCCAGCATGTGTTCTACAAGACGCGAGTCACTATCTTCGCCAAACTCAATGGATGGGCTTTCCAGAATGCCGCCAGCGTCCGAGAGAGTTTCACGCAGGGCAATATGGGCCTGCACGTTGCGGGCAAAGCGGCTGATGTCGTCAATGATGACAACAACGCTGTCTTTGGGATGCAGGCGCAGGAAGGCCAGCATACGATCCATTGCGGGACGGCGTTCGAATTTGCCCGACATATCGTCTTTGAACACCTCAACCACATCATAGTCTTTGTAAGTGGCGTATTCACGGCAACGGTTCTCCTGTGAGGCCAGACCATCACCTTCGCGCACCTGCTTGGCCCCAGACACGCGGGCATAGATCACGGCCTTTGTTGGTTTTGATGTTACTCCTGCCATTGGTCCTCCTCTGCGCGGGTCTGCGCCCATTTGTTGTTCAACAAGGATACCAAATCTGTGGAATCCTGATCTAATGCTTCTTCATTTTCTCCACAGATTTGCGGGATGGGGTGCAGGTCGTAACCGAGATCGACAAACATCACGACGATGGACCACAGAGTTTCGATCAGTTCTTGTTGCTGATCCAGCGGCATGTCGCTGTCTTCCAGCATGGCTGCATAAACTTCCCAATCCACGGAGAGGCTGGGTCGAATAGGCATATCTTCTTTATCTGGTGGACAGGTCATGCACGCGCTCCTTTCTTTTCTGGCGTTTCGGGTGGCTGGATAACTGAGCATCAAAATGCGCGTTCGAGCCTCTGGTGAGAGGCAGCGCATTTTGATTCAGGTCCCACCCGAAGCGCCTTAATTGTTTGGTGATGGGTTCGTTCCACTATGGTCACGCCATAAACCGGAGTGAGAACAAATATGGAACATATGACCACATCATCTTGCCTCACGCAAGAATAATTCTTCAATCATCCTATGCGCTTAGATGTGACCATACCGTGGCAGGCCCACGGTCATCTCAGGTGAAAGGAGGGTGTAATCGGGTGATCAGGAGCGCTGAAACGACTACCCGATGGGGTTTTCCGGCCAGTTCTCACGACCGTGCCGCACACGCAAAATTCTGACGATCCGGTTATCGTCAACCAGATAGATGATTACATGCGCATGCACCGGATGGATTCGGACGGGTGGAGTGGTCTCATCCCGCAAACGCGCCATTTCCGGGTTTTCCGCGATCAGTTCAATTGTTTGGTCGATTTTGTCCTGATAGGCTTCGGCCTGCACGACGCCAAAATCTTGAACGCCATCAACATAGATTTGGATCAGATCGGCTTCCGCCTTTGCAGAAAGGCGATAGTTCATTCTGAGGCTGTAATTCCTGCCTGTTGTCTGGCAATGGCACGGATTTCGGCAAGGGACTTGCCGCTGTCTTCACTGGCCATCGCCTCATCGACCAGACGTTGCATGGCAGCGATCTTGGAGGCACGGTCCTGATCATGGCGGATGAGGTCACGCATGTACTCGCTGGCGTTGTCGTAACGCCCGGATTTCATCTGCTGTTCCACCCAGTCCCGCATTGGGTCGGGCAGGGAAATATTCATGCTGGCCATATCTGGTCCTCCTACGAATAGTATGTCAGAAAATGACAAATATTGCCATAGGAACATAATCCTCATGTCATTTGATCCAAAGAGCAAGGCGCATAAAGCGAAGCTTTACAAAGCCCTAGTTGCAGCAGCGGAATTGACGAATGAACCGTTTGATCAGTTCTTACAAACACCGTTCAATCCGCCTTGGAGCTTGGCGGATAACTATCGGCGCAATCTGCAACGGGGGGAATATTCAGCGATACGGGCGAAGGTGCTGCATGGTTTTCTGCTTAGTCATCACTTCAATGTCGCGCATCTGGAAGCGCCCGAGATATTCCCTCAGACGCCTGAGATGCGGTGGCGTGAAATCTTGGAGGAAAGGGCCACATCGGATCGTTTGCGGATCGTCATAGCCAAATCGCAGTTTGGGATTGTGGAACGCGAAAGCCAGTTAGAGGCGGCAGGTACGACGATGAAGCTGGGGCAACCATTTCTGCTTGAATTCACAAGCGACATCGATGGCCATGCCGTTGCGCTACAAGGGGTGAGAGGGCAATGGCATCCAATTCCACTCGGGCGGGGCGGCGAATTCTCAGCGCTCATAGTGGCTGGGGAGAACCTCCTGCCGGAAAATCCAGATGGCGAAACAGACCCTTTGGTTGAAAATCATGATGAGGGGAAGCACGAGTTTGTGTTGGTTAAAGCACGAGTGCTAGATATTCCGTATGATCTAAAACAATTGACTGAGTGGATAGCTGATAATCCATGTGAGTTGCACCGCGTTGCCGTTCTAGTCGTGAGGTGACCCATCCAAACGTGCTTTAGGTTTCATCTGATTCACGAGCTACATTATCAGTTTATCCTGCTCTGTATTAGCAATAATCTTGATGTCTAACTTGAGAGACTTGTTGCATCGATACCCACAAGTCGATAGGGTTTCGAGCTACAGAAAAGTTTTGGTGCCGGTTTTTTGGTGTTGGTCAATATTATTTCAGATAATAAAGATGTAGCATCCGAATAAGATTTTTTAGTGTAGGGAGTGTAGCGAGTTGGACCGAAATGAAGAGATTACAAAAAAATTTATGGCCGCAAGGCGCTCATACACGGCTTGTCTCGGTGATATTTCAGATTTAGAGAATACCAAAAAGCTGTACTATTATGATTTCAGCTTAGTGCATCCTTATATATTCCGTTCTACGGCCAGCAAAGATCCCGAGTATGATGCTTTAGGGCGAAGCATTTTTTCGATTCTTCCAATTTACTCAAATATCGTCGGATTCACGCCAGTTCTCTCAACGCCAAGTCTGTTGGAGCTTCTTGATTCTCTCGAACACCGTTACGATCGTATTGATAGGTTAATGAGTTCGCGCGGGAGCATTCGAGAAATTACAGGAAAAATTCGAAACTCTTTTGAACGCTCAGAAGAGTTAAGCGATCAAGAAACACAAGCGATGTCACAATTAATTTCTTCGCTACGTGTAAATGACAAGCACTCGTCTCTAGGGAAGCTTGTAGAATTGTTTCAAGAAGGAAAGTTGACCCTTCTTAGAGACCATGTCGACCCTGCGCAGATAAAACGATTTAGAAGCTCATCTCAAACCGAGTTTGAAAATGCGCTTCAACGAATGGAGAGTGATAGGGGGCGTCGCGATTCCCGAAATTATGTTGACCGAAGATTTCACTATAAAGTGGACTGCTGGAACCTCGTGATGTCGCTCATGAGTAGGGAATTGGACGGCATCGAAATTGATCACGTTTGTAGAGATGGCATTTCAAAGTATTTAGTGGGAAAGGGAAGCAAGAATTATACTAGGCATCCGCATGTCAGCTTATTGAGACTTATTTCGTTGTTGCGGGCATCGGAAGTCGGCGACATCCAACGCGAAGCTAATACGTTCGTCAAATTAGGATTTAGAGACTTGGATGCATCTGTGCATCTTTTAAACGAAACAAAAATTGAAAATTTGACAAACGAAGAGAATTTGGAGTTAAATAGAGTGTGGGCGAAATTTGGGCGCCCTCTTTTTTATGATTACAGTACAGATAATAATGCGGTTGACGTTAAAACTGCTATGCAAAGGATTAGAGATATGGAGAATGGAAAGTATAAATCAATTACTACCGAAGAGGGATTGGCCGAGATGTTCAAAGCTGACGCTGAGGATATTAAGAAAACGGTTCATACTGTTTTGGAAATTAGCCCGGATATCGTTAGTACCAGAATTTTGGAAGACTATGAATTGGAAGATGATCCGAGAATTGATCAAATAAGGAGAAGGTTTAATCTTTAATATCTAAGATGCTTTTTAATCTTCGATGTGCCTTTTTGGCTTGGGATGCGTCGAGTAGAACTTTGTAAAGCTCAGAATCTTTTCCAGACTCTTTAAGGTGCTTTGCTAAGTATTCGTACCGTTGTACTATTGTTGAAGCCATCGATATGATCAGTATATCTTCTTCGATGACTTTTTGTTTTACCCATTTTCCAAATTGGATGTTTTCCGCTACATTTGCTGTTGCTAAATTTATGTCTACTTCTTCTATTGATGTATCATTGTTTTCACTTTCTAACTCACAGTTGGAATAGTGTTTCCAGATCGCCTGACAGTCTTTAGTTAGGCAATCCATAGCAGGTGAAAACAGGGAAATCGCACTTGAAATGTTGTTTGCCTCCGCGATTTCTTCCGTTGCTTCTCTTTGCAAAGATAGTTCCTCTTGTTGTAGCTCTAGTGCCTTTCTTTGTTTGTTTGAGTTTAAAATTATCCACCCAATTGCTATGGCAGTCGCTATCCCGCCCAAATATGATCCGAATCCCCCGAGTGATGGTTGTGGTTCTCCAAACACATATGCCAAAGAAGCTATCAAGAGTGCGATGGTGGTTAATAGTGTGGGTGTATTTTTCATGGGGGCTGACTTTGCGATTTGATAGCGATTGATATTAGGCTTCGCTTTCGTTTTCGATATCTATGACGACTTCCTTGTCTCCAGTTGCGAGCTCATACATGGTCTTTCTATATGTGATGAGCTTTGCATTGATTGCTAGCAAGTCTTCGCTTAGTTCTTCAAACGCTGGGAACTCGGTTTGAATCGATTGAGGCTCTTTTTCGCTGATCGTCTGAGCCTCGAACCAGCCGCGAAATCTAGCCTGCCACCGGGTGAGATGCGGTCGCAATCCGTCGTTTAGTACATGGACAGAAGTTTTGACGATTGCACGAGTTCCCTTTTGCTTCAATTTGTGCGCGGGGACTTCTTTTATGAGATTTCGAGTGACGCCAAAGAACTCATACCAAGAGTTGTAAACCTCGGTGATGACATCGTGTTCGAGGTCGATTTCAAGGCCGATTTTGCGTGTACTCAACTCCACCCAGATCGCATAGGCAATCTGTCGATCCATAGCATTTGGTGTAAACTGGAACTTCGAGCTTCCAAAGCCGAACTCAGCGGCGTCAAACTCTAAATCCCGGAGTAGAAATTTTCGACCCCAAAACCACCATGCAACGCCCAACAAAGCAACTGTCAAAACACCAATAATAGCATACCCTCCGATTTGAAGCTTAACACTCAAGTCGGAGGCCACTTCAAAATCGAGCAGCGGTGTGGGTTCTGGAGCAGCAGTTGTCATTTCAATCCTCTAATGGGCGATACTGGATGGTGCGTGCTTTTCGATCACCGACAATTACGCCCCCACGATTCTCCCTTACTTTCCGAAACACCGCATATCCATCAAGCAGCGCCCTCTCCCAAAGTGAAGCCGGGCAAGCTTCGACCTCATAGCCTCGTACAAAGTCTTTGACGCCCTTCAAGATATCGATTGAGATTTTGTCGTGGCCTTCAAAGTAATCGAGATCCTTTGCCTTAGAGAACACCCAAGCGGCAAGTCCTTCCTCAACCACGCTGCCCCGTCCACTGTCTTCACCCTCGTCAAAATCAGCTTTGCTTTTTCGTTTTTGCTTCAAAAGAGCGCGCATTGTCGGGGACCAATGTAGGATTGCGGCATGAGCAAAGTGAATAACATCGTGGTACCTAAACCCGTCTTCCTCACGTATGTTGTCGGTTAACGGGTCACCTACAAATACACCATTCCATCTGAGATAAACTTTGCCATTCTCACGTTCCATCATTTCGATTTCAAACTGACGGGGGAGTTGCTCTACCTCTGGAAAGTTCTTGTCGAAGTCTGGCAATTCGTCGGGATCGGGAAGAACGAATCTGTCCTTTATTTTTGCTGCATTAGCGGACAGCACACGATTGAAAGATATTTCTGCGGATGCGATGACTTGAAAATACGCATCCAAAAAGGCCATAAGCTCTTCTTCGCCGATCTTCGTTTCCGATTTGGTTGCGCTAAAAAGCGATGTCGTGGACTGTCCAAGACTTAGAAGCGCTTCCGTCATATCACATGACTCAACATTGGTTTCCCTCACAGACGCAAAAGGGCGTGTCGGATCATCAGTTGGCTGGAAGCCTCTACTGTTTGGTCCTTTCGCAACTGCCTTTGCTAGTAGGTCATCGAGCGAAACATCAAGCCTCCGAACCAATGCAGTGAAATACCAAAAGGCATCGCCGAGCTCATCAATTACAGAGTTTTCAAACCCGATAAAGGCGGTGCTCTCTCTCTTGAGTTTCTTCACAGAGGACATCACACTTCCCGCTTCTCCGAACAAGCCTAGCAGAATGGGTGAAATCTCATCGTCTTCAAATCGGTCAGTAATGGTCGCGATTTCTTGATATTCTTTGATCGAAAGGGTCATAATATGTCCTAAGAAAAAGGGTTTTTCCAAGCTTCAGGCAAACCACGCAAGCCCCACTCTTGATAGCTGCGAAGCCATGAAACTATTTTGTCTATGTGTTCGGGTTTGTAAGAATTTTGATAGTTTCGCACATCTGTCGGAAAATCTGTTCCTTCGAAGTGTTGAATGTCTTTGGGCGGCAGTTGCGCGTCTTTTCCAAAGTAGATGTAGTCATCGCTTAAAAGGATGCGGTTGCTGCCAATGTCGCGATGTAAGTTCAAGTAGTTTGTTTTTCCTCCAGCATGACTGTGGTGTGAATCGGCTTGGGTTGCAGACTGCCCTTCAATGACATCGTGATAGATATTGTCGCCAAAAAAATGCTTTGCTGACTTCGTCAGAACCGGTTTTTTGCATTGGAAGCGGGGATCGTTCCAATACTCGTCGAATGACATGGTTTCTGTCACGTGCATTGCAAAAACGACGCGATGACGCATCTTGTTTTGCGCGGAACCGCCACCAATGACCCAATCTCCAATTTGAGCCCTGCGGCGGATATCTGGCTTACAACAAGCAAGCGAACAAACACCCCAGAACGGATTCGGGGCAAACCCGAAGTCACGGGCGACTTTGTAGCAGTACAATTTGGTCACTGGCAGGCGACCCTCTTGTATGTTGGTGGCGATGCGACGGACCCATCGGTATTTTCTTGGCCATCAAAGTTACCAGTCACGGCGTCAACGATTCTTCCACCGTCCCAACCAACCATGGCATCCGACATATGTTTAAGCGCTGCAGGTGGTTCACACCCTGCATGGCCGTGAGCCCAAACGCCTACTATGCGTTTGCCTAGACGTTCGGCTCGCAAAATCTCTTTGTTGACCCATTCGCTATTTTTTGTCTGTGGTGTGATGTACACAACCATAGTGCTGCACCATTTGATGCGAGGGCCAATTACTTTGTTGAGAATGTAGTCCGCGTTTTTGGCCTTGTTTGGTTTTTCTTTGTTTATAGAGCCATCGCGAACGGTCAAACCATGCTTGCGGCACAAGTCCTTGACCTTCTTTAAGCCGGCGTCATCCTCGTGGATGTGGCTGATGAAGATATTTTGCGTTTTTGCCATTTCGTAACCCTTAAAAAAAAGAGGACACAAGCGCCGCAGCGCTCAGCGTGTCCTCCCTGATGTTATCTTTTTGTTCTCATGGTGATCATCAGATACGCTGCGAGATCAGTCAATAAAAATATTTGAATAAATCCTCTTATATTGGTGCTTTACTTACAATGTGGCAACCATAACCGAGTTGTAGGGTTCATAATGCTCTTTCCGGTTTAGCATAGCTAATTCTGCCCATTGACAAGCCCCGCTTGTAGTCAGGTGCCGAAATTGCGTCGCATCACCCAACTTTGCGATCTGGACGTCCCGAAAGAAGTCTTGCACCTTTCCCAAATCTTCCATCGCGGTATCGGCCTCAGCGATACGTGCTAGATTCAGCGCGTCGAAAAAGCAGGGGATTGTCACTTGGCGGTTGAAGGCGCTTTGTTCTTCATCCGATGGGATTGCAGGATCAATGTTCAACTCGGGTCGAGCTTGAGCTGATTTTTCTTGGATCAGCGGCATCTCAATCACATGCCCGAGCAATTGGAAAACACGCGTTGCGGCTTTGGGGTGCGAAACACCGCCATGTCCCCCCTTTGAATCTTCTCGCTCGATCAGCATCATAACAGCAGAGATGGCCGCAGTACGGCTGCGGATTAACTCCCATCCATCTGCAGAATATGCATCTAGTAGCATTTCTATGGCGTCGTGATCGGCTTGCATTTCAAGGCAAGGTTCAACTTTCGGCCAATCAGCTTTGTCGATTGTGTCATACGCGCTGGGACGCTCAGTGGTTTGCTGAACCAAGCCTAACCGCTCAGGTACGTTAGCCTCGGTTAGGCGCAAGCGCCCAGTAAAACTAAAATGCCCCATCTGAAAGTGATGCAGTTCATGTAGTAAGAGCCATACCAAACCAAGATGCACCATTTCAGCTTGATCAATCGAAACTGGCGTACCTACGCCATTGAGAAAATCGTCATCCTTAACCACTGCGTCCCATAAGTCAGAAAGCGATTGCACAACACCTATACTGACTGAGATGCTAACAGTATCGCCATCTAGTTCGGCGACAGCCCAGAATTCATCGTCTTCAACAGACGTAAGTTTAGGCACCACGTCGAACGGCTCGCCAGTTGTTACCTCATAGTGGGCCAGCGCGGCGGACATAGCCGTTTCAATAGAAGTTATTTGGTTCTCTAACATGCTATGCATTTGGCATCAGTGAATTGATTTTGCTACCCTTAACGGACCCGCATTCAAAGCAGGTTTCGAATTTCGCGCTCGCTGCAAGATGTGTGCGGTAGTACCGCACATCTTGGCAAGGGGGTTCGCTGCGCGCCCCCGTTGCATCCCCCTAAGCTATGACTGGAGCAGGACATTGAGTCCTGAACCAGCCAGCAAACATATCGTTGTTTAATCCCTCGTCAGGGAGAAGTCATCTCTCCCCAACACCCCATAGATCAACCCTGCGCGGATCGAATGCCGTCAGCTTATCGAATCTAAACCCGAGCAAGAGATATCACTTACCCTGCATCCACTAATACAGCGGGCACTGTAGCCAATTGAATTCGAAACATCTGATAGTGGGACGAGTAATAGGCGATGTTTTGGGCTGCCATTGGCAAACGTTCTATCCTCGCGAACAACGCTATCTTTACAGCCTATTAAGTAATGATACCTTCTCTGTTGCTTTTAGCCAACAGCGAAGGTAGCATCTGAGAATTCAGTCAAATTTATTGTTAGACACTTTTTCAGGGTGATGCTTGTGATTGATGACTCGGTAGCTAATGCGCCTACAGCTACAAAATCTAGAACGGATTTACTTGATCGCATAGCGCGACTAGAGGCCGATTTTGAAGCAGAGAAATCTTCCTTTTCGCATCGTTTTGGGGTTTGGGCTGGGCTTGTCGCACTTACGATTTCAATCGCTGTTGGGGGGCTAGGCATCTACGATAGAATACTGTCCGAGCTTGATAGAGGTGAGCGAAAAGTTCAGCAAGCCAAACAGATTGCCCGGGGTTTGAGCGAGCTAAGCTGGAAAGCGGCCGAAGCTGCATCCAGCGGTGATCCTATGAAGCTGGTAGCTATTTCAGGACCAATGAATATTGAAGTAATGAGTCATCTCTCCAATCTCGAGGCTATTGGAGATGATGTTTTAAACTTTATTGAGACTGGAGATTTGATTCTATTTTCTGAAAACTACGCTGGCATAGGTCGTCAAGCGAAGGCACTTGAAATTGCTTATATCGCTGAAAAAAACGCTCAAACTGACTTTCTAAAGGCCGTCGCTATTAATCAAGTTTCTCGAATACTCTACGGTGATGGAGAAAGTCGTGATTTGGATTTGGCTCGAAGTCGTTCTCGAGAAGCTGTTACGAAAGTTTTAGCGACAAAAGATATAAATCGCTTTACATCTGCGGCGCAGTTTTTGGTTGGCAGGTCAATATTGGAAGCTTATTCAGGGAATTGTTCAAAATCTTCCAATGCAATACAAGAGTTAAAAACAAAAATTCCTAACTTACCTGCCGCGACTAAAGAAATAATGATCTCGCAAGCTCAATTCGAAATTATGAGGACGAGTAGTTGCGGGAGTTAGATATGAGGAGTGAATATTGTGACAGTGAAATATTTCTTTAGAGTGAATTCTTGCATCTTTGCATTTGTATTAGTTCTGTTGAGTTCGTTTAAAGCTCAAGCGCAGCCGTTACCTTGCACCTCCTTCCAAGGAGAGCCAGTTCAGTACATACCAGACTACAGTTTAAACAATGTTGGTATTGCCACACGGCATTTGGGGCGTCCAATTATTGTTATGAACCCAAATATACTGAATCAGTTTTCTCCTTTAGTTCAGCAATGGTGGTTCGCTCACGAGTGTGGTCATCATGCTCTTCGTCCTGAACAAAATAATGAGGTAAATGCTGATTGCTTCGCATCTCGCGCTTTAAGAGATTTAGGATTCATCAGTACTCCCGCTGATTTGCGACAGGTCATGCTTGAGTTATCCGGGCTTCCGGGGAATGTATTCTCCGGCCATTTACCCGGTCCGGATCGGGCTCAATTGGTAATGGATTGCGTTTTTAACTAGCGCACTACCCAAGCCGAACTTCATTTCTTTAAAAAGCACCTGCCAGATGTCTGATGTGTTTCGCGACTGTATCGGTCGCTCACTTTTCGAAATAGTTTTCGAGTCTTAGGGCTACCGCCCACGGCGCGGATCAATGGGTGGGTCCTCGCCATGCTCGCTTCATGTGCATTGCAGCTCCGCGTGGCTCTGGTCCCGTGTGGCAGGCACACGACCTTGATCCTTGCACCCCCGTTCCTCGGCGGAGGCCAGACGGTTGCATGCGCAACACGTCAGGACAAAGAGAGGAACAGAAAATGACAAAGCTATTCGCACAACCATATAGTTTAGACGCTGTCGGGTTTTACTTTGAGAACGAGGACGAATTTCACACTATCGCCCATAGGCTGGTGGATGCTCACGGTGAACCCGTCGAAGAATTCGAAATCCAGTTCATCGATGGCTCGGATATCGACGCTGCACTGGCAAGAGTCATCGGGCTTAGTCAGGGCAATATTGGGCTGTATTTGAATGCTGTTGATGTCTGGAACGAGGAAGACAAGCGGCGATACATCATAGGCGTTGGAGAATACGGCCTAGAGTTTGATCTTGAAGCTGATGATCCAAACGAGTTGGACGTTGATATCTACCATCTCGATAGTCTGCGTGACTTGGCCGAGCAATTTGTTGATGAAGGTATCATTGGCGACATGCCGGAAAGCATGCGATTCTATTTCGACTTTGATGCTTTCGCCCGCGATTTGGCTATGGATTATTCTGAGATAGAAATTGCGGGCCAGCGATTGATCTATCGGGTTGGGTGAGGAGCCTATGGCTCCTTCTAGTCATTTTATCCTTTGGCTTGGTTTTGCCGCTATTGGCCGCGCATAGATGGCTTTACTTGCTCTAGGAATGGTTTTCTGCTTTGTCGCGGTTGGACAGAATGAAGGGAAACAAGATGTCGGTGGACATTAGCGGCCTGAATGCGGCTGAACTGAAAGAGCTTGCAGTGAAGATCGAAAAGCGCGCTGTGGAAGTGGAAAAGGAGACATTGCAAGCTGCATTGAAAGAAATGCGCGCGATTGCGGATAAGCTGGGCGTGGCTTTTGAGGATGTGATTGCTCTGCATAGTCGCAAGGGCAAAAAAGCGGGGACCAAGTCGGCTGCCAAATATGCCAACCCGGATGATCCGACACAGACATGGACCGGACGAGGTCGTAAACCTGCATGGGTGAAAGCGGCTTTGGAAGCCGGGAAATCCATCGACGATCTAACGATCTGAGTTTTTGGATTCCGTTCTCAAAAACTGAATGCCCCAAAAACGGGGCATTCTAGGCAAGTTTGATGGGTGCCATCATTGCTGGCGTTTGGTCTTTTTCCAGCGTGACAGGCTGAGACAGCCGAAGACGATAGCCAAAGCCAGGAACACAAAGAAGCCCGCCTTGTCCTCTGGAAACGCGTTCTCAAACCCGCCGTGGCGTTCTGTGAAGGAATAGACGTTGTGTGCGAGGAAACCGAAGCCGCCACACAGCACAGCCAGCGTACCGGGATGTTTGACGAACCGTGCCAACGCTTCCCCGGGATCACCCTCAATCAACGTCTTTGATCTATCTGACCTTGGACTGGCTGACGTGTTTTGCATGTAGTGTGGAAAGTCGATCTTGCGCCCCTCGACCTTACCCATTTCAAAGAACTGGCTGACGGCTTCGAAGGCTTGAATGCGGCTGATATCTTCGGGGATGGGAATGAACAGCTCGGGGTGATCCAGAGATTTCAGCCGAATACGAAGGCCAGACCCTTTCTTTGCTTTGCGTTTGGCAAGGACGTTTGCGATGCCTGTGCCTGCTGCGTTGCCCACGCTCTCACTGGATGCCAACAAACCGCGCCCCAAATAGGCGGGCGATTTGATGATCGCATCCGGTTCGATCAAGCTCACGTCACGACAGTCTTCATGTGCAGCCTCAATCATGGTCCATGACCCATCACGTTCTTTCGAGAAGATCATGAGTGTTGATGTGTCGTTGCGAATGGCCAATCCACCAGTCTTGCGAACAACGGCATAGTCATGCGCGGTGACGGTGTGGAGATCGAATTTACGATGAATATTCAAAGCAATCCCTTTCGTCGCTTGAGTCGTCGGATTGCCGGGGCCGAAAGGGGTCCCTTTTTCTACATTTATCATGACTGACGCGCCAAATCACTCAGGCGTTGATTATCCACAGAAATCTCAGATCAATGAGATCACCAAACCCAACCTTAGAGCGGCTTTGCAAAGGGACCCCTTAAGACAAGGACTTTTTGCCATGAAAACCGCTTGTTCGATGGATTTCACCTGTCACACTGGAGAGGTGAAAGAGCGCAAAACCAAGAAAGATGCGTCCAATCAATCAGATGCCCGAAATGGCCGGAAGATCGGCTATATCCGCGTGTCTGATGCGGACCAATCAGAAGCGTTACAGATAGACGCGCTCAAAGAGGCCGGATGTGTCAAACTCTACACTGATCACGGTGTCTCAGGCGCAAAGGCGGCACGGCCCGCACTTGATCAGATGCTCGTTGACTTGAAGCGAGGCGACACACTCACCGTTTGGAAACTGGACAGGCTGGGGCGATCTACCATCCATTTGTTGTCTATTCTGGAAGACTTGCAAAACCGAGGTATCCACTTTCACGCAATTACCCAAGGTATCGACACGTCAACAGCCGTAGGGCGAATGATCTTTGGTCAGTTGGCAGTATTTGCGGAATATGAGCGCAATTTGATCAGCGAACGCACCAAGGCAGGTATGAAAGCTGCAAAAGAACGCGGTATTCACGTTGGAAGGCCCAAAAACCCAGTCGTGGAGAGGCGAGAAGGTAGATCAGGGGCAGAGCGATTTTTCTAACACTACTGGTTCCTTAATTGTTTTTTCTTGTGTGCCTTCGATCAGCATAGTAGCAATGAGCCCAAAGCCGATAAAATATAGAACCTTTGCCCCCACCGGTAGCGGGGTGCCTCCCTTGTTAAATTCATTTCTCATAATAAGTTACTTTCTAATCGCATGAAGAATAGCATATTTAAAAAAAGAAATGCAAATTTTTTGCTGTTTGCGTTCTCTTTGGTTTCTCTTGTTTATCCTGAATTATTTGGTCTTATAGGAATTAAGATTGAGGCAGCGCGTGCATCATTAATATCAGCGGCCTCTTTCCTGATTGCATGCGCGGTGGAGCTTTTTGTTCTAAAGTCTGATGTCAATACGGCGATTGAAGAGTTTTTAGGAACAAGCATAAATGCCCGAAGAGAGATGATGGAGGATTTAGAAACGTTCTCGAAGAAGACAGAAGTTACTAAAATACGATCTTCTGTTGTTTTTCGTGAAATAAATTCCGCTATTTTTGACGCCGTTGAGGTCAAGCGGACCGATCTTGGCTCATATTCATCTCATAGTGATGTAATTTCAAGTAAATGGCTCTCTATTTACAATAAATGGCTTCCGGGGAGGAGAGAGGGTGAATGGACCGACATCGTTGGTCCATCGCAACTTTTTGCTGGTCCGTTTCAGCATATAGCTCGACCAAAAGAGTTCGGGGGCACACATAAAATCGTCATACTAAGACATAGCACCCCGATCATGAACTTCATTATTTTGACATCAGGTGACGGAGTATCAACTGTATACTTTGGATGGGTTACGGGAAGTTTGGGAGAAAGCGTTTTTAAGTCGAACGAGCGAAAAACTGTCGATCTTTTTGAAAATTACTTTAAACGACTGGAAGATCACAGGACATGGGGAAACCCTGTAGAAGTGGATTACCAGCATGAAAGTGTAATGAGGAGGTATGGTAGAGGTGATTTAGTTGACAAGCTTGGGAACTGGTTGACCCTTTGTGTCAGGGACGGGAGTGTTGCAACCTTTGGCCTATTTGAAATTAAACTCTCTAAAGGAAAACGTCCATATTCCCGCGCTGGATACTTAGAGTTTGAAGGTAATGTTTTTGAAAGCGATCTTCGCTATCGTGGCGCGATTACACATGGTGAAGGAGAAGTCGCTCACTATACAGATAAAGCATTTATCGAATATTTGGACTTAACAAGAAAGAAGGCTGGATACTGCTTTTATGAATTTTCAAACCCGTCCTGCGGTTTTGAAGTGGAGTCAGATGAAGTTCGCGGATTTTTTATTGATCATGGCGACGACGTTAGGTCGCAAATCTATGGGTTCAAGAGTAATGAGTTCGAAGGTGTTCAATATTTAAGCAATGAAGACCGGAGAGATGAATTAAAAAGGGCGGCGAAGTACACACTCGATGTGTTGTGCAATAAGGGTCTGATAACATCGAAGCAGCGGGACGATGCACTATTGGTGCTTGCGTCAACTCGTAAATGATATACTTCGTTTACTTATTGGAGTTTGTTTTCGAACGCTGTTGCCCAGTACCTCTCTGAGGTTAGTGGCGCGTTCTCGTATTTAGCCGTTTCTGTCTGGCTTGATGAACAGGGGCACATCGACGCCTTTGTTATGAAGGCGTTCTTCGCTTTGAACCAAAAGCATCTCTGCATGGCCTGAAAAACTGAGCCGAAAGCCGTCGTAGTCAGCTTTGCCCAGATCACATTTTTTTAGCCACTCATCCATATCGACACCTTGCATGGCCAACCAATCAAAGTGCTTCCAGTGCTTTAGAGGCAAAGAGATAACTTCATCATTGCCTGATGCGTTTTTAACGACGCGGGGTAGACACTCATCTCGGTTAGGTTCTTGTCCGGGATGATCGCGCGGAAAAAGCTCGCTGCATTCACCGCTTCTGACTGCTTCCAAGAACTCATCGTAGCCATCAGGAGAGGCGGCAGACGGGTCTGATAAACCTTGCTTGTATCGACTGCATTCCAGCTTCCAGAGCGATCCCCATATGTGCTCACTGAGCGTCATATCGACTGGGCGCATCACATCAAGCTGCCGTACCCATTCCTTCATGTCCCATCCTTGAGCTTCGCACCAATCGAAGTAATCCCACCACCCTTTGGGCATGACCACATTTTCTTCTGTGCCAAGCGCGTTGACCACCATGCGGCCTTCTTGCTCTGTTTCAGGGAAAAGGGGAAAGACTGGTTCATTCATTTAAAAATTATATCATAAATTATGACCTATTTCTAGAAATCATAACTCTGGATCATTCTCGCGGTCTGGCGTTCTGAACTCGCGATCAATACCGTTATCCATCGCTTTGGCTTCTTCAACGACTTGTTTTTCAACAAAGGTCTCAGGTTCTTTCAGCCATTGGCCTTTATCAAAATGCGCCAGTATCTCTTCGTTTCCAACTTCGCCTTGGGTGACGGTCAATCGAGAAATGTAACCGCCATCAATACCGCGACTGCTCATCTCATCCTCTTTGCGAACAAGCACCGTCAAACCTTTATTTTCATATTGAACGGTGATGTCTTCACGATCCAACCGAACCAGTTCCTCACGGTCGGGGATTTCCTCTGAGATGACCGATATGTTGACGTTACGAGTGCCCTTAATCGCAATCGTGCCCATCGGCGAAAAAGACGCTGCGCCGAGTGATTTGACCTGTTTGGGCTTGTGGGTTGGGGCCGTGGCATCCTTGTCCGCAATGGTGCGAGGGTCTTCATCGGGTCTGAATTGAATCTTCTTGTTGTTCGCGTCATCACCTTTGCGAAACTGAAAGCCCTTGTTTGGTTTTTTGGGATCATCGGCCATTTGAAGAATTCCTTATCCTTGCATGTGATTGCTGGTGTCGGTCTTGACAGAGGCATGTAGATTTATGCCCAACTCACTCAATTTAGGGTCATCAAACCAACGTATTTTTTGAGCCATGAGCGGGTGCATATTCTCGATCAAGATAAGCTGTTGGCCGGGTTTGAGGCGCATCAACTCGTCTGGATAGATCAGCTTGCGTTGCGATGCGGCGCGCGTATCAGAATTCGTATCGGTCGTGTTCACGCTATTATTGCTGCTGCCGAACGCATGCGACAGGGCTGACGAGAAATTCCAAACCGTTGTTTCACCACACATGGACGAGAAATACTCGGAGGTCATTTTGTCCGAAGAGCCGAAGTAGTTGATCATTCCGGCATTGGCGATAAACGACTGCCAGCCCTTGTCGTAGATGCGCTCAAGCTGATTCAGGTCTTGAACTACAGCCCAAAGCTGAATGCCAAATCCGGCCATTAAACCGTATGCCTGTTCGATCATGCTCAGTTTTCCGAGGGCGGCGAACTCATCCAGTATAAACAGGACAGGTTTTGGTGGCAGCACGTCGATGTTGCGGGCATTGATGGTGATTGCCTGTTGTACCAGCAGACGCAGCCAGCGGCCAAAAGTGTTCAACCGGTCCGCAGGCAGCACGAGGTAAATTGTCGTCGGTTTTGTCTTTAGGTCTTCAAAACTGAAGTCAGAAACCCGCAGATTGTCCTGAAGACGGGCACTATCCAGAAAGTGGGTCTGGGCTTGGGCGGACGCCATCACATTGGCAATCAGTTTTTGCTCTTTCTGCAAACACCGCGCCCCTGTGCTTGCGACAATGTGGTGGGGCGATTTGAACATGTGCTTGAAGAACTCTTGTTGCATTTCGCCATCAAGCAACAAGAGTTCGCGGACGCGCCCAAGATGGCGTTGACCATCTTCTTGCGGGTCAGTGGCAACGTAGAGAATGACACCTTGGATAAGGGCTTTGGCCTCTTCGATCCAAAAGCTGTCAGAGTGATTGTCTCCGACAACAAGAGCATCTGCCAGAAGCATCGCGTTTTCCCCGATGTCAGGATCATCAACTTGCAACCAGTCGAGTGGGTTGAAACGGGATGGTTCGATGGTGTCATTGTTCACTATGTTCCATGGGTCAATGATCCTAACATCTTGGCCCATTGCCTTGCGGCGATCCGCTGTGATTTTGGCGTTTTCGCCTTTGGGATCAATGATCAGGACGGAGCCCTGATATGTCACGAGATTGGGCACGATCTGAGTTGTGCCTTTGCCTGCGCGAGTTGGAGCAATCGTCAGGAGATGCCGATCACCGCCATATGAAATTTTCTCAGAACCTGCTTCGGTGAAGATACTGCCCAACCTAATCCCGTTTGAGCCAAGGACGCCATTCTAGGCGACATCCTCAGGCGTAGCCCAGCGGCTGGACCCGAATGTTGTAGGCGGCGAGAATGCCCCAGAGAACCAACCCAATCGCCAATAGCGGAAACCGACAATGAAACCGGTCACAGCAAGGACGATGGCGGCATTCCAAGCTAGTATGGCCCAAGGCGTAAGGACCAGTGCCGCCAATCCTAGGCCAATGACAGGCACAGCAAATCGCCGAAACTGCGCGGAGTTTGCGGAGAGCAGCCACCCAATGGCCAGCCCGACAAAAGTCATTCCGACAATGATGCCGATACGAATGAACATGGGTGTATAACTCAGTTCTTGAGGGAGGTTCAGCATTCAAACATCCAGTTTTCTTAAGGATTAGAGGGACAAGCCAAGTCTGGGCTTGCGTGAAATTGATTTAGATGGAGTTTGGTTCGATTTACTCAGAGCTTGATTGATGGAGCGTGCCAAAAGCTGGCGTTCGCCTTGATGTCGTTTCTTCAGTGCAACAACGCGTTTTTGCAGGGCACGACGTTCCTTCATCTGTTCCCAAACCATGAAGTCGCGCTGTTTCTGGTCGCGACGGGCACGGGCGCGTGCTTCTTTTTCGTTTTGAGAGCGAATAGATTTGGCTTTGCCTGTCAGGCGATCAAACAAGCCTCGCAGCCCCTTATTGAGCCTGTCGGACCGGGCCTTAGTTTCTTCGGCCCACCGTTTTACCTGACCGTCTCTTAGCTTCTGTCGCTCTTTTTGATGGGCATGTTTGAGGTTCGTATGCTCATCGCGTAGCGGGTCAAATTCGCGGGACTGGCGATCCTTTGTTTGAGAGATGAAGTCTCGAATTTGGCTGGTGACTTTGCCTCGAATTTCAGAATGTGTGTCCGCAACTGATGGCAAGTCTTCTTGTGAACCTAGCTTTGCCCTGACATCTTTGGCTTTCAGGCTGGTCCATTTGGGAATTGCATAGATGTTCCCATAGATATCCAAAGCGACGAAGCCGCGCCGATCTCCCTTCGCCAAGAAGTACCCTCGATCTTCAAGGGCGTTTTTGAAACCGATCTGACTATCGCTGCGTTCCCATGCCTGTTGGAATGCTTGTTTGATCTCACGCGGGTCAAGGTTTTGGCGCTTGGCCTGTTGCCATTCTTCCAATGTGAAGTTCAGGGGGGACTTGTTCCCATAGGTTGCCAAACCATCGGGTAAGTTCCATCCATGATCCAGAAACAGATCACGGGACACATCCCGCAGCTTGTTTTTGAAGTGGGGCAGGTTAATTGCCTTAATCTCGTCCGCGTCGATGCGCGACCAAACTACATGGGCATGGCGACGGCCTTCTTTTTCATGGAGAATGACTGCGCGGGGTTGATCACTCAGGCCAAGCTTTTCTTCGGCCCGATCCGCCGCCTCAATAAACGCATCCTCAGTGACATCGTGCCCAGCAGGTGGGTTCAAGCTCAGTGAAAACATAAATTGCTTGCAACAGGTTGCTTTGGAAATGGCGTGTGCCTCGGATAAGGCACCGTGAAGTTGATCAGATAAAAAACCACGCAACTCTAAGCATGAGACATGATCATTGTCACGCTCATTCATAAGGTGATCAGCCAAAGCCTTTGCACCGCCACGTTGTGAGCCTTTAAGGATCAAGATTTGATCCCCAATGCTTCAATCAGCGCGGCCCGCAGCCATGCCACCTCAGCGACGGCGCGTTTGAGGTCAGCTTCCAACTCCTCATCAAGAATCAAAGTCCCTTGATTGAGATGCTTGGCGATCTGGTTGAGATTGCTTGATGTACGGGTTTGGCCAAGACGCGCCAGCACCTCAGCCAAGAGCTGTTGCTCCGCAACAGGTGGTTTTTTCCGCCTACGGTATTTGGGGGCCTCGTCGGCAAAAACCACGGACTTGATGTATGAAGCCAACGGCATGGACCCAGCTTGGGATTCCAGTCGCTTGCGCTCAGTGTCGGTCAATCGAAGGGAAAACGGAGCGGGGCGTGTCATGGTCGCGGCCCCCGCAGAAACGATTTGTCGTGATCTTTCAGGATGTCATGCCAACGCTCTAGCTCGTTGAATATCTCATCCAGATCAGGGGTCTTGTCTTGACCAGAACAGTTCGAAGTCGCTCTTCCCGAGCGCACCACAAAAACACTGGGTTACGTCTTTTTGGCGAGACCTTTGTTTTTTGGGAATAACCCAGAAGTAACTATTCCGCTTCTGTTTCCACCGTCGTCGACACGGCCTTATCCCTTTGGGCCAAATCTGCTTTAAAAAGACAGAAATAGTCGAAATCCTCGATCTCTTCGGCGGCGATGTAGTAACAGCAATCGCCACAAAACCATCCCAATCATCAGGATGTCAGCTGAAGCCCCATTTCGAAGTTGTTTGAGGAGACAGTAACGGTTTGGGATCATTGCCGAAGTCGATTGGGCCATCGCTTTCATCATACCAGATAGACGTTTTGGGTCACATGTTCATTGAGTTCACGCACAAGCTGTCGAACTTGAGAGTTGTTATCATAAGTGCGGATCAGGAAAGCTGTGCGGTCAATAGCCATGCGGGTCCTTCGCACTTCTCGCTGAAATATTCATAGCGACTTCAGGGGGATGCCTGCAGTCTTGGAGGTGTTGCTGGCCGTCATCAACTTAATCCAAATCGAACCAATTCGAATCCCATGGCACGAACAGCAGATCGCAATCAGGAGCGTCTCTGTCTACCGGGCGCGGGGCCTCGATCAGTTCAAAGCCGTGTTTGCCCATCTCGGCGACAAACTCACTAAAACGATAGCCATCCTTGAAACGCCGTTTCACCGAAACCTCTGCAAGAACGAATTCTGTCCGTTTCAGGGTTTCCCTTGCCCCTCGGATCACGGCCAGCTCATTGCCTTCGGTATCGATTTTCAAACCAAATCGGCCGGGAATTTCATTGGTATAACTGTCGAGGCGCTGTTTCGGGACAATGCGTTTTTCCGTATCCACGATACGGTTCTCATATTCCGCTGAAAAACCCGCGACTGTCGCCAAGGACCGTCGTTTGCGATCCGTTGTGGGAATGATTAGTTCAACCTCACCTTCATCCGCGTCCAGCGCGACAATGTGAAGTTCATAATCGATGCGTTCGCGCCAAGATGCGACCCTTTGGGCGGTTTCTTCGATGGGATCAAACAAGACGAACTTTTTGTCGGGAAATGCTTCGTACAAGAAGGGCGTACCGGCATCGACACCGACATCAAGGATTGTGTCGACCTCGAATTCAAAACTCCTAAGGTTTGCAGATGTCACACCGCCTTGAATGACAGAAAGGCCAGCAGAGTTGAGCCGGCGCATGACCGGGCGCGGGCCAACAAACTCGCCGGTTTCGAACTCGACGACTTTCAGGCCAACAGATCGCAGCAGTCGGCGAAAGGAGAAGGCATCAATTTTCGGCATGTTTGACACCCTCGGTAGCAAAGCAGGTTTGTGTGACAGCAGCGGGCGTGTCTTGTAACACTGCCTCGCGCAACGCCTGGCTTTGAACTTCTGGTCGAATTGAAACGGCATGATCCATGCAAGCCGCGCGCAGTGCCAACAGTTCTTCTGTGTCCATATCAATAAGTTTTCGCATCTGGAACATCATGCCCCGCACTTTGCCATCGGTGTACAATGCCCGATGCGTGGCTTCGGGCAGATGGTCCCTGAGCGCCTCGACATTTGGCCCAATGACCGGAAGGCCGAAGGTCAGCGCCAGATTGACCGAACCCGATGTCAGAATACGGCTGAAGGGCGCAACGCACACATGGCTGTGGGCGAGTATATCGCGCAGTTCTTCATCCGGCAGATACCGGTCATGAAACCGGACATTGGGCATCGCTCTGATTGGCTGCTGCCCCCGACGCTCGCCTGCGATGACAGCGCCTGCGATGTCCAATTCCCAGGCTTGCTCGCGGATATTGAGTGCTTTCAGAGCCTGCCACATAAACCGACCGCCGCGGTTTTCCTGTACTTTCCCGATATGCACGAAACGGCGGTGTTCTGCGGGCGGCAGGGTGTCGCGTCGAGCCAACGTGTCTTCGGCAGGCTCATAAACCCCCAGGTAACTGGGATGGGCGACACGCAGGATCATATGCTGTGGGATGTGATAAGTCTGAGCCATCAAGGTGACCGCGTGGGGTGTGTGCAGGTGAATTCTGTCTGCTTGGCGTACCAGCACGGCGCGACCTTTGTGGATCGCGTCCATATCCCTGCCAGAGTTATGCGGGTGGAAGTTGTGAACCGTCCATATGATTTTCAGACCCTTGTCCCGAAGCGCTGCAAGACCAGCTTCGATCTTGGCAAAACGTTCCTCAGCGGGGATATCGTTCCTGCTGCCAAATTCGACCGTTTCCCAGTGAATCCAGTAGATATCACCGGCCTGCATCGGGGGTAATCCATCTGTGTAGAAGGCATTTAACCGAACAACCCGGACGTCATAGTCAGTGAAGCTGCTGTAGATCATGCGCTGATACGGATTGTTTCCCAGCGGCGCGTTGGAAAAAATCGTTGGCATGTGCTCGACCTCTTGTTTCAGGCGCTTCAACACAAAGCAATGTATTTGCTGCGCCCGCCTGTCTTGTGGAACCGCTTCTGACGCGCGGCCTATGACATCCATGCGGCCAACAAATAGCCGCTTAATGCCTTTGTTGGTGGTGCACGATGCACGGACCAAGTGGCAAGTTGCATCTTGAGGGGCGGGGCGGATTTGTTGACCTATCGTGTCTATGCGATCACGTGCGCGCGCTTGCAAAGCACAATATGGACCCGTAACAAAGCTGAGCAGTCAAGACTGTTGCGCTGGCCACCTAAGCCATGGTTTTACTTACGGTCTTGACGCTCTGAACGCGGTTGTAGGTGAGAATAGATGAGACTTGTCGTATCCACGATGAAAGACGAAGGGCCGTTTATTCTTGAGTGGATCGCCTATTATCTTTCGATCGGGTTCACGCATTTCATTGTCAGTTCGAACGATTGTTCGGATGGAACCGATGCCATCCTCAAACGCTGCGAAGAGCTTGGGTTTCTGGCTCATATCGATAATCCTGGGCCTTGGGAACACGGTCCGCAGGCCTCTGCCTACACAAATGCGATGAAGCATCCCTGGTACAAAGAAGCCGAGTGGATCATGGTCTGCGATGTGGATGAGTTTTTTGACATCCGCATCGGCGATGGCACTCTCGATGACTTGTTCCAGGCTCAGCCCAATGCCGACGGGTTTGCAGCGCTATGGCAGTTGTTTGGGCACAACGGGGTCGTCGATTTTGAAGATCGTTTTGTGATCGAACAATTCACCAAAGCTTGCGATTTGGGTGCGGTTCTGCCGCAGAACCTGCGCGCGTTTAAGTCCCTGATCCGAAACAACGGGTCTTATCATTCTCTAAACACACACCGTCCGCGTGGGCCCGTTGGGAATAAAGCAGAGAGTTTCGCCTGGATTGATGGCGATGGGGATCCCTTGCCGCCTGCGATGCGGCGTAGGGGGTGGGCCTTTTCAACAACCGGCGCAGGGTTCGGGGGCAGCCTGTTTCGGATGAACCACTATGCTGTGCGATCGATCGAAAGCTATTTGATGAAACGCGTCCGCGGCGACGTGAACACCACAGCCTTTCACCCAAAGATGGAGACAACCGGACAGGCCTACTGGCATCTACACTGCTACAACGAAGTCGAAGAAACTTCGATCCTGTCGAAAGTTGCGCGTCTTCGCGAAACCTACGATCGACTACGTTCAGACGATGAATTGGATACGTTACACCTACAGGCAGTGGCGTTCCATAAGAACCGGATCGGCGCAATTCGAGAAACTGAGGCCGCCATTGGTTTTGTTAAGAAGTATAAAAGCTTCAAGGGCGGCCAGAATGTAAAGGCCCTTGATCTGGGCGTCGTCGAAGAGGCCAATGTGTCTTTCGATCCGGAAACTTACAAAGATCCGAATGTTACCTTTGCCCAGGTCGCCAAGTGGAATCGCATCGGGCAGATGTCAAACGCACAAAACTCCAAGCCGAACAACTACCCTTGGTTCGTGCGGCTGGACGCGTTGGACACACCTTTCGTGCATGAACAAGCAGCTGCATTACATGCGCAGATCACTGAGCCAACGCAGGTTTCCGTGCCCTTTGATCCAAAGGACATAAGCCATCTTCCGGCTGTTTCGCCCGAGATTGAAAGGACCGCCAAGCAGCGACGCAGTTTTCTCAAATCAATCAGTGGCAAGAAATCCTGGGTCCTGATCGGGCAGGTTGAAACCGAAATTGTTGAGGAAATATTGGCGCTGACATCTGTCTCGAAACTTTCGATACTGGCGCCATGGGGGCTGACGTGGAACGGTTTCGCCTGTGCCGATACAACGCAAAATCCCGAACTGCAGGCGTTGGATCGCGCGTTCTATGCATTTCTGGAGTATTTTCGCGAACCCATTCTGTCTGGTCGATTGCGCGTCTATCGGGCGATGCCGCCCTTGATGCTCAAGCTGTTTCCGGTTGAATCCGTAGGAGTGGCAGTAATCAGAGGCGTCCGGTCCGAGCGGGTTATGAATGGTTTGCTGCGCAGGATTGACCGTGTGCTGGCCCCTGGGGGTAGCATCGCCTTCACCACCTATCGCCGTCGCGGGGGTGGTTCATATGGCGGGATGAATGCGGCGATCAACACATTTCTGGGGCAGAATGCCAGCCGATACAGGATAACCAGCCTGCAACCACCGTGGCTTGGGATCGACAAATTACCACCACTTAACGCAGAAGAGACTTAGCTTCTGGTTCTTGAAGGGCTGGCGTGATAACGATGGCTCAACGAACAAAAACGGGTTCTGTGCAAGGCTTAAACCCGTCTGCGATGTGAGGTCGAGATGTCAGAAGAACCCAAGGTGATTGGCGTAGCGCCGGGAAGCCAGCCCAAACCCAAGGCGGACAAGGCGACCAAGCGCAAGAACTCGAAAGAGGCGATCCGGCGGACCTTTCTGTCCCGCTTGCCCAAAGGTGGGGTCGCGGTTGAGATCGGTGTCTGGCAGGGGGAGTTTTCTCCGACCATACTGAAGCTGTTGGAACCCAGTCAGTTGTTCCTGATCGACCCTTGGAAACATATCGGGGAAGAGTCGCACACAACTGCCTTTGTCGGTCGGACCGAAGACGAGAAGATGGAAGCCATCTTCCAGAAGGTTAAAAAGTCGTTTGAGAAAGAGATCGAAGACGGGAAGGTTGGCATTATACGCGACTTCTCAGTCCCGGCTCTGAACCTGTTCGATGATGAAAGCATATCCTTTGCCTATGTGGACGGGGATCATTCTTACGAAGGTGTTTCGGCGGATCTGGCTGCGCTGTTTCCCAAGATGAAGATTGGCGGCATCATGGCATTCGACGACTACCATCGCCGCGGCTGGTGGGGGGATGGGGTCATACGCGCCGTGAACGAATTCCTGGGTCAGTATCCAAGGCATCTGCGCATCAGAGCCATTGCGGGTGCGCAAATTGCGATCGAGAAAATCGAACCTCAGGTCGATAGTAAGGACTGATCTGGCCACGTATTGAGACCGAGCGCATCAGATGCAAAACCCTGAGAAAATCGTCATCTCGGCCATGAAAAATGAAGGGCCTTACATCCTTGAATGGGTGGCCCATCATAAGGTGCTCGGCTTTGACAACATCATCGTCTACACCAACGATTGTTCGGACGGGACAAACCGTATCCTGCGACGGTTGCAAGAGCTTGGGCATGTCGAATTTCGACGCAACCGGGTCGGCGCCGGAGGAATTCACCGATCAGCCCTCAGGCAGGCGCGTCGATTGCCCGCAGTGAAAGAGGCCAAGTGGGTTTATGTCTGCGATGCCGACGAGTTTCTGAATATCCATGTGGGCAACAATAAGGTTGACGATCTGATCGAGGCGACTCCCGACGTGGATGTGATCTCGATCCCCTGGAAGATATTCTCGAATAGCGGTCGGCACATACTGCGCGATTCCCCTGTTACGGCGCAGTTCGATGACGGTGAATTGGATTTTGAGCAGGGCGGGGCCGGGCGTCGTTTTGTGAAGTCGATTTTCCGGCAAGGCGAGTTTTATAATCGTTTCGGTCTGCACAACCCACATCCCAGACCCGAATTCCAGTCCAGCGTATTCCGGTCCGTGGCGGGTGGGCATGCCAGAGAGCCCGCACCTTTCGGCAACCATGTTTCGCCGCCATTTGGGTTTGAAATTGCACAGATCAACCACTATGCTGTGCGTTCAACACAGGCGTATCTGGCCAAGCGTAGCCGTGGACGGGCAAATCATTCGTCTCATACACTTGGAACCGACTATTGGGATCGCTGGAACCGAGGCGGCTCCAAGGACGAAACCATCCTGCGTTATCAGGACGAAACGGCCGAGATATTGGAGCAGTTCAAATCAGACGAAACCCTTCAGCGATTGCATCGTAAGGCATTCCGTTGGCATAAGGATCTGATCTCGAACCTGATGCAGATCCCAGAGTATGAGCAGCTATATCAACGGCTTGTGGAAAAACCCGCCGCAAGTTTTGTAAAGCAGGATCGCGGCGTGCGCGACCGCGTCACAAGCGAAAACGTGCAGCGCCCGTCTGGCCTAAACCAACCGGAAATGTGACCTAAGACCCCGGAGTATCAACGCAATGGTTGTCGACCCCAAGCTCCCGACGATTGGAATGCTCTGGTTGGAAGGCCCGCTGAGCTTTCTTGAGCAGATGTGTCTTCTGTCTTTCGTTGCGAATGGGCACAAGGTGGTACTGTTCCATTATGGCGAGGTCGAGAACGTCCCCGAAGGTATTGAATTGGTTTCAGCAAATGAGATTCATGAGCCCAAACAGTTCATAGTGAACAACACGTTCAATACGCCAGTTCCGCAATCTGACATTTTCAGACTGCAACTGTTGAAGAAAACCGATTTCCTTTGGTGCGATACGGATGTGATCGCGTTGGCGCCGATACCAAAAGCGGATCATATCTTCGGCTATTTCAACAATACGACGATCTGCAATGCGATCATGCGGCTGCCGCAAGACAGCCCGGCCTTGCAGGGCTATACTGAATACAGCCTCGATCCGTTCCCAATTCGACCTTGGGTTGAAGGAGAAGAACGAGAAGAGTTGGAGCGTCAGAAACGGGCCGGCGAGCTGCCCCACGCGTCGGAACAGGCTCATAGTGTCTATGGACCGGGCGTGTTGACATGGTTCCTTCAACATCATGGCGAAATCGAGCACGCAAGCCCTGTATCTGTGTTCTATCCGCTTCCATTTCGTCAAACGGGCCAGGCGAACGACATTCCTGCGCGCGAGTTTCGCAACAAGTATCTGACCGACGAAACCCTTGCGGTACATCTATGGGGTCGCAGGATGAGGTGGTGGGTCGCCAACGGGATCAAACGTCATTCGTTCCTGGATCGTCGCCTGCGCGGGCTGGGCGTCAGCCCAGCGGACGCACCATTGCCGCGAAAGGGTAGAGATGCGCCTAAGAAGATCGAGTTTCCGGGCGATCTGCCCGAATTACGCGTTAGCAAGGAAGAGATTAGCGCATCCACAAACGGCGTGATGTCTGTTGCTCAGGTTTCTAATTCAGAACAATACTTGAAAGTGGCGCAACTTGAGCTGGATAAGATCAAAGAACGTGATCTATATGGTGTGAACGGCGCGCCCCAAGCGGGTTATCAACGCGGCTGGGATCACTACCAAAACGATGTATCCCGAATGCATGCTTTATCGATGTCCCTGTCGCGATTTGCAAATAACCAACGCTATTTGCCGGACTTGTCCAACCCAATGACCGTGACTGAAAAACTCTTGGTCATGAAATTGTTCGCCGAGATGCCCGTAGTATCTGCCGCCGACAAACTGACGGCAGAAGGCTATGTTCCTGAACCTGCCCAAGGTCTTCTTACACCGGTCAAGCGGTACTGGAACTCTCCAACGCCGGAATTGCCCGAAGATCTTGATCTGGAACCGGGTAGCTACTGGCTCAAATGCAACAACGGCCAGGGTCAGAACCATCGTATGATCTGGCCCACGAGCGATGAAGAGCGCGCCCTGGCCAATGAAAAGCTTGTGAATTGGAGCAAGAAGCCTGTGCCTCACGGTTACTGGGCGGCCGAATGGTGGTATTCAACCATCGACACGCGGTATTTTATAGAAGAAGACCTCGCCGCTGAAGGAGAGGATATCATCGACTGGAAATTCTGGGTTGTTGCCGGGCGGGTTCAGCTGGTTCAGGTCGACCGGGACCGCTCGCGCGGGCATGTGCAGATGATCCACGACCGGGATTTCAACTTTATTCCCAAAGAGTTGTACTTCAAGACCAGCGAAGATACCGAGCCAAAGCCAGAACGCTATCACGATATGGTGCGGATCGCCGAAGCCATTGGCCAACGGGTCGAGTTCGCAAGGGTCGACCTCTATGCGATTGGCGACAAGATTTACCTAGGTGAAATCACGCTCTGTCCGTTTGGCGGGAAACGTCAGATGCGCACGCCAGAGCTTGACACTCAGTTGGGCGATGCGTGGACGGGCACGCGACTGTTCCCGAACTAAAGCAACACCGTTTTAGTCTACGGATATCCTTTGCCGCAGGTTACCGGTTGTCTTGTCGAAGATCAGAATGCGGTTGTCGTCGGTTACGACCGCATACCAGTTGCTGCCAATCGTGACCGCCTGCGCGCGTGCCCCATCGGGCAATTCGACCTGATCGGGCAGGGTGGGAGTGCGGTCCGATAGGCGGATGACAATCAGTGCGAATGTCACTAGAACCCCGCCAATCATCACCGCGGTCAGCAGCATGACCATGCGCCGCAGCAATCGCAATTGCGGCGTCTCTTGCGGTTCGTCTTGGGGGTCGGAAGGAACAGTCATGGGCACCCGCCAGATAGAGTTTCAGATCGCGGTCGATCCGCCGCCTCGTCTTGATAAGGCGCTTTCGCGTGATGTGCCAGCCGATGAAAGCCTGTCGCGCACGCGTCTGGTGCGTTTGATTGAAGATGGTGCGGTGTCCATTGACGGTGCCACGATTCTCGATCCGAAATATAAAGTGCTCGAAGGCGCTGCGGTGGCCATCTCGGTTGTCGAAGCCGAAGACAGCCATATCGGCCCCGAGGACATTCCGCTGGAGATTGTCTATGAGGACGCAGACCTGATCGTGATCAACAAACCGGCAGGCATGGTGGTGCATCCGGCGCCGGGCTCGCCCAATGGGACACTGGTCAACGCTCTGTTGCACCATTGCGGCGACGATCTCTCTGGGGTCGGTGGTGTCAAGCGCCCCGGTATCGTTCATAGAATAGATAAAGAAACCAGTGGTTTGCTGGTCGTAGCTAAATCAGATGCCGCGCATCACGGGTTGGCCGCCCAATTCGAGGCGCATAGTGTCGAGCGTTATTATCGCGCCATCTGCTACGGGGTGCCGGATGCCAACGATCCGCGACTGCGCGGGGTAAAAGGCGTCAGCTTCGAGCCGGGCAACATCATGCGTTTGACCACGCAACTGGCGCGGCACAAGACGGACCGACAAAGGCAGGCCGTGCTGTTCCATGGCGGGCGTCATGCCGTCACCCGGGCACGGGTGGTCGAGAGTTTTGGCAATCCCGCCGGGCTGGCCCTGATCGAATGCTGGCTGGAAACCGGTCGCACACATCAGATCAGGGTGCATATGGCCCATGCCGGGCACGGGCTGGTGGGCGATCCGGTCTATGGCGGTAAGCGCAAACTTGCGGCCAAAGCCTTCAGCGCCATGACTGCCGAGGCCGTACGCGCCTTTCCACGACAGGCGCTGCATGCTGCTGTTTTGGGCTTTGAGCACCCTGTAACGGGTGAAAACCTGCGGTTTGAGGCCGAATTGCCAGAAGATATGCGGAATTTGATCGACACTCTGCGCACACCGCTGACATAATCCGCAAACTGTTGTGAGTAAGGGTTTCTTATCTTTCCTTTACCAAAGCTTAATTCCAAACTGTTAACGGTACCTCTTGAAAGGCGTGGGTTCCTTACCTATCTCCTATGTTAAAGAAGTAAACATTTGTCGGAGGGACATCATATATGGCAAATTACGCAAATCTCCCCGCACCGACGCCCGAGGGCGGCCTGAACCGCTATATGCAGGAAATCCGCAAATTTCCTCTGCTGGAGCCGGAAGAAGAATACATGCTCGCCAAGCGTTGGGTGGAAGAGCAAGATACTGAAGCCGCGCATAAAATGGTCACGTCGCATCTGCGTCTGGCGGCCAAGATCGCTATGGGTTATCGCGGCTATGGTCTGCCGCAGGCCGAAGTGATTTCCGAAGCAAATGTGGGCCTGATGCAGGCCGTGAAAAAGTTCGATCCGGAAAAAGGTTTCCGGCTGGCGACCTATGCGATGTGGTGGATTCGCGCTTCGATCCAGGAATACGTTCTGCGGTCATGGTCGATGGTCAAGCTGGGCACCACCTCGGCGCAGAAAAAGCTGTTCTTTAATCTGCGCAAGGCCAAGGCACGTATCGGTGCGCTTGAGGAAGGAGACCTGCGGCCGGAAAACGTCAAACAGATCGCCGAAGATCTGGGCGTTACAGAAGAAGAAGTGATCAGCATGAACCGCCGGATGTCCGGTGGTGACGCCTCGCTGAACGCGACCGTCGGGTCCGAAGGCGAAGGTACAATGCAGTGGCAGGATTGGCTTGAGGATGAAGATGCAGACCAGGCCGGCGACTATGAGGCCCGTGATGAGTTGCACGCACGGCGAGAGCTTCTGGCAGCGGCATTGGAGGTGCTGAATGATCGGGAAAAAGACATCCTGACACAGCGCCGTCTGATGGATCAGGCCGTCACGCTTGAAGAACTGAGCACGCAGTACAATGTAAGCCGCGAACGCATTCGCCAGATCGAAGTGCGCGCCTTTGAAAAGCTGCAGAAGAAGATGCGCGAACTGGCCCGCGAAAAGGGCATGCTCAGTACGACCTAAGAGTACATTGAATGTAGATCGAGCCGGCTCAACCCCGTTGAGCCGGTTTTCTTTTGGCTGATCGGATGGAAAGCCGCATGACAGCACCGCCATCTCCCGCTAAATAGAAAGCAACTATGATTGCGCTAACGGGAGGGGAAAATGCAGAATCCGGTTCGATGGGGCGTTCTTGGCGCCTCGAAATTCGCGCAACAGTATCTGGCCCCTGCGATCCACGCAGCGGACGGCGCACAGCTTTATGGGCTTGCGACTTCGGAGCCGACGAAGGCCGCCCCGTTTCAGGCGTTCTGCCCTGACCTGAATATCTATAACAGCTACGATGCAATCCTAGCGGACCCTCGGGTTGATGCTGTCTACATCCCTTTGCCAAATCACATGCATGTGGAATGGAGCCTGAAGGCACTGGATGCTGGCAAGCACGTTCTGTGTGAAAAACCGATGACCATGCGCGCCGCAGAGTTCGACGCCTTGATCGACAAACGCGACCAGACCGGTCTGTTGGCGGCTGAGGCCTATATGATTGTCCACCATCCGCAGTGGCAGCTGGTGCGCAAACTGATCGCTGACGGGGCCATCGGCAAACTGGTGCACGTGACCGGCGCGTTCAGCTTTGATAATCGCGCGGATACTGGAAACATCCGCAACAAGGCGGAAACGGGCGGCGGCGGCCTGCGGGATATTGGCGTCTATGTGATCGGCTCGGCGCGGTTTGCAACGGGGCAGGAACCCTACGGCGTTCAATCCGCCATCCGTTGGCAAAACGACATCGACATCTTCACTGAAATCCGAGCGCAGTTCCCTGATTTCACCTATTCGGCCTATGTCTCGATCCGGATGCACCCGCATCAGGAGATGGTGTTTCACGGTGAAGGCGGCGTGATCCGCCTGACCGCCCCGTTCAACGCGCGGGTCTTTGGCGAGGCTCGGGTGGAACTGCACCGCCCCGGGCTTGAGGTGCAGGTCACGCGCTTTCCGGGCGATGATCACTATAAGCTGCAGATTGAGGCGTTCTGCCGGTCGGTGCGCGACGGTGCCGATTACCCTTGCCCGCTGGAATTCTCGCACGGGACGCAACGGATGATTGATCAGGTCTTTGATGGGGCCGTGGCCCTGTAACTTGCCTTACCTGCTGGCTTGGTTATCCTGACCGCCTTGAACACAGGAGAGACCCCATGGCAGGCGGTTGGGCACGCGACGGCGCGGTAAACGAACAGATCGAGGCGTCGATATCGGACGAGCTGGCCCGGATGCAGGCGCAAAAGCGACCTGTGGGTGAAAGCCTGACTCATTGTGCGGAGTGCGAGGAACCGATCCCCGAAAAACGACGCGCCGCCTTGCCGGGCGTGAAACTGTGCCTGGATTGCCAGCAGGAGCGGGATGGGGCGTTCAAGGCGCCCGGTGGGATCAATCGACGCGGGTCCAAGGATAGTCAGTTGAGGTGAGGTTGGTTTGGCTGCTTTGAGCCCATATTGACGCCGTTGCTACAGTGCGGCGAATGTCCGCTTTCCTGCCGCCATAAAGGCGCCACATGAACTTTCTAGTTTCGCGAGCGACCCATTTTGAGAAGAACATATGAGCAATTTTTCGATCCCCTTGACTTTGATCTTTTTCATTCTGCTTGGAAGCACCGCATCGGCTGAAGAGCTTTATTCCATTGCGTCGGGTAGCCCGGTCGGCAACCTTGACGCGTTTCAAGAATGCGATGATTGCCCAGAGATGGTCGTTCTCCCGATGGGAATATTTCAAATGGGCTCGTCATTGAGTGAAGCAAATGCTGCGAGGCTGCGGTTTTTTCTAAACACAAACAGCGACCCGACACACTACCTTGAGAAGCTTCGGAGTGCCTATTTACATCTTGGCATCAACCCCGATCAACCGGAGCCCGGACTGCTCAAATATTACGAAAGTGGCAATATCATTCGCACGGAAGACCCGCAATATTCGGGCAATCCCTTTCTCCACGAACTACCACAGCATCGTGTTTCAATTGATATGCCGATTGCCATGGGCCGGAATGAAGTCACACGTGAAGAATGGGCAGCTTGCGTTCAAGACGGCGCTTGTGAGCAGAACCAACACGACGTATCGCAATACGCTTACGTTGCTTGTGAAAAAAATGCCAACTGTTTGCCCACCCCGGATGCACGTATCAGATTTCGCCTCCCGAATGGCCCGCACGCTACGCACCCAAGGAGCCCGATGACCGGCCTTACGTATCCTGAGATGGAGACATATACGAATTGGCTCAATGAAAAAGTGGGTGCAGAAGTTTACCGCCTTCCGACAGAGGCGGAGTGGGAGTATGCGGCACGCGCTGGATCATCTACACAGTTCGCACAAGGCGATACGCTCACTTTGCAGCAGGCGAATTTCCTCGTTTACAGCGTCGATATTGTCGACGGCTCTCCGGTATGGAATTACGAGCTTGGCAGTGCGCGGGAGCTTCTCCCTGTCGATGACCTTGATGCAGCAAATCACTGGGGTCTACGACATATGTCTGGCAACGCCTCAGAACGAACAAGCACTTGCGGGGAAGGTCCTCACCGCAAACTCGCATCATCAAGCGAGTACTTGGACGCTGACGAGGATCAAGTAGAATGTGCACGTGCCATAAAAGGCGGATTTTATGCTGGCAACGTCGAACTGGCGCGTCCTGCACGCCGCACCTCAAGACCGGGCGATAGCTGGTCGCCATGGATCGGGTTTCGAGTGGTGCGTGATTTGGCACCGATGCGGTGAAGCCGCCATTCAAACTGTCGCGCGTAACGTCCGCTTCGTCCGCGAAGCGGACAAAGCGATTATTGGCCTGTCCTGATTCAGCTTTCCATCGCTTCCAACTCGTCAATAAAGCCCGAGATCATCGACAGGCCCTTGTCCCAGAATTTCGGGTCGCTGGCATCCAGTCCAAATGGGGCGAGCAGGTCCTTGTGGTGTTTCGACCCACCAGCGCGCAGCATGTCGAAATACTTGTCCTCGAACCCCTCAGCGCCGCTTTCGTAGACTGAATAAAGTGCGTTCACGAGGCCGTCTCCAAACGCATAGGCGTAGACGTAGAAGGGGGAGTGCACGAAATGGGGGATGTAAGCCCAGAACGTTTCATACCCTTCCATGAACTCGAATGACGGCCCGAGGCTTTCCGCCTGAACGCTCATCCACAGGGCGTTGATGTCGTCCGGGGTCAGTTCGCCCTCGCGGCGGGCAGCGTGCAGCTTGCATTCGAAATCGTAGAAGGCGATCTGGCGGACGACCGTGTTGATCATGTCCTCGACCTTGCCGGCCAGCAGCACCTTGCGCTGTTCCTTGGTTTCGGCCTTGTCCAGCATTTTGCGGAAAGTCAGCATTTCACCAAACACGCTAGCGGTCTCGGCCAGTGTCAGCGGGGTCGAGGACAGCATCTCGCCCTGATCTGCCGCCAGTACCTGATGGACACCATGGCCCAGCTCATGCGCCAGGGTCATTACGTCGCGCGGTTTGCCCAGATAGTTGAGCATCACGTAGGGGTGCACGTCAGTCACGGTGGGGTGCGCAAAGGCACCGGGCGCTTTACCCGGCTTCACCGCCGCGTCGATCCAACCTTTTGAGAAGAAGGGTGAGGCGATCTCTCCCATACGCGGATCAAACGCATTGTAGGCGTCCATAACGGTCTTTTCGGCCTCATCCCAGCCAACGATGCGGGTGTCTTCCATCGGCAAGGGCGCGTTGCGATCCCAGACCTGCATGACGTCCAGACCCAGCCACTTGCGTTTCAACTCATAGTACCGATGACTCAGCTTGGGGTAGGCGGCCACAACTGCTTCGCGTAGGGCCTCGACCACTTCGGGTTCCACATCGTTCGACAGATGGCGACCGGTCTGCGCGGTTGGCATGTTGCGCCAGCGGTCGACGATTTCCTTTTCCTTAGCTTGCGTGTTGTGCACACGGGCGAAGGTTTTGATGTTGACCTGAAACACCGATGCCAGTTCACGCGCCGCCGCCTCGCGCTTGCTGCGATCCTGCTCGGTCAGCAGGTTCAGAGTGCCTTCGATGTTCAGTTCTTCGCCGTCAACGTCAAAGGTCAGACCCGCAATGGTCTCGTCGAACAGGCGTTCCCAGGCATCGCCAACAACGCCCAGATCGTGCAGGAATTTCTCCAATTCGTCAGATAGTTGATAAGGCTTCATCGCACGGATGCGACGGAAGACCGGCTCGTACCGCGCCAGATCAGCATTGGCTGCGAAATGCGCTTTGAGCACATCATCGTCGATGCGGTTGAGTTCGAGCGTGAAAAACACCAGTGGGGTGGTAAAGACGGTGATCTTTTCCTGCATGTCCGACAGGAATTTCGCGCGATCCGCATCGGTGGTCAATTGGTAGTAGCGCAGACCAGCGAAGGACATGATCCGCCCGGCAATTGCGTTGATCTTTTCATTACGCAAAACACAGGTTAGCAGGCCATCGGCGCTTAGGTCGGTCAGCTTGCCTTCGTAGTCTGATGCGAAAGAGGCGCATTCGCCATCTAACCAATCCAGATCTCGCGCCAGTTCAGGCGCGTCTTCTGAGGCATAAAGGTCGCTCAGATCCCATTCCGGCAGGTTGCCCAGGTTATCGGTGCCACTGACAGCGTTTGCATCACGGACGGGAAAGGGAAGGTCGCGCATAGATCACCTTTTGAAACTGCTTTGGCAAACATCTAGGGCTGCCGCGCCGGGATCACAAGCGGACAGTTGGCGCATTGGGGCTCAACTCGGCCCAAGTTGCGCCCTACGATTGGTGTGACAGAAAATGAGCCGCCAGCTGATCCAGCACCGGACCACGCACATCAGGCGCTTCCATCAGCACTTCGTGTTCACCATCGGGGATCTCAACCAGCGTACCGTTCGGCCAGTTTGCCATTCGGGCGCGGATCGCCTTGCGGTCCACGATTTGTTCGTGGCTGCCCAGGAAGGTCAGGCAAGGTGTATCAGGGGCAGGCTCATCCATCAGCCAGGCGCATTCTGTTAATGCCTCGCGCAGCCACCGATTGGACGGGGCGCCAAGTGACAGATCGGGATGTGCGGTCAGCTGATCCTGCATCATCTTGAACATCGCGGGATCGCGGGTCAGCACATTGTCCTGAAATGGTTGCGACAGCACATAGCTTTCCAATGAAGTTGTTGGCGGCGTCCGTCCGCCCAGGCCAAGTGCAGTGCCCCAATAGGCCGTCAAACGACTGAGCGGCTTCATGACAGGGGTAAAGAATATGCCCCACATCGGGCCGGTGAAGGCACAGGCGGCAAAGCATCCTTGCTCGACAACCGCGCGAAACCCGATGGCCCCGCCCATCGAATGCCCGATCACATACCAGGGTTTCGGCAGGTCAAGCTGCGTGGCCAGATCAATGACGGCCTGCACGTCATGCTGATAGTCCGGGAAACGGTCCACATGGCCAATGCGGGGGTTGTCCAGCAACCGATCTGCCAAGCCCTGACCGCGCCAGTCAACAGCCAGCATGGCGAACCCGCGTTCAGAAAACTCCGCAGCGGTGCTGCCGTATTTTTCAATATATTCGGTGCGGCCTGGAAACATAAATACCGTGCCGTTTGCATCGCCCTGAGGCCGCCAATGGCCCATGCGAATGCGGGGCCCGTCCGTCGTCTGCAACCAATGAGCCGCACCACCGGCGGGACCGCCGGCCACATCTTCGAAAAAGGGGGCCGGCGACAGTTTCATCAGGCCAGCACCGAGGCGAGCTTCATGGCGACGCCCATGTCACCATCTACGCTCAGCTTGCCGGACATGAATGCGCCCGTGGGGTTCAGCGCGCCGCTGAGAATCTCCTGAAACGTATCGGCATCGGCGCTTAGGGTGACGTCTGCTTCGTCATCGCTGATGCGCGCACCGTCCGAATCGAGAATGATTGCGCCCAGATCGGCAATTGCAAATTTGGCCGAGGCGTCAAAGTCGCCACCCGCCAGTTTTTCATTCAGCGCGGATACGGCTGCTTCCAAAGTGTCGCTCATGGTGCTCCTCATTTTGTTTGTGCGCCGTGAATGGACATCCCCGGTCGCAACGCTACACTGAGCATTGTTATGGGCATTGCAACAAACAATCTCAAAGGTACCGTTGCGGCAATCGCGCTGCTAGTCATGATTTCCGGAACTTGCGTCGCGCAAGAGGCCGATTCCCGGGATGAGACTCAGTTGTTACAGCAACTGGCTCAATCAACGCCGCAGCAGGCAATTGGTTTGGATCGGCAGCTTCAGGCGCTTTGGTCGCAATCTGGTTCGGCCTCGGCGGACCTGTTGTTAGAGCGCGGGCGAGAGGCGCTGGATGATGGGGATGTCGAAACCGCCATTGAGCATCTGACAGCCCTGACAGATCACGCCCCTGATTTCGCCGAAGGCTGGCATGTGCGAGCGTCAGCGTTTTTTGGGCAGGAACGGTTCGGCATGGCTGCAGCCGATTTGGAATATGCGCTGACCCTGAACCCCAATAACTACGATGCTATCTATGGTCTGGGTCTGATCTTTGAGGTTGTGGGCAAGCCCGAGCGTGCATTCGATGCCTATCAGCGTGCACTGGCTATACATCCCCATCACGAAGAAGTAACCAATGCGGTGAATCGACTAAAGCCTCAGGTCGAAGGCTCAGCTCTCTGAGACACTGGGGCAGGGGGCACAGGTGAGCGGGTCATCCCGAGTAGTGGCCGTACTTGGCCCGACGAATACAGGCAAAACCCATTACGCTATTGAACGCATGCTGGGACATCGAACGGGTGTCATCGGCCTGCCGCTACGTCTGCTCGCACGCGAGGTCTATGACAAGATCGTCGCAATTCGCGGCCCGTCTGTTGTGGCTCTGGTCACGGGCGAAGAGCGGATTGTGCCGCCCCGCACCCAGTATTGGGTCTGTACGGTCGAAGCGATGCCCGAGGGGATGGGGGCTGATTTTGTTGCCATCGATGAAATCCAGCTTTGCGCTGATCCGGAACGCGGTCACGTTTTTACAGATCGGTTGCTGAGATCCCGTGGAACCCATGAGACCCTCTTTCTGGGCTCGGACACTATGCGCGGCCCGATCGCTGCGCTGGTTCCCGAGGCGCAGTTCGTACGGCGCGAGCGGATGTCGCAGCTGGTCTATACCGGTTCAAAAAAAATCAGCCGGATGCCCGCACGCAGTGCCATCGTCGGCTTCTCGGTCGACAATGTCTATGCCATTGCTGAACTATTGCGCCGTCAAAAGGGCGGCGCGGCCGTGGTCATGGGGGCGCTTAGCCCGCGCACGCGCAATGCACAGGTCGACCTTTATCAGAATGGTGAGGTCGATTATCTGGTCGCCACAGACGCCATTGGGATGGGGTTAAATCTTGATGTGAACCATGTGGCGTTCTCATCCCTGTCAAAATTCGATGGCCGCCGGATGCGCCCGCTCGCGCCGAATGAGTTAGCACAGATCGCAGGCCGGGCAGGGCGCGGCATGTCAGATGGCACTTTCGGTGTGACGGGTGAGGCGTCTCCGCTGGATGAGGGCGTGGCGCAGGCGATCATGGACAGCCGGTTTACGCCGATGAAAAAGCTGAACTGGCGAAATGCCGCCCTTCGCTTTGGCTCGATTGAGGCGCTGATCGACGCGCTTGAGGCCAGTCCGCAGGGCGAAAACCTGGTTAAGGCGCGCCCGGCTGATGACCTGAATGCCCTGAAATCCCTGTCACAAGTCACCGATGTTGTGGCGCGTGCCAGCGATGGGACATCGGTCCGTTTGCTATGGGATGTGTGCCGTATTCCCGATTTCCGGGGGATCAGCCACGCCGAACATGCAGGTTTGCTCGAAGTGATCTTTGGCCACCTGCACGAGCGCGGGTCTATCCCTGATGATTTCTTGGCCCGGCAGGTGCGACGTATCGACCGGACAGATGGCGATATCGATGCTCTTTCCAAAAGGTTGGCGTATATTCGCACCTGGACCTATGTTGCGCAACGAAACGGCTGGGTGCGTGACGAATCGCATTGGCGGGACGAGACGCGCACTGTAGAAGACAGGCTGTCAGACGCTCTTCACGAACGTTTGACTCAAAGATTTGTGGACCGGCGCACATCCGTGTTGCTGCGCCGGCTCAAACAGAAGGAGGCCCTTTTGGCCGAAGTAAATGACAAGGGTGAAGTGACCGTCGAAGGCGAATTCGTCGGTCGTCTGGAAGGGTTCCGGTTTTCTCCGGACAAAGCTGCGCAGGGGGCTGAGGCGAAAGCGCTCAAGTCGGCCTCACTGCAAGCCCTCGCGCCGCAATTCCATCTGCGTGCCGATCGCTTCTACAATGCACCCGATACCGAAATTGATTTCACTGATCAGGGCGGCCTGATGTGGGGCGAATACGCTGTCGGTAAACTGGTTGCCGGGGCCGAGCCTCTCAAGCCGATGGTCGAGGTTTTTGTGGATGAGGCCGCGGGGCCAGACGTCGAACAGAAGGTGCAGCGCCGGTTGCAGCACTTCATCGACCGCAAAGTGGCCGCGCTGTTCGAGCCGCTGCTAAACCTGTCGCGGGACGAGGAACTGTCCGGTCTGGCGAAAGGCTTTGCCTTCCGCATGCTCGAGGCGTTGGGCGTGCTGCCCCGCGCGCAGGTCGCGCAAGAGGTCAAGGATCTGGATCAGGACGCTCGCGGCGCATTGCGCAAGCACGGTATCCGTTTTGGTCAGTTCACCATCTTCATGCCGCTGCTGCTGAAGCCAGCGCCGACGCGCTTGCGTCTGGTACTTTGGGCATTGTCCAGTGGCCTGCAGGAATTCCCCGAAGCGCCGCCTCCGGGGCTGGTTACCGTGCCCGTCGCCAAGGATGCGCCGCAGGGATACGACACCATGTGTGGCTACCGCGATGCGGGCGAGCGCTCGATCCGGATCGACATGCTGGAACGTCTGGCCGATATGCTGCGGGCCGAGGACAGCCGGGGTGGCTTTGAAGCCAAGCCTGACATGCTTTCGATCACGGGCATGACGCTGGAACAGTTCGCGGACCTGATGCAGGGGCTGGGCTACAAGGCCGAACGCGGCGAGCGTGAAAAGGTCAAAGCTGCACCGGCTGAAGCACCTGCCACTGAAGCGGCAGAGCAACCCACTGCCGAAGAAACCTCGGTAGCTGAAGCTCCGACCGCAGAGGTCGCCGCACCTGCCGATGCGTCAGCCGAGGCCACGACAAGCACCGAGGCGGCAGCCGAGGCTCCGGCCGCAGAGCCCGCAAATGACGAACCCGAGGTCGAGGTGTTCTACACCTTCACTTGGGGCCGTCAGCGCCAGCAAAATCGCGGCCCGCGCCGCGAGCAGGGGCAGGGCAAAGGCAAGCCGCGTGGCAAACCTCAGGACGGTCGCAAGCCGCAAGGCAAAAAGGGTGGCAAGCCGCAGGGCGCAAAATCCTTCTCGTCCCGGCCTCCGAAGAAAGAAAAGGCGATCGACCCGGACAACCCGTTTGCAGCAGCGCTGATGGGTTTGAAGGACGGCAACTGATCCGTCATGGATCAGGCCAAGCTGCGGATCGACAAATGGCTCTGGCAGGCGCGGTTCTTCAAGACCCGCAGCCTGGCGGCCAAACAGGTCAGCGGCGGCCATGTTCGATTGAACGGAAACCGGGTCCTGAAACCTGCCCAAGCGGTGGGGCCCGGCGATGTTTTGACCTTCCCTCAGGCGCGCACTGTTCGGGTCGTCAAGGTTGAGGCGCTGGGTGATAGGCGTGGTCCGGCGACCGAGGCACAAACGCTGTATTCGGATTTGACCCCGAAACAGGAGGTACGGCCCACGAATCCCGGTTTCGAGGGAAAAGGTCGTCCAACCAAGAAAGATCGGCGAGCAATTGATCTTTCTCGCACGCTGGATGACTGATCTGACCTTGAAGATAAGGCCAGTCTGAATTAGCTAATCGCCAAAGATCATACGGGAACTCAGCAATGACTTATGTCGTCACCGAAAACTGCATCGCCTGCAAATACACCGACTGTGTCGAAGTTTGCCCGGTGGACTGTTTTTACGAAGGTGAGAATGCGCTGGTCATTCATCCCGACGAATGCATCGATTGCGGCGTGTGCGAACCTGAATGCCCCGCCGATGCCATCCGCCCAGACACCGAGCCGGGGATGGAGACATGGGTCGAGTTTAACCGCAAATTCTCTGAAGTTTGGCCCGTGATCGTGACCAAGAAGGATCCTCTGCCCGAAGCAGAGGAGCGGGACGGCGAAGAAGGCAAGATGGAGAAATACTTCTCCGAAGCGCCCGGCGAGGGCGGATAAGCGATTCGCCGCCTGACCTGGGACGATGCTCTTCAATGCGGCGTGGTAATTCTCTGAAATCAGGGCGAATATTTCGATTTTACCTTAGGTAAACTTTCGGGTGTCGCATTTTTGTGATATACTCCCTCCTTACATGATGACTGAGATCGGGATGCACTCCGTAAGTATGCTCGCTTTGGAGTTCTGAATTTATGACAAATATGCCGCCTGTCGGGGCTGAAACAGTCCCCGCTTGTGGTGTTTTGTCGTCTGCTTACCGGTCCAAAACCAAGGAATACACTGAATGACAAAGTCGAAAAAGCTTGAGTTCCGCCCCAACGACTATGTTGTCTACCCCGCCCATGGCGTGGGCCAGATCATCTCGATCGAGGAACAGGAAGTCGCGGGCTATTCGCTTGAGCTGTTTGTCATCTCATTCGAGAAAGACAAGATGACCCTGCGGGTGCCGACCAACAAGGTCACCGAATCCGGGCTGCGTTCGCTTAGCTCGCCGGACGTGATCAGCCAGGCGATGAAAACGCTGAAAGGCAAGGCCAAGGTAAAGCGCGCCATGTGGTCGCGCCGGGCGCAGGAATATGAACAAAAGATCAATTCGGGTGATCTGATCTCGATCGCCGAAGTGGTTCGTGACCTGCACCGCACCGACGATCAGCGCGAGCAGAGCTATTCCGAGCGTCAGCTGTACGAAGCCGCGCTGGAACGCCTGACCCGGGAAGTTGCTGCTGTTTCGGGCGCAGGTGAGCTGTCGGCAGCCAAACAAGTGGATGAGGTGCTGACCTCGCGCGCTGCTGCTGCCTGAATGCACTGACGCTAAGTTGTCAAAGCCGTTCTGACTTCAGGGCGGCTTTTTCTATCTAAGTTGGGCTAAGCCCAAACGCCCATTGGCTGAGGAACCGGCCGTGATCAGGATAGTCATAGGATGCGCTTTGCTTGCCATGTCCGGTGTGTTTTGGGCAGCTTACTATTCCAGATACTTCAAGTGGCGTGATTGCTTCAACGAGTTGGGCCGGTGTTATGACCCGGAGACGGGTCAGGTTCTTTTGCAGCAAGCGGGATTGGTGTGGGGATCGGCAGGCGTACTGAGCCTTATTCCTGTGCTCTATCTGCTGATTGGGCATGTTTGCCAAAGGCGTAGGCGGGCCTGATGTTTACAGCTGGGCGCTGATTGCGACCAAGAATGTAATCTCGGCCAGTTGCTGAGACGCCCCAAGAATGTCGCCGGTCTGGCCGCCGATCTTCTTCTTGGCCAAAAGGCAAAGGCCAAAAACAACGACCGCAGCGCAAATCGCAGGCAACAAAAACAGTGTTCCAGCCAGCGGCAGGCCGATCACGATTGCCAGACCTAACGACAGGGTTCCGGTCATCGCATTTGGTGTGCCGACCGAATGGCTTAGGCCCGATTGCCGTGCATTGGGCAAGGCGGTCATGAGAACCGGCATCATGGCACGGGACAGCACGCAGGCGGTAAGGATTGCCCAGAACGCACCTTCGGACAAAAGCGCAGCAATCGCTGAGATGCGGATCAGTTGTGCACCGATCAGGGCCAAAACGCCATATGTCCCGATATGGCTGTCCTTCATGATTTCCAGCCGGCGCTCGGGTGTGAATCCGCCCCAAAGCCCGTCAAACGTGTCGGCCAAACCGTCTTCATGCATGGCGCCCGTCGCCATGATCAGGGCCCCAACAACCAGAACAGCGGAAACGAACGAGGACACGGACAGCGCTAGCAAGACCCAACCCACCGCACAAGCCAGCCCGCCGACGACAAATCCGACCACTGGAAAAGCCCAGACCGCATGAGCCTGCCGGGCAAAGACATGATCCGGCAGACGGGGCATGGGCAGGCGCGTCAACAGGACCAGCGCCAGCGGGATGTCCCACGCAGAAACTGGATTGGTGTCGTTTTTATGCACCTTCGCGCCTTTCAGGGTCTTGTTGGTCTCTCAGCTTCGGTTAAACACGCAGGACCACTCTGATGCAATGAGGCTTTGATGCTGCCCGAACTGAATGATTTGAACACGTTCCGCGATGCGTTGATCAACGCGCCTGGTCCGGACATAGCGGCCGCAGACGGCGCCGCCACGCGCAATGGCCAGCTGACCAAACCTCCGGGTGCGTTGGGGCGGCTCGAGGATCTGGCGATCTGGTACGCGTCGTGGCGCGGCGATGCGCGCCCACAGATCGAACAGCCTCAGGTCATTGTGTTTGCAGGCAATCACGGGGTCACGGCGCAGGGTGTGTCGGCCTTTCCGCCTGAAGTGACCGTGCAGATGGTGATGAATTTCGAACATGGCGGGGCTGCGATCAATCAACTGGCCAAGGCGGCCGGGGCGAAGATGGATGTCCATGCGCTGGAGCTGGATCGCCCGACCGCAGATTTTACACAAGGCCCGGCCATGAGCGAGGTCGAACTTCTGAGCGCGCTGCAAACCGGTTGGAACGCGGTCGATCCACAAGCCGATCTGCTGGTGGTCGGAGAGATGGGGATCGGCAACACCACCCCCGCTGCGGCCATCGCCTGCGCGCTGTTCGGGGGTGAGGCTGCCGATTGGACCGGACGTGGCACCGGTGTTGACGATGCTGGCCTTGCTAACAAAACCCGCGTTGTGTCCGAAGGCGTTGCGCGCCATGCTACCGACGATGGGCTGGAGGTTCTGCGCTGTCTAGGTGGACGTGAGATTGCCGCGATGGCCGGTGCGATTGCTGCCGCCCGCGTATTGCGCATCCCTGTCATTCTGGACGGGTTTATCTGCACTTCCGCAGCTGCCTGTCTCGCGCGTGTATCTGTCGCGGCGTTGGACCATGCGGTCGCAGGCCATCAAAGTGCCGAGGGTGCGCATGGAGCCATGCTTGCGAAGCTGGGCAAAGAGCCGCTGTTGAGCCTTGGCCTGCGATTGGGCGAAGGCTCTGGCGGGGCGCTGGCCATCAATATCATCAAAAGCGCCGTGGCCTGCCATTCCGGCATGGCCACCTTTGCCGAGGCTGGCGTGTCAGACGGATGACCTGATCGCCTGTTCGGGCTGCACCCGATCAGGCAGATTTCTGGGCGTGTTCCTCGGCCAGTTCCAGAAGCGCGGTCTCCAGGTCTTTCTCCAAAGACTGCGCCCGCTCGATGTATTTCTTGTTCTCTGCGGTGGGCATGCCGGGTACCCACAGCTCGGCCAGTTCGCGTACCGATGCCCGGTCGTGATGGTAGAAGGTCTGTTCGGCCTGCGCGGCTTCGTATTCGCTGAGCCCGATATTTTCCAATACGTACCGACCGGCGCGTAAGGAGCTGTCGAACATTTCACGCACGATGTCGTTGGCCCCTGCCTGGTACAGCTCGTACACATGGGTCCGGTCATGGGCGCGGGCGATGATGTGCAGGTCCGGGCGTTGGCGGCGGGCAAATCCGACCAGTCGCGTCACCGTCTTTCGATCATCCATTGCCGCAACCAGAACTGACGCCTTATCCAGCCCCGCTGCGCGCAAAAGCTCGGGCCGGGTTGGGTCACCCAGAAAGCCTTTGACGCCGAAACGGCGCATCAGCTGGATCGTCTCGATATCATGGTCCAGAACGATGGTCTTGAACCCGCTGGCCACCACAAGGCGATTGACGATCTGACCGAACCGTCCAATGCCGGCGATGATCACAGGGCCTTTTTCGTCGATCTCGTCCGGTTCCATCGTCGCTGTCGGTTCACCAAGTTTCCGCGACAGCAGATCGTAGATGATGAACAAAAGCGGCGTAATCAGCATCGTCAACGCGATGATCATAAGCAGCTTTTGCGCCAGGTCCTGAGGGATCACATTCTGTTGCCGTGAAAAGGCCAAAAGGACAAAGCCAAACTCACCTGCCTGCGCCAAACCCAGGGTGAAAAGCCAGTGATCCCGGCCTTTCAGCTTGAAGGCTTTGCCAACAATATAGAGGATGATCCCCTTGGCCAGGATCACCAGCAGGGCAAGACCGATCAGGTCAAACGGATCGTTGAAGAAATACCCAACGTCGATCCCGGCCCCAACCGTGATGAAGAAAAGGCCTAGAAAAAGGCCTTTGAAGGGCTCAAGGTCGCTTTCCATCTCATGCCGGAATTCCGAGCTGGCCAGCACAACACCCGCCAGAAATGCGCCCAGAGCGGGTGACAGGCCAACCAGTGTCATCAGGAAGGAAATGCCAACCACGATCATCAGGGCCAATGCGGTGTACATCTCGCGCAGGCGCGAGGCGTGGATAAAGCGGAACAGAGGGCGGGTCAGGTAGACACCTGCCAGAATAACAAAGGCAATGGCTCCGATTGTCACCAATGTGACGGCCCAACCAGGTAATCCCTCAACCAAGGACAGGCTGTGATGCGCATCATGCAAATGCTCTGCGGCGCTGCGGTCAATCGACCCATCGGCCTCGATATGAGGGATGGCCGGCAGGGCCAGCAAGGGCAACATCGCCAGAATCGGGATGACGGCGATGTCTTGTGTCAACAGGACTGAAAAGGTCGCGCGCCCGCCATTTGTCTGCATCAGCCCCTTTTCAGACAGGGTTTGCAGTACAATTGCGGTTGAAGACAGGCATAGGGTCAGGCCGACGGCGAGCGCCACGGTCCACGGGTGGCTGGCATAAATCGCCACGCCCGCAATCACTGCGGTGGACAGTAGAACCTGCAAACCGCCCAGTCCCAACAACCTGTCCCGCATATCCCAAAGCGCGCGCGGTTCCAGCTCCAACCCGATCAGGAACAGCATCATGACCACGCCGAACTCGGCCACATGCTGCAGGTCTTCGGTTTCAGCCCCAACAAGGCCCAGAACCGGGCCGATGATAAGGCCGGCGGCCAGATATCCCAGAACCGATCCCAATCCCAGACGCGCCGATAGCGGAACGGCAATCACCGCAGCAGCGAGATAAATAGAAGCCTGGTACAGGAAATCGTCCATATGTGTCCTCGTTGCCTGCTCAGGTCGGCAGGGGGGCGTCGCGTTTCAATTGGTCCATCACGATCTGGCTTTGAACCCGTGCAACTGCAGGATGCGGCAGGATCACCTGATGAAGCAAGCTGTTGAGCGCAGATAGATCGTCGCAATAGACATGCAACAGGTAATCTGCCTCTCCGGTCATCGTCCAGGCGCTGGTGATCTCGGGGCGGGCGTCGACCATACGGGCAAAGCTGGCCGATTGATCCGGCCCATGCGTGCCGAGATGGACCTGAACAAACCCCTGGACTTGCAGGCCCAGTTTCAGCGGGTCCAGTCGCGCGGTATAACCAGTGATGTATCCTTCGGCCTCCAGCCGTTGGCGGCGGCGACCGGCCTGACTTGCAGACAGGTTTAGCACCTCGCCCAGCTGTTGCGCGGTCAGATGCGCATCGCGCTGCAGCGCGGCCAACAATCTGATATCGATATGATCCAGTGCTTGCGGCATTTCATTGTATTTGTTCAAAATTGCGCGTGTTTTGCGCGTGCAAACGTAGTTTATCTGAAAACAATGCGCAGAAACAGCGTTGTTTGAGACATATCTTGGAATCAGCAAAGAAATTCCTGTTTTCAAAGGAGACGCGCCATGGGTCCTTTCCCGCATAACGCCCCGAAATCCATCATCAGCGCAGAGAACCCGGCTGGAACCGACGGGTTCGAGTTCGTCGAATTCGCCCATCCCAACCCGCAGGAATTGCGGGATCTGTTTGCGACCATGGGCTATGACCTTGTTGCCCGTCACAAGAAAAAACCCCTGATCGAGCTGTGGCAGCAAGGGGACGTGACTTATATCCTCAATGCTGATCCTGAGAGTTTTGCCGCAAAGTTTGTCGCCGAACACGGCCCCTGTGCGCCTGCAATGGGCTGGCGGGTTGTCGATGCGCAGCAGGCGTATGAGCATGCGGTTTCAAAAGGGGCCGAACCCTATGATGGCGCGGACAAAACCATGGATGTACCCGCGATCAAAGGGATTGGCGGGTCGCTGATCTACTTCATTGATCAGTATTACGACACATCGCCCTACAACCAGGAATTCGAATGGATCAAGGAATCCAAACCACGCGGTGATGGGTTCTACTACCTCGACCACCTGACCCATAACGTTTTTAAGGGCAATATGGACAAGTGGTTCAAGTTTTATGGCGACTTGTTCAACTTCCGCGAAATCCGGTTCTTTGATATTCAGGGCAAGTTCACGGGGCTCTATAGCCGCGCGTTGACCTCGCCTTGCGGCCGTATCCGTATCCCGATCAACGAAGATCGCGGCGAAACGGGTCAGATCGTCTCGTACCTCAAGAAGTACAAGGGCGAAGGTATCCAGCATATCGCGGTGGGCAGCGAGGATATCTATGCCTCGACCGACGCGATTGCCGAGAAGGGGCTAAAGTTCATGCCAGGCCCGAACCAATCCTACTATGATATGTCAAAGGACCGCGTGAAAGATCATGACGAGCCGCTGGATCGGATGATTAAGCACGGCATCCTGATCGACGGCGAAGGCGTGGTGGATGGCGGTGAGACGCGGATTTTGCTTCAGATTTTCTCGAAAACCGTGATCGGCCCGATCTTTTTTGAGTTCATTCAGCGCAAGGGCGATGATGGGTTCGGAGAGGGGAATTTTCAGGCCTTGTTCGAGTCCATTGAACGCGAGCAGATCGAAAGCGGCGAGATTTCAGCGGCTTAGTCCGCTTCGAACGCAAGCTTAGTCCAAGTCACTCCGGCATACCTGTTTCCCTCTTGAAGGGAAGCGTGGCCGGAGCGATGAAGAACCTTTAGCCCGGCGTGCTGCGCGACGGTCACTAGATCGTCGGCGCAGATTGGAAACCCCGGTCTGTCCACAGGGCAGGGGCCGTGGCGCAGTGACAGGATCAGGCGGCCTGATGGTTTCAGCCGTGTAGCCAGTGCTTCAATAGCGGTTTTCTGATCCTGCGGATTTAGATGATGTAGCACTCCGATTGCCAGGGCGGCGTCAAAGCTGGTTTGGTCTTTGGGTAAGTTGGTCAAATTTGGCAGACTTGCATCAAACCACTCTATCTCGAGGTGGCGATAGCTGGTCTGAGCGTGATCTCGGAATCGGGCGACGGGTTCAACGGCCGTGACAAGAAACCCATGTTCAACCAGCCAGGCAGCCAACGCACCAGGACCCGCACCCACATCCAAAACATGCGCATCAGGGCCGGGCAGAAAATCGACAAGAGGGCCCAGTACGGCCTCTTGCATCAGGTTCTCGTAAGACGAAATTAACTGAAGAGCAGAGTGTTCGTACCCTTCAAAAACGCGCCTTTGATACGCAAAATGATCATCCACGCGGCATCTTGAGGGACACGTTGCGACCCTTCTTTTGATATAGCAACTCACTGTCGCTGATTGCGACGACCTTGCCGCCGTCGACTCGGTCACCCACTTTCAGTTTCTTGTATCGTCCGCTGGGCAAGCGCACCAAGGCGCGCCGGTTGGCTGGTGTGCCGTAGACCCCGATCAGGTTCAGGCGGCGCAGGTTGATCGCGTTGTCGATGGTCGCTTGCCGCGCCACCGATGCGGTCGTGGGGATCTTGGGGGCAACGGTTTTGGGCTCGAAGGTTTCGGCCCCACCACTGTTCTGATCCAGCCCGGCGGTTGATCCCAGATTGGTCGCCGATGCCGCTGCCGCAGTCCGAACCAGCCCTGCAGGGCGTGCCTTGGGACGCGGAACAAGGACGACGGCCAAGGCAGTCGGGGTATCATCCACCTCGGGGCTGGCTTGTAGCGAAGCGGGGCGTTGCTTGGGCCGCAACACAGACAGTTCTTGTAACGATCTGCCGCCCAGTTGCTGACGTTCGAATTGATCTTGCAGGTTCTCAGGGCGGGGCTTGGGCCGTATTCCGGCCAAGCGCGAGGTTGTTTCCTCGACCACCGGTTCTTGTTCGAACCGCAAAGGTACTGCTGGCGGCACAGACGAGGGGCGGCCGAGATAGACCAGCACGCCATCAGGGTTCAGCGTGCCTTCGGGCGTTGGGGTGACCAGCCCGCGCTCATCCAGATCAAACCCGGGGATGGAGGCGCGCGCCAGAGCGGGCAGATCAAAGGGCTGATCTGTTTCAAAACTCGCTGACGGTGCCAGGGCCACCGCGTCGTTGGAAAAATCGGATTTGCCAACCGAAGCCAAATACAGATCGTCCGGTTCAACGGCAACTGGTTCTTCGGGCTGTGCTGGGGCGGTCTCAACAACACCTGTGGCGATTTCAGATTGCGGAGCCGTCTCGGTTTCCTGTGCAACGTCCTCGACCGGCGTGGGTTCTACCTTCAACGCCTCAAGGATCGCCGCATCGGTCGCAGACAAGGCGGGTTGATCTTCGGCTGTCGCCTCGGGTGCGGGCTCTACGGTCGCCACCTGATCGTCTTCTGGTACGGGTTCTACCTCAGGTTCGGTATTTCCCGCCTCAGGTACCTCCGGCTGGATGTCCACCGCCAGATCAGCGGCCATTTCAGCCTCAGGGGATGTGGTTTCAGGTTCCAAGTCTCCCTCGGCCACAATCTCCTCTTCCGGCGATCCGATAAGAGACCACGCGCCAATCACAAGGGCCAACAAACCCGTCGCTGCGACCGCAGGCAGGGCAAATTTGTTGAGACCCGCGCCGCTGCTTGCCGAGTCACCCTGCGATGGCGCAGGCGTTCGAAACGCGTCCGGGGCGGTGGTTTCCGCTATGGCGTGAACCTTGGGGGTTGACGGATTGGTGTCTTCTTTGGGTTCCGGCGTTTCCGTGGCAGGACTGGCCTCTGGCGTCGCAATCGGAACAGCAATCAGCGGTTCTGCATCCAGGTCAAACACCGGCACGCCAGGGAACTCGTCATCACCGGGTTCTGCGGTATAAGCGACCGGCACGAATCCATGCTCGGTGGTAAAGCTATGCGCTTCGTTCAAGGTCTGGCGTGCCACTGCCGCCCCATAGACCAGGCCGTCTTTGGTGATCGAGGCAAAACTCAGTTCGTCGCGCTCATATGGTGTGGCATCGACCAACGCGCCCTTCACCATTTGCGCGTTTTCGTCAGTAGACAGACCTTCCGATGGAATCGTGAGATAGCGGATTTGATCCGCTGGGATAACCACATTGCAACTCAGGTTGTTTTCCAGTGCAAAACCCTGATCTCGCAGCGCCTGTATCTGCCCGTTCAGGTCATCTGTATCCAGCGATACAGTGCCGATCTCGTACCACTCACCTTCGGACAGATGGTGCAACGAAATACCGGTTGCAGAAAAAGATAGCGTAAAGGCGGGTTTCATATTCCCGGAGAACCATAACTATATCATCAGCGCAAACGATCACACGCTCGCAGAGTGACAGTAGAGCAGGAACCCGCCGAGGGAAAGAAAAACGCAACCTCTCCCCTTGTATGGCAAAGCCCTGCCAACCCATGTTGAACGGGAGTAATTTGGAGGGATGACCTTGAAGACATTCGCTTTTCTGACCGCCATGATGGCCGCGACTGCCGCTGGTATCGCCCATGCGGAAGAACGTCGCATTACCGTTGACGCGACTGGAACCGTGCAAGTTGCACCTGATATGGCGACGATCACACTGGGTGTGACCAATCAGAACGCTGAGGCGTCGGTTGCGATGAAAGCCACATCTGATGCGGTGGCGCAGGTGCTGTCCCGACTGACAGACATGGGGATCGAGGATCGGGATGTGCAAACACGCGACCTGTCGCTCTCACCAGTCTGGTCGAACCGCAATCAGCAGAACGGAGAGCCGCCCGAGATCACGGGCTTTGTCGCCTCGAACCGCGTGTTTGTTCGGGTGCGAGACCTGTCTCAGCTGGGGGAGATCATGGACGCGGTCATTCAGGACGGGGCGAATGATTTTGGCGGGCTGAGCTTTGGTCTGCAGGACACCAAACCTATCGAGGTTCAGGCACGCGCCAAAGCCGTGGGCGAAGCCACGTCAAAGGCCGAGCAACTGGCGCAAGCGGCCAATGTCACGCTGGGTCCGGTTCAGTCGATTTCCGAGCGCACCGGAGGGGTCCGGCCCATGGCAGAGATGCGCGCCTTTAGCGTCGCCGACACTGGTGGAGTGCCCGTAGCAGGCGGTGAGATCACGGTATCCGTCAGCGTTTCGATGGAGTTCGAGATTTCTGAGTAAGCTCAGTTGTCGGCGCGGGCCATCAGCGGCTGTCGTTGCTGGCCCGTCGCGTCGAAATTGTCAGGCGACAACCAAGCCTCGAATGCGCCCCGGATGCGGGGCCATTCACTGTCGAGAACGGAAAACCACGCCGTATCTCGGTTGCGCCTTTTGTAGTGGGTCGCTTGGCGGAAGATCCCTTCGAAGGTAAAACCTAGACGCCGTGCCGCCGCACAAGACGGTGCGTTTAGCGCATCGCATTTCCATTCGTAGCGTCGGTAGCCCAACTCATCGAAGACGCGTTTCATCATCAGATACATAACCTCGGTCGATTGCGGTGTGCGCTGCAACAGGGGTGAGAAATGGATATGCCCCACTTCGATCGCACCCGCTGCGGGCTCGATCCGCAGATATGAGGCCATACCGATCGGCACCTCCTCCGCATTCAGAACCGTATGGAACATCGGGTCTGCATCCATACAGGTGGCACGCGCCCAGGTTTCAAACGCCCGTTCCGTGTCAAACGGCCCATAGGGCAGGTAGGTCCAGTTCCGGTGATCGGCATCATTGGCAAACGCCCGGAACAATCCGGGCGCGTGCCTGTTCACATCAAGTGGCACGACCGAGCAATACTGGCCCTCCATCGGGGTATACGGTGGTGTGGGGCGAGGGAACTCGCCCTTGACCGGCCGTCCGATGGGTTGACCCAGCGTGTTGGTGTCGTGCCCGCTCATGGTTTATGCGCTGGCTTTGGCCAAAGCCTGATCCAGATCGGCGATCAGGTCGTTGGCATCCTCGATCCCGATGGAAACGCGCACAACGTTTGGACCGGCTCCTGCGGCCTCTTGCTGCTCGGGCGTCAACTGGCGGTGCGTGGTCGACGCCGAGTGGATGATCAGCGAGCGCGCATCGCCGAGGTTGGCAACGTGGCTGAAGATCTCTAAAGCGTTGACCAGTTTGATGCAGGCGTCATAGCCGCCTTTGACGGCAAAGGTGAACAGGGCACCGGCACCGCGCGGATACTGTGCCTTGACCCGGTCGTGATAGGGCGACGAGGGCAGGCCCGCATACGTCACGTAGTCGACCCGGTCATCCGCTTCGAGCCAGGCGGCGATCTTCTGGGCGTTCTCGACGTGGCGCTCCATCCGCAGCGAAAGCGTCTCGATCCCCATCAGCGTGTAATGCGCCGCCTGCGGGTTCATGGTCATGCCCAGATCGCGCAGGCCAATTGCGATGCCGTGGAAGGTGAAGGCCAGCGGGCCGAAGGTCTCATGGAATTTCAACCCGTGATACGCTTGCTCGGGCTGGCTGAGCGAGGGAAATTTGTCATTCGCCGACCAGTCGAACTTGCCCGAATCCACGATGCAGCCACCGGTGACCGTGCCGTTGCCAGTCAGGTATTTGGTAGTCGAATGCACGACCAGAGTCGCGCCGTGTTCAATCGGGCGGCACAGGTAGGGCGTGGCCGAGGTGTTGTCGACGATCAGCGGAATGCCTGCCGCGTCCGCCACATCCGCCAGCGATCGGATATCGGTGACATAACCGCCGGGGTTGGCGATGGATTCGCAGAATACCGCGCGGGTGTTTTCGTCAATGGCGGCTTTCACGGCCTCCAGATCGTCGGTGTCGACGAATTTGGCCGACCAACCGAAGCGCTTGATCGTCTGGCTGAACTGCGTGACCGTGCCGCCATACAGGCGGGTCGAGGCCACCACGTTGCAACCCGGCCCCATCAGCGGGAACAGCGCCATGATCTGCGCCGCGTGACCCGAGGAGCAGCAGACCGCGCCAACGCCGCCCTCTAGCGTCGCAACACGTTCCTGCAACACAGCCACTGTGGGGTTGGTCAGGCGAGAATAGATGAAGCCCACTTCCTGCAGATTGAACAGGGCTGCCGCGTGATCGGCATCGCGGAACACATAGGCGGTAGTTTGATAGATCGGAGTCTGGCGCGCACCGGTTGCCGGGTCAGGGCGTGCGCCGGCGTGAATCTGTAGGGTGTCGAAACCATAGGTAGGGCCGTCGGACATCGTAAACTCTCCTGTCGAAATAGAACTTGCGAAATCTGTAGGACATTGCCCGCTGTCACACAACGCCGCTTTCAGCGCATCCAGAGGCCCTGTGCTTTGATCCTGTTGCGGATCACCTGTTCGCGGCTGGGTAGGGCGTTGCGATCAAACAGGTCCCGGATTTTCTGACCCTTGCCCTGAATCACAAGCTTTTTGATCGGATCATATTGCTTGAGAACCTTCTTGACCTTGTTCGGGGCCACGACGGTTTCCAGAACGTCGATCACATGATCACTCTCGCGCGCATAGAGCAGCGGGAATAAGCGATAGTGACAGCTGACCGAGCCATCCAACAGCCCTTCGGGCAAAGCGTCTCGCCCACCGCCAAGGGAATGGATCACAAGGGGCAGGGCGGCCTGATCCAGCCATGGATCAAGGTTCTGTCCGACCAGTTCAGGGAGGTTCTCATCCCGGATGGTGCGCGCATAGTCCAGAAACCGCTCGCCAAACTGACGCGGGCATTTGAAAAAGAAATAGCCTGCGTTGAAATACAGATACCGACGCCAATGTCCCTGCGGTTGGTCGGTGTCAATCGAGCCGTCGAAATCCAGATCAAAACGGCGATAAAGCGCAGACCAGATGCCCTCAAACCCTGGCCCGTAAAGCGTGGGCTTGGGCCATGTGCCTTCGACTTTTTGCGAGGCGCCGGGGCGGCCAAAATCAAACGGAACGTCGCCCAGATCGCCAGTGATCAGGGTATCTGTATCAAAGAAAACAAAGGGTTCGCCTTCGGGCAGGGCCAAAAGCGCTTCGATCTTGTTCCCGTTAGGATAGCTTTCGCCAAAGACATGATTGTCAAAAGGCAGGACTTCCGCATCAAGCTGATTCAGGGCCTTGAGTACGTCCTGATCTTGAATGGTCGGGTTCTGGTTCCAGCGCGGACCGGGTTTGGGTGTGGCGACGAACAGACGCCCTTTGAAGTCGGGCGCGGAATGGCGCAGCGAGGCGGCGAACAGGACCGCCTCATATTGCAGGCGGTTGTTCTGACCAATGATGACAATATTGAAGTCTTGCGAAGCTGCCCGCATCTGTGCCCGTCCTAAACATGCGTTGATCTCACGCATCTGAGATTGGGCTTACAGCAACCGGTGTAGGGCGTCAAAAGTCGTTTGTGGTGCGCGGGTTGTCCAATGCCAACCCGAGTTGCAGCACTTCAGCGTGTCAGCGCTGCCTAGTTTATTGCCAAAAACCTGCGAAAACGCCGATATTTCGAACGAATTCTCGTGCATTTTCAAAATTTTGACCAATTGATAAATTTTACCAATTGATAAAATTTCGATTTGTGGCAAGCTGAGGTCACAACAAACATATCTACAGGGAGTAGAGCGATGGCACAGGGCCAGATGGCACCCGGGATCGTTTCCGGGCGGCTTTCCAGCGATGAACTGACATCGAATTTTACGGATCTGCATCCGCCTTTGGCCCCGCATGAGGCCGCCGTGGCCGCAGATCGCTGCTATTTCTGTTACGACGCGCCATGCGTGACGGCCTGTCCGACGGATATCGATATTCCGTTGTTCATCCGCCAGATACAGGCGGGTCAGCCGCAATCGGCGGGAAAGACCATTCTGGACCAGAATATCCTGGGTGGCATGTGTGCTCGGGTCTGTCCGACCGAAACCTTGTGCGAAGAGGCCTGCGTGCGCGAAGCCGCCGAAGGCAAACCAGTTGAGATCGGGCGGCTTCAGCGTTTCGCAACCGATGATGTGATGGCCTCTGGCGAACATCCTTTTGAACGCGCTGCGGCGACCGGCAAAACTGTGGCCGTTGTTGGCGCAGGACCAGCGGGTCTCGCTTGCGCCCATCGGCTGGCCATGCTGGGCCATGATGTGGTGATTCACGAAGGCAAGCCCAAGCCGGGTGGTCTGAACGAGTATGGAATCGCGGCCTATAAATCGACCAATGACTTTGCACAGGCCGAGGTGGACTGGCTGCTGAAAATCGGCGGTATCGCTATCGAAACCGGTTCTTTGCTGGGCGAGGGCCTCTCTCTGGAGGGGCTGATTGAAAATTACGATGCCGTTTTTCTGTCTATTGGCCTGGCTGGTGTGAATGCGCTGCGGGCACAGGGTGTGGAAAAGGACGGCGTGCGCCCGGCAGTCGATTTTATCTCTGACGTGCGGCAAGCTTCGGATCTTGCTGATCTGCCGGTCGGTCGGAATGTGGTTGTGATCGGCGGCGGCATGACGGCTGTTGATGCGGCGGTGAAGTCAAAGCTGCTGGGGGCCGAGCAGGTCACGATCGCCTATCGTCGTGGGCGCGACGCGATGGGGGCCAGCCGGTATGAGCAGGACCTTGCGGCCTCGCATGGCGTGCGGATCATGACCAATGTTCAGCCTGTCGCTGTGCATGGCAACGGTGCGGCGGTTGAGATCGAGCTGGAATACACTTCGAACCAAAACGGTCAGTTGAGCGGAACCGGTGAGACGGTTCGGCTGCCCGCGGATCAGGTTCTGAAAGCCATTGGCCAGACGTTGGATGGCGCGCCCGAAGGGCTGGAACTGGACGGCAACAAGATCGCCGTCAGCGGGGCTGGGCGTACTTCCATCTCCGGTGTCTGGGCTGGTGGAGATTGTGCGGCCGGGGGCGAAGACCTGACTGTGACCGCCGTGGCCGAAGGCCGGGATGCGGCGATGGACATCCACGCGAGCCTGGTTTCGTGATAGGGTGAGGCTTTCAAGCCAACCTATTCGCTGAGGTATCGTTATGTCCCAGATCGAAGACGCAGTTGCCAAACATTATACCACCGGTGCCCTGACGGACCGCGTGCGCGACGCGCTGAAAGCCAGCGGCGTGGACCCGGATGCGGCCACGGTCGCCGATCTGAAAGCTGGTGACGAGTTCCACACGGGCGGCGTTCTGGCCACCGATCACCTGTTTGACCAATTGTCTTTGACCCATGCGACGCGGGTGCTGGATGTGGGCTGCGGGATTGGTGGAACATCGCGCTATATCGTGGATCGCTATGACTCGACTGTGACGGGGGTCGACCTGACACCCGAATTTGTCGAAACGGCAAAGGCTCTCAGCGAGATCGTGGGGCATTCCGACAAGGTCGCGTTCCACGTCGGCAGCGCTTTGGACATGCCAGTGCCGGATGCGGGGTTCGATCTGGCAGTTATGTTGCATGTTGGTATGAACATCGAAGACAAGGCCGGGTTGTTCGCTGAGGTTGCGCGTGCTTTGGCGACAGGTGGGCAGTTTGCTCTGTTCGACGTGATGGCCGGTGAAACAGACGAACCTCTGGCGTTCCCTTTGCCCTGGTCAAGCGTTGCTGAGACATCCTTTGTAGACGCGCCCGAGCTCTACAAGGACGCAGCCGCATCGGCGGGGCTTGAATTGGTGACCGAGGCGGATCGTACCGAATTCGCCATCAAGTTCTTCGAGGAAGTCTTTGCAAAGATTTCCGAATCCGGCCCCGCGCCGTTGGGCATCCACCTGATGATGGGCGAGACGGCGCCTGAGAAGTTTCAAAACTACGTTGCAAACCTGCATGCCGGGCGGATTCGCCCGACCGAGATGATTTTCAAGAAAACCGGCTGAGGAGCCGGAAAGGAGTACCCATGGCTGACCTGACGACAGACTTTCTGGGCATTTCCAGCCCCAACCCCTACTGGCTGGCCTCGGCCCCGCCAACCGACAAGGAATACAACGTCCGCCGCGCCTTTGAGGCCGGATGGGGCGGCGTGGTCTGGAAAACACTGGGGGCCGAGGGCCCTCCGGTCGTGAATGTGAACGGGCCGCGTTACGGTGCGATATATGGCGCAGATCGGCGGTTGCTGGGCCTGAACAATATCGAACTGATCACCGACCGACCGCTTGAGGTGAACCTTGAGGAAATGGCGCGGGTCAAGGCGGACTACCCGGACCGGGCGTTGATCGCCTCAATCATGGTGCCGTGTGAGGAGGGCGCGTGGAAAGCCATCCTGCCCCGCGTGGCTGAGACCGGCGCGGACGGGATCGAGCTGAACTTTGGCTGTCCGCACGGGATGAGCGAGCGGGGCATGGGCGCAGCCGTCGGTCAGGTACCGGAATACATCGAAATGGTCACTCGCTGGTGCAAGATGTACTACGACCGCCCAGTGATCGTGAAGCTGACGCCGAACATCACTGATATCCGCAAACCTGCAGCAGCGGCCAAGAATGGCGGCGCGGATGCGGTGTCGCTGATCAACACGATCAACTCGATCACCAGCGTCAATCTGGATACGTTCAGCCCCGAACCTTCGATTGATGGCAAGGGCAGCCATGGCGGGTATTGCGGTCCGGCGGTGAAGCCGATTGCGCTGTCCATGGTTTCGGAAATCGCGCGAGATGCGGAAACGCATGGTCTGCCCATTTCAGGTATCGGTGGCGTTACCACATGGCGTGATGCGGCAGAGTTCATTTCGCTGGGTTGCGGCAACGTACAGGTCTGCACAGCGGCCATGACTTATGGTTTCAAGATCATCGATGAACTGACGGCGGGTCTGTCCAAATGGATGGACGAGAAGGGGTATTCCACAGTCTCAGAAGTTGTTGGTCGCGCGATCCCCAACGTAACCGATTGGCAGTATCTGAACCTGAACTACATCGCCAAGGCCAAGATTGATCAGGACCAGTGCATCAAATGTGGTCGCTGTTATGCCGCCTGTGAAGACACCAGCCACCAGGCCATCGCCATGTCGCCGGACCGGGTGTTCGAGGTGATCGACGAAGAATGCGTAGCCTGTAATCTCTGTGTCGATGTCTGCCCAGTAGAGGGCTGTATTTCGATGGAGCCGATGGCAGCAGGAGAGGTTGACCCACGTACCGGGCGCGAGGTTCAGCCGGACTATGCAAACTGGACAACGCATCCCAACAATCCGATGGCCAAGGCCGCGGAATGAACAGGTTTGCGCAGATCTTTGAGGGGCCGTTGGTGCGGTCCCTTAGTTCAAGGTGTCAAAAGCTTGCGATACAGGGTGTCGACAAACGTTTCTGCGCCTTCAAACGGGTCTTCGTCGCCCAGGATCGCGCGCACCTGAACTTCGAAGTCTGCGTAGTGCTGGGTCAGGGCCCAGATCGAAAACATCAAGTGATAAGGGTGCACCCGCGCGATTTTGCCCTGATCCATCCACCCGGTCAGAAGCGCGGTTTTCTTATCGACCAATGCTTTGAGATCCTGAGACAAAGCCTCGTGAATGCGCGGTGCGCCCTGAACCAACTCGTTGGCAAACAGGCGGCTTTCTCGTGGTAGCTCCTGACTCATCTGCAGCTTTCGGCGAATATAGGACAGAAGCTCCTCAAGCGGATCACCGTTTTCGTCCAGATCGTGCAGCGGCGCCAGCCAGGTTTCCAGCAGGCCAGACAGAAGCTCTGTATGGATCGCTTCTTTTGACGGGAAGTAGTACAATAAATTCGGCTTACTCAGTCCGGATTCTGCCGCTATCTGATCAACCGTCGAGCCGCGAAACCCATTTGACGAAAACACGTTCAACGCTGCCTCTAGAATCGCAGCGCGGTTCTTTTTCTGAATACGGGTTGGGGCGCGGTCGCTGGGCATCTGTTTGGACTGTCTCTTTTTTCGTCAGGCACGCATGGACTAGGCCAAAAAGTTTGGTGGTGCACCGCAATTTCTTGACTGATGTCGAACCCGTGATAGCGTGAGTTTGACCAGATGGTCAAATCAAGACAGCAATAGCGAGCAAATCGCAAGCAACAGGGAAAGTGACTATGGCAGCTCCGGCGCAGAATCTCAGGATCAATGGCGACAGGTTGTGGGACAGCCTGATGGAGATGGCCAAGATTGGGCCCGGTGTTGCAGGTGGTAATAACCGACAGACGCTGACGGATGAAGATGCCGAAGGGCGCGCGCTGTTCCAAAGCTGGTGCGAAGAAGCGGGCTGTTCCATGGGACTGGATCAGATGGGCAACATGTTTGCCATGCGCGAGGGAGCCGACCCGGAGGCTCTGCCAGTCTATGTAGGTTCGCATCTCGATACCCAGCCGACAGGTGGCAAGTATGACGGCGTGCTGGGTGTGCTGGGTGGGCTAGAGATCATTCGCACGTTGAATGATCTGGGCATCAAGACCAAGCATCCGATCGTTGCGACGAACTGGACCAACGAAGAAGGAACGCGTTACGCGCCGGCCATGCTGTCCTCGGGCGTGTTTGCGGGGATGCACACGCAGGATTGGGCCTATGACCGTGAAGACGCGGAAGGCAAAAAGTTCGGCGATGAACTACAGCGGATCGGCTGGCGTGGTGAGGAAGAGGTCGGCGCGCGCAAAATGCATGCCTTCTTTGAACTGCATATCGAACAAGGCCCGATCCTGGAGGCCGAGGGCAAGGATATCGGCGTTGTGACCCACGGTCAGGGGCTGAGTTGGACTCAGATCACGGTGACCGGCAAGGATGCCCACACTGGCTCGACTCCGATGCCGATGCGCAAGAATGCGGGCCTGGCGATGGCGCGTATTCTTGAGAAAGTGGATGAGATTGCCTGGTCGCATGCACCGCACGCCGTTGGGGCAGCGGGGCATATTGATGTCTATCCGAATTCCCGCAATGTGATCCCGGGCAAGGTCGTGTTCACGGTTGATTTCCGCTCACCTGAGTTGGATGTGATCACCGATATGGAAAATCGCCTGCGTGTGGCGGCCGAGGATATCGTGAACGAGATGGGCCTGCAGATTGAACTCGAAAAGGTCGGTGGATTCGATCCGGTCAAATTCGATGAGGGCTGTGTGGCCGCCGTGCGCGACGCGGCAGAGCGGCTGGGGTATTCCCATACGGATATCATCTCGGGGGCCGGGCATGATGCCTGCTGGATCAACCGGGTCGCGCCGACCGCGATGGTGATGTGCCCTTGCGTAGATGGGCTGAGCCATAACGAAGCCGAAGAGATCAGCAAGGATTGGGCTGCTGCCGGGGCGGATGTTTTGCTGCACGCGGTCGTTGAGACGTCTGAGATCGTGGAATAGGGGGCGCTGCCCCCGTCGCGGCAGGCCGCGACTCCCCCGGGATATTTTTAGCCAGATGAAGCAAGCGGCGCAGACCGCAACAGGGAGTTTGAAATGAGTACTGTCATCAAGAACGGGACCATCGTAACCGCCGATCTGACCTATAAGGCGGATGTGAAAGTTGAGGGCGGTGTGATCACCGAGATTGGGCCGGACCTGCGCGGCGACAAAGAGTTGGACGCCTCGGGTTGCTACGTGATGCCAGGTGGGATCGACCCGCACACGCATCTTGAGATGCCGTTTATGGGGACCTATTCCAGCGACGATTTCGAAAGCGGCACGCGCGCGGCTTTGGCTGGTGGCACCACGATGGTGGTGGATTTCGCGCTGCCCAATCCTGGTGAGAGCTTGCTGGATGCGCTCAAGCGTTGGGACAATAAATCGACGCGGGCGAATTGTGACTACTCGTTCCACATGGCGGTGACTTGGTGGGGAGAGCAGGTGTTTGACGACATCAAGACGGTGATCGAGACGCGTGGCATCAATACATTCAAGCATTTCATGGCCTATAAAGGCGCGTTGATGGTGAATGATGATGAGTTGTTTGCCTCGTTCAAACGTTTGGCCGAGTTAGGTGGTACCGCGATGGTGCATGCGGAGAACGGTGACGTGGTGGCCGAGCTGAGCGCAAAGCTGCTGGCCGAAGGCAATACCGGCCCAGAGGCACACGCCTATTCCCGTCCACCGCAGGTCGAAGGCGAAGCGACCAACCGCGCGATCATGATTGCGGACATGGCGGGCGTGCCTTTGTACGTGGTACATACCTCCTGCGAAGAGGCGCATGAGGCCATTCGGCGCGCGAAGATGCAGGGCAAGCGGGTTTGGGGAGAACCTTTGATCCAGCACCTGACCTTGGATGAGAGCGAGTATTTCCACCACGATTGGGAACATGCGGCGCGGCGGGTCATGAGCCCTCCGTTCCGGAACAAGCAGCATCAAGATAGTCTGTGGAACGGTCTGCAATCGGGCACTCTGAGTGTCGTGGCCACGGATCATTGCGCCTTTACGACTGAACAGAAACGCTATGGCGTAGGGGATTTCACAAAGATTCCCAATGGGACTGGCGGGTTGGAGGATCGGATGCCGATGCTCTGGACCTATGGGGTGAATACCGGGCGTTTGACGCCGAACGAGTTTGTGGCGGTTACTTCAACAAACATCGCCAAGATATTGAATTGCTACCCTAAAAAGGGTGCGGTTCTTGTCGGAGCTGATGCTGATCTGGTGGTTTGGGATCCGGACAAGGCCAAGGTGATCTCGGCCCAGACGCAACAATCGTCGATCGACTACAACGTGTTTGAAGGCAAAGAAGTGCGCGGGTTGCCGCGATTCACGCTGACCCGTGGTGTGGTCGCTGTGCATGATGGTGAGATCCAGACGCAAGAAGGGCACGGAAAGTTCGTCTCGCGCGAAGCCAATACACATGTGAACAAAGCGTTAAGCACTTGGAAAGAGCTGACAGCACCGCGACCCATTGAACGGACGGGTATTCCGGCGTCTGGTGTGTGATCTGTATGAGCCGTCCGGTGGCGGCTCAAACTCAAACTTTTCAAGGCGATGGAATGACTACTGAAAGTAAGACCCAGCCCGTGATCGAGGCAAGGCAGCTCGACCTGACGTTTCAGACGAACGATGGCCCGATCCATGCCCTAAAAGATGTGAATCTGACCATCGACAAGGGTGATTTTGTCAGCTTCATTGGCCCGTCTGGCTGCGGCAAAACCACGTTCCTGCGCTGTATCGCGGCGTTGGAAACACCGACAGGCGGAACGTTGACGGTTAATGGCATGACCCCGGATGAAGCGCGACGCAAGCGCGCTTACGGGTATGTGTTTCAGGCTGCCGGCTTGTACCCGTGGCGGACGATTGCCAAAAACATCAAACTGCCGCTTGAGATCATGGGGTACTCGGCTGCAGAACAGGATGAGCGCGTTAAGAAGGTTCTGGAACTGGTTGATCTGGAAGGGTTTGGTGGGAAGTTTCCGTGGCAGCTATCCGGTGGGATGCAACAGCGTGCCAGTATCGCGCGCGCCTTGGCTTTTGATGCCGATATCCTGCTGATGGACGAACCGTTCGGGGCGCTGGATGAGATTGTGCGGGACCACCTGAACGAACAGCTTCTGGCGCTTTGGGCACGGACCGAGAAGACAATCGGGTTCGTTACCCACTCGATCCCTGAGGCCGTATATCTTAGCACCAAGATCGTCGTCATGAGCCCTCGGCCCGGGCGGATCACGGATGTGATTGACAGCCCGTTGCCCAAGGAACGGCCGTTGGACATTCGCGATACGCCGGAATTCATCGAGGTCGCGCACCGGGTACGTGACGGGCTGCGGGCGGGGCATTCCTATGATGACTGACCCTGTCCAGATCAGGCGCGCAAGGCCCACGGATGTGGAAACATGCGCCCGCGTGGTTCACAACTGGGCCAGCCAGACCGAGTGGATGCGCGAAGAGTTATCGGTGGATCAATTGGCAGGAATGATTGGTGAGGCGTTTGACGCGCGTGAAATCTGGGTCGCGGGTGAACCGGTGGATTGCTACATGTCGGTCGACCCAAAAGAACAGAAGATCGGCGCTCTGTATTGCGGCCGAACCGGGCATGGAATTGGCAAACAGTTTGTCGACAAGGCTAAGGAAGGGCGGGATTTTCTTTGGTTGACCACGCATACGCTCAACACAGCGGCGCAAAGGTTCTACCGACGTGAGGGGTTCGAAGTAACAGCCGAGGAGCCGCCGGTGCCCCCGGATACGGTTCCGGTGTTCCGTATGGAGTGGCGCGCATGAAGCAGGCTCTTGCCGTGATAACGGTTCTGTTGGCCATTGTCGTGCTTTGGTATTTGGCCGTGGCACCGATGAATATCCGCGTATCGCTGGATCAGGCGGAACGCGCCGGGGAAACAGTAACACCCGAGCTATCACGGGATCGCCAGCAGGTGTCGAGCTGGGTTTTGATGGCGCAGAACCCTTCGCATGTCTCGCGGGGTTATGAATTGGATCGACCGCGCCTGCCAACCCCGGTCCAAGTTGGCCAGGAGCTTTGGAAAACCACCGGTGAAATGGCGATGCGCGGGCGAGCCATGTCCAAGCGATCGCTCATCTACCACGGATGGATCACCCTTCAATCGACGCTTTGGGGTTTTATTCTGGGCACGGCTGTCGGCATTCTCGGGGCCGTCGCTATTGTCTATTCCCGCGTTGTGGATATGAGCCTCATGCCTTGGGCCATTATCAGCCAAACGGTGCCGATTGTGGCTTTGGCGCCGATGATCATTGTGCTGAGTTCTCAGCTCGGGATCGAAGGGCGCGGTGTTCCGAAGGCGATCATCTCGGCCTATTTATGTTACTTCCCGGTTCTGGTGGGGATGGTCAAGGGGTTACGGTCGCCAGCTGCTTCGCAACTGGATTTGCTGAGAACCTACAATGCGAACGGTCTGCAGGCGTTTCTGAAGCTGCGTTTGCCGTCCTCGGTGCCCTATCTGTTCACTTCGCTGAAGGTGGGTATCGCTGCAGCCCTTGTCGGTACGATTGTCGGAGAACTTCCGACAGGCGCAATCTCCGGTCTGGGTGCGCGGATATTGATCGGGGATCAGTTTGGCACGCCGCTTGCAATCTGGGCGGCTCTGTTCGCGGCGGCTATTCTGGCGGGCATACTCGTGACCTTGCTGGATGTGCTGCAACGGGTGACGCTGAAACGCATGGGGATGGGCGCATGAGCTGGCTGATCTTTGCGCTAATTTTCTGGGTCGGTGCCTGGTGGCTGAATGCATGGCTGGCGCGGTCGATCTATCGAGATTCCAAAGGTGTGCGGGTCTTTGTGCCTGTGCTGTTTGGTGTCACACTGCTGATCTTGTGGGAAGGTCTGGTGCGCGGGCTGAACGTCTCACCCGTGATCCTGCCGCCGCCGTCTATGGTGGCGCAGACCTTTGCGAACTCGACCGATATTCTGTGGCAGGACTTCACTCAGACTGTGTTCAAAGGGGCTTTCACCGGGTTTGCCATCGGAAGTACCGCAGCTTTCCTGACAGCAATCCTTATCGACCGGTCGGTGTTTCTGACACGCGGGTTGCTGCCCATCGGGAATTTTGTCGCGGCCCTGCCCATCGTGGGGATTGCGCCCATTCTGGTCAGCTGGTTCGGGTTCGACTGGCAATCCAAAGCGGCCGTGGTCGTCGTAATGGTGTTCTTTCCGATCCTTGTGAACACGGTACAGGGCCTGCGCGAGGCGGACACCATGCAGCGTGATCTGATGCGCACCTATGCGGCCAGTTATATGCAGACCCTGATCAAGCTACGCCTGCCTGCGGCGATGCCGTTCATTTTCAACGGGCTCAAGATTGCCACAACGCTGGCGCTGATCGGGGCGATTGTAGCCGAATACTTCGGATCGCCCACGCGCGGCATGGGCTTTCGGATCTCGACCGGGGTGGGCAGCTTGTCGATCGATCTGGTCTGGGCCGAGATTGCAGTGGCGGCCATGGCGGGTACGGTGTTCTATACATTGGTGGCAGGTATCGAAAAGGTGGTGACCTTCTGGCACCCCTCACAACGCGGATAACAAAAAGAAGACTGAACAGACCTCGAAAACGGGGCACACAAAGCAACTAGGAGAAGATGAAGATGAAAAAGCTACTCAGCGGGGCGGTTGCCGCCTTTAGCCTGGCCGCCAGTGCATCACTGGCCGCAGATGAAGTGAACCTGCAGTTGAAATGGGTCACGCAGGCCCAGTTCGCGGGCTACTATGTGGCGAAGGACAAGGGGTTCTATGAGGAAGAAGATCTGGACGTGACCATTCTGCCGGGTGGCCCTGATATTGCGCCAACGCAGGTGATCGCCGGTGGCGGGGCAGATGTGACCGTCGAATGGATGCCTGCCGCTTTGGCCGCGCGCGAAAAGGGTCTGCCTTTGGTTAATATTGCGCAGCCTTTCAAAAGCTCGGGCATGATGCTGACCTGCTGGAAGGATGCCGGAATTGCCTCGCCCGAGGACCTGAAAAACCGCACGCTGGGCGTTTGGTTCTTTGGCAATGAGTTCCCGTTCATGAGCTGGATGAGCAGCTTGGGCATCGATACCGGCGGCAAAAGCGAGAACGGTGTTGAGGTTCTGAAACAGGGCTTTAACGTGGATCCTCTGCTGCAGCGTCAGGCCGATTGTATCAGCACCATGACCTATAATGAATACTGGCAGGTCATTGATGCGGGCGTCAGCCCGGATGAGCTGGTGACCTTCAAGTACGAAGATCAGGGCGTCGCGACGTTGGAAGACGGTCTGTACGTGCTGGAAGAGAACCTGAGCGATGAGGCTTTCGTGGACAAGATGCAGCGTTTCGTGCGCGCCTCGATGAAAGGCTGGAAATATGCCGAGGAAAACCCGGAAGAGGCTGCTCTGATCGTTTTGGACAATGACGCAACCGGTGCGCAAACCGAAGAACATCAGAAGCGTATGATGGGTGAGATTGCCAAGCTGACCGCTGGTTCGAATGGTGCGCTGGACCCGGCGGATTTTGAGAGGACTGTGGGCACATTGCTGGCAGGCGGGTCTGATCCGGTCATCACCAAACAGCCCGAAGGGGCCTGGACACACCAGATCACTGATGCAGCCTTGAACTAAGGTAATTCATCCTCGAAGTCGTTTTAGCGCGGTCCCAAATTGGGGCCGCGTTTTTTTGTGCCGACTGTTGGAATTGTGCGTGTACTCGGGGTCAAATCAGGTTAGTATTCACCTGTAGAATTTCGCATTTCATCCGAATTAACTTGGATGATGGGGTAAAATGCAAGGATTTGCATCAGAATTCAGGATGGCGATGGGTCTGATCCTCAACGGGGATGCAGAGCTTTGGGCGATTGTGCTTTTGTCTCTGCAAGTTTCCCTGTTTGCCGTGCTGATTTCCGCGCTGATCGGAATGCCCATTGGGGCGGCTCTGGCGGTGGCACGGTTTCCTGGGCGGCGGGTCTTGATCGTGCTGATGAACGCGCTGATGGGTTTCCCGCCTGTGGTGGTGGGGCTGTTGGTCTATCTGATGCTCTCACGTTCCGGGCCCTTGGGTGTGTTGGAACTGCTTTACACACCAACCGCAATGATCATCGCTCAGGTCGTATTGGTCACGCCAATTGTGGCCGCGCTGACCCGGCAAGTGGTTGAGATGCTGGCCGAGGAGTATTCGGAACAGCTGCGCTCTCTTGGCGTATCGCGTTTGGCGTCGGTTCCGGTTTTGCTCTGGGATGCACGCCTTGCTTTGGTCACGGCGCTGCTGGCCGGATTTGGCCGTGCGATTGCCGAGGTTGGGGCCGTGATCATCGTTGGGGGCAACATCAACCACGTGACGCGGGTGATGACCACGACGATTGCGCTTGAAACCTCGAAAGGCAACCTGGCGTTGGCGCTGGCTTTGGGGGCGATCCTGATCGGGATTGCGGTGGCCGTGAATGCCATGGTCAGCGCGGCCAGCCTGCGGGCCGAGCAGGAAGGGTTGCGCCATGCGTGATCTGGTGTCGGAAATGACAAATTGCCTGCAGGTGCGCGATGTACAAATCCGCCGCAATGGCTCCGCCTTGCTGGATGTTTCCAATCTGGTTCTGGATGGGCCGGGACCAACTTTGCTGTTGGGCCCAAACGGGGCGGGTAAGAGCCTGCTGCTACGGTGTTTGCACGGGCTGATCTCGCCAGATCAGGGGCGAGTGTTGCAGGATAATGAAGCGTTGAACGCCGATCACATGGCCAGGCAGGCCATGGTGTTTCAGCAGCCGGTTCTTCTGCGGCGTTCGGTGTCAGCCAATCTGGATTTTGTGCTCAGGCGTCAGGGCCTGAAACGCGCAGCGCGCAAGGCGCGGATTGTCGAATTGTTGGCCGAAGGCGGGCTTGAAGGCAAAGCGCGGCAGTCCGCGCGTTCTCTGTCAGGTGGTGAGGCGCAGCGTCTTGCGATCTTGCGCGCGCTGGCGGCGACGCCCGAAACCTTGTTTCTGGATGAGCCCACAAGCGCATTGGACCCAAACGCGACGCAGATGATCGAACGCATGATCCTGCGGGCGTCGTCACGCGGCGTGCGAATTGTCATGGTGACACATGACATTGGTCAGGCGCGGCGGTTGGCAGCAGATATTGTCATGATGCAAGGCGGTCGTGTGGTTGAACACGGACCTGCCAAACAGGTTTTGGATTCCCCAGAAAGTGAAGCCTCTCGCCGTTATCTGGCGGGCGGCTTGGTGACCTAACAACAAATCGGAGATCATGATGGTTCGGGCAGTATTGCGCGCAGCGGTAGTGGGGCTTGGCCTGATGGCAGGTGCGGGCTTTGCAGAGGAGCCGTTCATCATTGTGCAGTCGACAACCTCGACGCAGAATTCGGGCCTGCTGGATTATATCCTTCCCGGCTTTGAGGCTGAGACCGGGATCGATGTGCGTGTCGTTGCTGTCGGCACCGGACAGGCCATTCGCAACGCGATCAATGGGGATGGCGACGTATTGCTGGTGCATGCCAAACCAGCGGAAGAGAAGTTCGTGGCCGATGGCTGGGGCGTTGAGCGGTTTGATTTGATGTATAATGACTTTGTGCTGGTCGGGCCAAAATCGGACCCTGCTGGCGTGAAAGGTGGGTCAGACATTCTGTCCGCGCTCAAGGCGATCGAAGCGGCAAGTGCCGTGTTTGTCTCGCGCGGGGATGACAGCGGCACGCATAAGGCCGAGATGGGGCATTGGGCGGATACCGGCATTGATCCGACGCAGGCGTCTGGCACCTGGTACCGTGAAACTGGCTCGGGCATGGGGGCGACTCTGAATGTGGCCAGCGGTATGGGGGCGTATACTCTGACAGATCGGGCGACATGGTTGTCCTTTGGCAATCAGGGCGATCTTGAGATTTTGGTCGAGGGAGACCCGCGCCTGTTCAACCAATATGGGGTGATCCTTGTGAATCCGGACAAACATCCCAAAGTGCGGGCCAAGGCCGGGCAGAGGTTTGTCGATTGGCTGACGGGGCCGGACGGACAAATGGCCATCGAGTCATACCGCTTGCAAGGGCAGCAGGTGTTCTTTCCCAACGCGCGCTGAATGGACTTGTGGCTAGACTGTCCTTTATAGGATCAGTCCCTAGCCGCTGGAGCCATTGTGGTGGACCTGTCCAAGTCCGGTCAGGTCGTAGCCGCCAAACTCGGATGCGCGGGCTTTGAACGGGTCTGAGCGCAGAAAGCGCAGCAGTTTCTGCATGGGCGCATCAAAGTAAGCGCGCCGCCAGATCGCCAGATCCAGTCTTTCGGAATGGGTCGGCGAAAATCCAAGGTTGTAGAGTCCGGCCAAAGCCCCGAGGCCAAAACCTGCCTCGGCTTTACCATCATGCAGGGTGATGGCCAGCTCTTCTTCGGTGCGGGCGCAGTTTGGCAGGGCGTCCAGATCATCCCGGGTCATGCCATGAGCTTCAAGCTGCGCATCGAACAGGCGCTGACTGGCTGCACTGTCCTGACGCAAGATAACGCGTCGGCCCTTGAGATCAGCAAAACCCGCGATACCTGAGGTTCCCGGTGCAAGAAGCAGACCCCGTTGGCGCTGTGCGATCTCGACCAGAACAACAGGCGCCTCGCCCAGCGTGTCGCGTAAGGATTGGGTGTTGAACCCGTGTTCTTCGTGGATATGCAAGACAGCGGCCTGCGCGCTGCGCTCGGCAAGCCGGGTCAGACCGTCGAAGGAACCGTCGTAGTAAGTCGCCAGTCCCGATCCGCTTTCGCGCAGTGCCCAGTCCAGCAAGGGATCATGGCTACCGGCGACAATTGGGGGCAGGGGTGGTTCGGCCACATGCGGGCCCGACCGTGAGGCGTTGAGCCAAGCGATGACCTCGGCCCGGGGAAACAGCAGCTTGCCCATGGCGCGGACGCAAGGCAGCTCACCCGATGAGGCCAGATCGTAGGCCTTGCGCTCGCCGATCCGAAGCAGGTCGGCCAGTTCTTTGGTGGTCAGATATTCGGACATTTAATCCAGACGTACAGCTGCGCCAGAGGTGGCTTCTTCCGCGCTGAAACCCATCTGGTCCAGCGTGTAGGGGGCGGCAACGGTGATGACGACCATCGCGGCTAAGGCGGCAAGAAAGGCTTTCATGGTCTCCTCCGGTTCAGTTTCGATCAACCGTTGCTCGGCGCAGGAAAGCAATCAGGTCGTCCCGGTCTTGCGCTTGCGTGATCCGCTGCATCGGCATCTTTGACCCTGGAATGTAGTGATCTGGCCCGACGTCGAAAAGAGCGTTTATCGTCTCGTCATTCCAAATGATATCAGAGTCTTGCAGCGTTTCCGAGTAGAAATAGCCAGGTAGGGTGCCGGCTTGCCGCCCAAAGATACCATGAAGCGTAGGGCCTGCGCGGCGTTGCCCATCAGGTGTCAGGCTGTGACAGATCGAGCATTTGCGGGCAAATTGGCGCTCTCCATTGCTCATTTCAGCGGGATCTTTCAGAAAGCTGGGCTCGGCTGCCACCATTTGTTCCTGGTCACCAAGGGCAGATACCGGCCAACTATACATTGCCTCATCGATGCCGCCGGCATGGATATTCTGCCCATCTGTTGAAAACGCTAAGGCCCAGACCGGGCCGCGCACGGTAGCGCGGAAATCGCTGGCGATGCGCCAGTTTTCCGTGTCGATCACCATGATATAGCCTTCGCCGTCACCGACGGCCAAAAGCGAGCGATCCGGGCTGAGGGCAAGGGCCAGAATCGGGCGGCGATCCAGTGTGAAATCCCGTTCCGCACCTGTTGACAGATCGCGGATGCGGGTCACGCCATCGACCGCGCCATAGGCGATCCAGCCGTCATCTTCGTTCAGGATCAACTCGTTCAAGCCAAACCCGTGTTCGACCGGTCGCAGCACCTCTTGCCCGTTCGAGACATCCCATTTCCGCAGGCTGCCATCGACCCCGGCAGAATAAAGCTGTGTACCATCGCGCGAAAACGCCACCGCATTTACCCCGCTGCCGGTTGGCCCAAGCAGAATTGCGTCTGAACCGTCAACAGGCCAAACGCCTATGGTGCCATCCCAACTGGCGGTGGCCACATGCGTTTTTGAGGCTGCGATGCCGACGATCTTGCCTTTGTGCTGGCCAACGATTTCTCCGCCCGGCCAGCGGCGCAGAGTGAAATCGTCCCCGGCTGAATAGATCGCGGTGCCGTTGAACACGACCGCATTGACCGCCGCTTCGTGGCCCTCCAGCCATTTGGGTGTCTGGTCTAACCACAGCCCGACTGAATTGTCGAAACTGGCCGTCGCGATCCGACCATCCGATGCGGTGGCAATTCCCATGATGGGGCCACCATGCCCCTTAAGCGTGAAGAAATCAGCCCAAGCAGGAAGGGGGATCAGAGCAAAAACCAGAACCAGCGCGCGCATCTATTCTGCGGGTGAGGCCGCCGCCTTGCTGGCCTCTTTTTCCTGCACCTCTTCCAACCACAGCGAGTGGTGCTCGCGCGCCCATTGCTCCTCGACTTCACCGGTGCCCATGGCGTCAAACGCGCCCTCCATGCCGATGGAGCCAAGGTAGATATGCGCCACGATGATCGCGATGAACACATAGGCAACCATCACATGCCAGACCTGAGCGTATTGCATCTCTTCCTGCGGTGACATCTGGACCGGCAGGCTCAGGCCCAAAGCCTGCGGAATGCCGGTTGAATTGGCAACGGCGAATGTCTTGGCGAACATCGGCAATTCGAAGGGGAACAGCAAAGATAGGCCGGACAGGCTGATTGAGGTACCCAGCACTATGCAGGCCCAAAAGATGATCTTTTGGCCTGCATTGAACTTCTTAGCGGGCGGATGGCTGCCCTTGGTGAACAGCCCCCCTCCGGCAGCGAGCCACTTAAGATCAGTCCGATTTGGAATATTGTGTGAAATCCAGTTCACCGTGACGATGACCAGGCCCAGCATAAAGGCCCAGGCCAGGTTATTGTGCAGCCATTTGCACCCTTGGGCGATCACCGCAAACCCTTCCCTGCCAAAAATCGGGATCAGGACGTCGCGACCATAGAGGGTGAGCAATCCGGTTATTCCGAGGATGATAAAGGATCCGGCAAAAAGCCAATGACCAAAGCGTTCGAAACTTTTAAAACGCGTGACTGTTCGGCCTGTTTTTTCACCATCTATGCGAATGCGGCCTCGGATCAGGAAGAAGAGCAGGATCAGACCCAGCATTCCGGCGATGATATAGGTGCCGTATTCGCGCAATGGTCCGGTGCGGAATTGCCACCACCACATCCCGCCGTCTTGAATTAGAACACTGTCTGCCGGGCCGCGCGATGACACGGTGACATCTGCCGACCCAAAGCGCAGCGCGCGGTAGACATCGCTGTCCGAGGATACGCCGCTAGGTCCAAACTGCCCCAACAGGCCTTCGACATTGCCCTGGCCGGTGTTCTCCGATCGAAAACTGTTATCCACTTTTTCGCCGCGCTGGCGGGCAAGGATATCTTCGAGCGTTGACGCACCTCCGGTCGAGGTGCGTTCATTTGTGGTGGCTGGCGCCTCGGTCTCGTCGGTTTGTGCGACGACGGCTTGAGCCATCCCAATGGTCAAAAGCAATGCGATGAGTAAGCGGAACATCTGAACCTCGGTCAAAATTCCAGATCAGGCGACCCACGGGTGCGGGTCGCCTGTTTGGTTCATGAAAGCGGTCTTAACCGTCTTTCTGGTCGTAGGCGGTGCCCCAACCCCACGCGCCCGAGCCAAACCCGCGCGCGACGACGCGCTCGCGGTAGATGGCCGAGACCACGTCGCCGTCACCGGCAAGCAGGGCCTTGGTGGAACACATCTCGGCACAGATGGGCAGTTTGCCCTCGGCGATCCGGTTGCGACCGTATTTGGCGAACTCTGCGGTCGAGTGCGTTTCCTCGGGGCCGCCGGCGCAGAAGGTACATTTGTCCATCTTGCCGCGCGATCCGAAGTTGCCTGCCTGTGGGTACTGCGGCGCGCCGAACGGGCACGCGTAGAAGCAATAACCACAGCCAATGCACAGGTCCTTGGAATGCAGGACGACCCCTTCTTCGTTCTGATAGAAGCAGTCGACCGGGCACACCGCCATGCAGGGCGCGTCTGAACAATGCATACAGGCCACCGAGATCGAGCGTTCGCCCGGGTCACCGTCATTGATCGTCACCACCCTGCGGCGATTCACGCCCCACGGTACCTCGTGCTCGTTCTTACACGCGGTGACGCAGGCATTGCACTCGATGCAGCGTTCGGCGTCGCAGAGAAATTTTGCTCTTGCTGCCATTTTCTCTTCTCCTCCTTACGCTGACCAGATCTTGCAGAGAGTCGCTTTGGTCTCCTGCATCTGGGTCACTGAATCGTAGCCATAGGTCTGGGCGGTGTTTGTACTTTCACCCAGTACATAGGGATCGGCACCTTTGGGGTATTTCTCCCTCAGGTCCTCGCCCTGGAAATGGCCACCAAAGTGGAACGGCATGAAGGCCACACCGGCACCGACCCTGTTGGTCAGCATCGCCATCACCTTAACCTTGCCGCCTTCAGGACCTTCGACCCAGACCTGTGATCCGTCCCGAATACCAAGGTTGTTGGCATCGCGCGGATTGATCTCGACAAACATGTCCTGCTGAAGCTCGGCCAGCCACGGGTTCGACCGTGTCTCATCGCCACCGCCTTCATATTCGACCAGACGACCTGACGTTAGGATTATCGGGTAATCCTTTGAAAAGTCGTTCTTCTGGATCGAAGCATAAAGGGTAGGCAGACGATAGGCCTGACGGTCCTCGTAGGTTGGATAGTCCTCCACCAGATCGCGCCGGTTTGTATAAAGCGGCTCGCGGTGCAGTGGGATCGGATCCGGGAAGGTCCAGACAACCGCGCGGGCTTTGGCGTTCCCGAAAGGCGCACAGCCATGCTCGATCGCCACCCGCTGGATACCGCCAGACAGGTCGGTTTTCCAGTTGGTCTCTGGTCCTGCAACGGCGTCGATGGCTGCACGTTCCTCAGCCGTCAGATCACCGTCCCAGCCAAGGTCCATCAGCATTTGCATCGTGAATTCGGGATAGCCATCCTGAATTTCCGATCCAACGCTATAGACCCCTTCGGCCAGCAGGTTGTCGCCGTCCCGTTCCACCCCGAACCGAGCGCGGAAGGTCAGGCCACCTTCGGCCACCGGCTTGGACATGTCATAGAGGTTTGGTGTCCCCGTATGACCCATCTCCGGCGTTCCCCAGCAAGGCCAGGGCAGACCGTAATACTCGCCGTCGTTTGGTCCACCAATGGCTTGCAGCGTGGTTCTGTCGAACGTGTGCTGATTGGCCATATGGCTTTTCAGACGTTCCGGCGACTGACCGGTATAGCCGATGGTCCAGAGACCGGCGTTGAACTCACGCGTGATGCTTTCAACATTCGGGGTTTCCGGGTCGTCCATATCGATATTGCGGAACAACCGATCCGCCCAGCCGAACTTGTTGGCGAACTTGGCCATGATGACCTCGTCCGGCAGGCTTTCGAACAGCGGATCCACAACCTTGTCGCGCCACTGGAGCGAGCGGTTCGAGGCGGTGACAGAGCCACGGGTTTCGAACTGCGTACAGGCTGGCAACAGATAGACGCCATCGGTGCGGTCATGCAGCACGGCCGAGACGGTGGGATACGGGTCGATCACGACCAGCATGTCCAGCTTCTCCATCGCCGTTTTCATTTCCGTCATCCGGGTCTGCGAGTTGGGCGCGTGGCCCCACAGAACCATGGCGCGGACGTTGTTGTCCTGATCCATGTTGGCCGGGTCTTCCAGAACACCGTCGATCCAGCGGGAAACAGGAATGCCGCGCTCATTCTGCAGCGGTTTATCCTTGCCGTCCTTGTCCTTGATCGTCGCGAACTGACCTGCCAGCCATTCGGGATCTTCACCCCAGACACGGGCCCAGTGACCCCAAGCCCCTTTCGACAGGCCATAGTAGCCGGGCAGGGTGTGGGACAGAACACCAAGATCCGTCGCGCCCTGCACGTTGTCGTGGCCGCGGAAGATGTTGGTGCCACCCCCGGAGGTGCCCATGTTGCCCAAGGCAAGTTGAAGCACGCAATAGGCGCGGGTGTTGTTGTTGCCGTTGGTGTGCTGGGTCCCGCCCATACACCAGATCACCGTGCCGGGGCGGTTATTGACCATGGTCCGGGCAACGCGCTTGAGCTGCGATCCGGGCACACCAGTTACACGCTCGGTTTCTTCCGGCGTCCAGTTGGCAACCTCGGTACGGATCTGGTCCATGCCCCAGACACGGGTGCGGATGAACTCTTTGTCCTCCCATCCGTTGTCAAAGATGTGCCACAGCATGCCCCAGATCAGGGCAACGTCTGTGCCGGGACGGAACCGGACGTACTCATCCGCGTGCGCTGCGGTGCGGGTAAAGCGCGGGTCGCAAACGATCAGCGGCGCGTTGTTCTGCTCTTTCGCGCGCAGAACATGCAGCAGCGAGACGGGGTGCGCCTCGGCTGGGTTGCCACCGATGATGAAGATGGCCCGAGAATTGTGGATGTCATTGTACGAATTGGTCATGGCGCCGTAGCCCCATGTATTCGCAACACCCGCAACAGTGGTCGAGTGGCAGATACGGGCCTGATGGTCCACGTTGTTCGTACCCCAGTAGGCGGCGAACTTACGGAACAGATAGGCCTGTTCGTTGTTGTGTTTGGCGGAGCCCAGCCAGTACACGCTGTCCGGCCCGGATTCCTGACGGATGTTCATCATGCCATCGCCGATCTCGTCGATCGCCTGTTCCCAGCTGATGCGCTTCCACTCGCCCCCTTCCTTTTTCATCGGATACTTGAGGCGGCGTTCGCCGTGGGCGTGCTCGCGGACCGAGGCCCCCTTGGCACAGTGCGCACCCAGGTTGAACGGGCTGTCCCAGCCGGGTTCCTGCCCGACCCAGACACCGTTCTGAACTTCGGCTACGACTGTACAGCCGACCGAGCAGTGGGTGCATACGGATTTGATGTTTTCAACGGCCTGATTGGCCGCTGTCTGGGCACTGGCAGGCGTCACGGTTCCACCCGTGGCGCTGATCGCGGCAAGGCCGCCGATCGTCAGGCCCGAGCCACGCAAGAATGCGCGGCGATCGACGGTTTTCTCGCCGACCTGGGACAGGATACTTGTCCGCTGGGGGCGTCTCGCAACCCCGTTGGTCTTTTTCCTAAGCATTTCTTTCCTCCCTTGCTGGCCATGATGATCATGGCTGGCTTGGTACTGTTGATGCCGACGTCAGGGCCAATCGCAACCGTCAGTCGGGTGATGACATCGTCCGGCTGGTGCGCCGGGCGCGGTCGTCGTGCTGAAAGCGCGCTTTCAAGTGGCTTAGAAGCGCGCGCTTTCCAGATACGCGCGGGTATGCGGCGTATCCTGCATACGGGTCTCATCCGTCGGCAGCTCGGCTGCTTCGGCTTGACCGCTCAGGCTGGCAGCAGCAACAGCAGCAGGCGCTGCGGTTCCAGCCAGTTTCAGGAAGTCGCGGCGCGTTGCGCCTTCTTCCTTGGTCTTGCTCATGGGTGTCTCCTCTCCCATTTGCGATCTAGCGCCAATTCGGGCGCTGGCGAGTGGCGGGTTATGCCGCCGTCATTCGGAAAGCCTCGCGCTCGATCTCCATGAACACCCGACCGGCAGTACCGACCGAAGCATAGAGAACCGAGTTTTCAGCGGCTTCCAAATCCGAATAGAAATGCGCGGCCCAGGGGCCGATATGTTTGTTCCAGAACGCTTTCTGGTCATCCAACGAGGCAGGCGCTCCAAAGCGTCCAACGATCATGCCTGCCATCATCTCCATCAATGAGGCGATATTGTCTTCGGGTTCGAACACGTTTTGCGCCCGAGTGATGCCGCGCACGGCCATATCATTGCGCAGTTGCGCCAAAGGTTTTTCGTTCAGGAAACCTGTCAGGTAGAAGCTGGCATAGGGCAGCAACTCGCCACGCCCCAAGCCAATGAACAGCGCGTTGAACTCGCGCTCGGCGGCGGCGGGTTTGGTAACCTTGGCCACGCGAGACATCGCCTGAATGGCTTGTCCCAGATCGGTTTCATCGCCGCTTAGCCCCGCCATCTGGTCCAGCAGCAATTGATCCGGTGGACCGGCCAGAAGCAGACCGAGGAAATTGTAGAAATCCGCGCGCAGCCGATCCTCGGCTGAGATATCCAGTGTTTGCGCGTTATCTGCGGTCATGCGTTATCCTTCGAATTCAAATCTCATGCGACGCGGGGCAGGGGGAAGCTCTGTGATCTCGTCCTCCGCATCGAGCTCGGCCATTGGGACAGGTTTCGGGGCTGACTCCGCAGCCATGATTGGCTGGACCTCAGGCTCATCCTCCGGCTCTTGAATCTCAGCCTCGATTTCATCTTCCTCGGTCTCAGCCGCCAACGCCTCGACATGGGCCAGCATGCCTTTGCCAACCTGATACGCGGTTTGCAGGTTCTCAACCACGCAGGCGGCGTCGGTGTAATCCTCGCCGTAGTCGACAAGACCATCCACATTGGCCAGCACCGGGTTCAGCCGCCAAAGACGTCGCAGAGCGCGGCGGCGCAGACGGTCTGGCACAGCTTTGGCCATGAAACCCGACACATCATCGCCCGCCTGCAAGTGATCAGGATCCGGCAGGTTAAACTCGGCCAATATCTCGGCATCGCTTTTTTCTTCCAACTCGGCCTGCCGAAGGGCAATCACCTGTTCTTCTGCGGCAATGACCTCGGCCTCAGCTTCGGCCTGAACGGCAGCCTTGCGGCGGGACCAGAAATCGCGGGTCTGGGTCATTGCACAACCCTCCGCGGCGCGCGGTATACGTCTGAATCTTGCCGGATCCGCGCATCGCCTTTGCCATCCTCAACCAGATCGGTCCGTTTCTTGTCGCGGCGGCGTTTGATGAAAACCTCGTCGCGGTGATGTTCCAAGGTAAAATCGCGCACCCAGGCAATCAAACCTTCGGACATCGGGATTTTCTCGACCAGTTCCTCACCCGTATCCGCATAGTCCTGACCTTCGAACGGAGAGGCTGTGATCAGCACCGCATCCATCGGGCGTTTCCCGTCCAATGCATCGCGCAGAACCAGATAGATCGACGGTTGCCCATCAGACAGGTTGACCATGTAGGCCTCAGTCTCATCCACCCAGAGGGTCAATGGCAGGGTGGCGGCGTGATATTCGACAGCATCACCCTCGCGGCGCAGTTCAACCCAATCCGCAGGGCCTGCACCCGGCAGGGCAGCGACCGCGCGCCAATTCCACTTGGCCCAGCGGGTGACCCCGGGCGTTTTGCGCACAATGACGCCAACTGGCATTTCGATACAGCTTGCGGCCTTGGCCACTGGCTCCTCCCCGGCAGGCTCTCCCATGCCTGGCCTCATGTCCACTATGGTACACAACCTGTTGTTCTGCCAAGCCCCTGCACTGCGACTTTAGTCGTATTTCGATGTTTTCCTTTCATGTGGGAATTTATCGATTGGCCGGAATCGCTAAATTCCCGTGTGAACGCAGTTTGATCTTTGCCGAGGTTAGGCGTTTACATTGCCGTACCCGCAATACAGCCTACAGTGCGGTGGGGGGCGAGTAAGTCGGGGAGGGGATATGACTACCAAGCTTTTACTTTGCGATTGTGAGGGGTCACAGCCCGTTGATGCTGAGCGGATCGGATCGGCTTGCGATCTGGAGTGTTCGAAGGTTCACACTGGACTGTGTACGCGCGAGCTTGGTTTGATGGCCGATTTTCTGACAGGCGAAGACCTGGTGCTGATTGCCTGTGGGCAAGAGCAGGATGTGTTTCGGGACCTTGCCGAGGATCTGGGTGTTGAATCGCCCGCTTTCGTGGACATCCGGGATCGCGCGGGCTGGTCAGAGCAGGCGCAGGATGCGGCCCCAAAAATGGCTGCTCTGGCGGCCGAGGCCATGATCCCGATGCCCATCACACCCAGCGTGGATGTGATTAGCGAAGGGACCTGCTGCATCATCGGACCCTCCGAAGTTGCGTTCGAACTCGCGGATCGTCTGGCCGGCGTGCTGGCCGTGACAGTTCTGACAACTGATGGCGGGCATCCCATGACGCGGTCTTTTGACGTGGTTCAGGGGCAGGTGCGGTCGGTTACTGGCGCGTTGGGAGGATTTGCGCTGCGGATCGACCAGCTGCAGCAAATGGAGCCTGGGGGTCGCGGCGCTTTCGTCTGGTCCGTTCCGCGTGATGCGGCCAGATCCGCCTGTGACATTCTAATTGATTTAGCAGGTGACACGCCGTTGGTTCAGGCCCCTGCCAAACGCGAAGGGTATCTGCGGGCCGATCCGCGCGATCCGTTGGCTGTTGCGCGCCTGGCGTATGACGCGGCGCAACTGGTGGGGACGTTTGAAAAACCGCTCTATGTGCGGCTTGAGGAAACGCTCTGCGCCCATTCGCGCGCCGAACAGGTCGCCTGCACCAACTGCCTTGATATCTGCCCAACCGGGGCGATCACATCAGCCGGAGAGCATGTCGCAATCGACCCGATGATCTGTGCGGGTTGTGGGGCCTGCGCCGCCTTGTGCCCTTCGACCGCGATCACTTACGAGGATCCGCCGGTATCCGCGATCCTGTCTCGCATGCATGTTCTGGCGCGCACCTATCGTCGGGCCGGTGGCAGTGCACCGCGCTTGCTGGTGCATGATGCCCATGGGGCTGAGATGATCCGGTTGGCCGCACGTTTTGGCCGTGGCCTGCCCGCCGATGTGATCCCGATGGAGCTGAGTGTCATCTCGGGGTTCGGCCATGCCGAGATGTTGGCGGGTCTGGCCCACGGGTTTGCGCGGGTGGACATCCTGCTTGCGCCAACGACTGAGCGGGATGCGCTGGATCGGGAACTTGCGCTGGCTTCGGCCATCGCCACAGATGCCGGTCTGAGCCTTATTAATGAGGCCGACCCGGACGCGTTGTCTGATCTGCTATATGCGCAGTCTGTTCTGGCACCGCTGACAGACCCTGTGTTGCCCCTGGGCAATCGCCGACAGATCACGCGGCTGGCGGCACAAGCATTAAACCCAATGTTGGAAGAGCCGCTATCCTTACCAGAGGGCGCCCCGTATGGTGCGGTCGCAGTGGATACGGATGCCTGTACCTTGTGTCTCAGCTGTGTGTCGCTTTGCCCCTCGGGGGCGTTGATCGACAATCCGGACAAACCGCAACTGAACTTTCAGCAGGATGCTTGCTTGCAATGCGGCCTGTGTCGCAACATCTGCCCCGAGGATGCGATCACACTGGTGCCGCAGCTGGATCTGAGCGACACGGCCCTGTCTCAGCAGGTGCTTAACGAAGAAGAACCTTTTGCCTGTGTCGAATGTGGTGCCCTGTTCGGTGTGAAATCGACGGTGGAACGCATCATGGAGAAGCTTTCAGGCACGCATCCGATGTTTGCCTCGTCCGAACAGGCACGGATGATCCAGATGTGTGACAATTGCCGGGTCGGCGCGCAATTCAAGATGGAGGACAATCCGTTCCAGTCCAATCCCAAACCTCGGGTGATTACGACGGATGACTATTTCTCCAAGCGGAAGGATCATTGATGTTGCAGCGGCTTGCCAAGATCCGCCGCTTCAATGATCGAAACAAAGGCGAGGATGGCGTCGAGGTCGTCCAATGTCATCTCAACCGGATGAATGGGCGATGGGCGCGCCGGATCGAAGGGCGGCGTCAGCCCATCGATCTGAGTGAAGGCAGGGTGAGGGTTCAGCGCAAAGAAGGCCTGAAACCGTTCATCCCAATCCGGAAGGCTGCGCAAAACCGCAAAAGAGGGAGTCGAGCCCAACCCGTTCATCCGGTTTTTTGGACCGATCACGTGACAGCGGCCACAATGGGTCATCGAAAGTTCTTCGCCCAGGGTCACGTCACCATCGGTTGTCGTTACGCTACCGGTGACGGCGACCTCAAAACTGGCGCTAAAGGGCGCGCCCTGATCAGGCGCAAAGCTTTCGACTGTGCGTTTCCCGATGTCGGATGTCAGCCAATCCCGGAATCGGGCCTGCCGGGGGTCGTCCTGAATGCTCAGATGGTAGATCACACCTTCGCGGGCAAAGACCGGATCACCAGTTGGACCCGCCGTCAGCGACATAACACCGCTTTCGTCCGCAATAACCCGTATCCCGGTCTTGAGCGAAAAGCGTGGAAGAATATGTTGCAACAGGCCGGTGTCTGTCACCTCGGACGGGGCGGCGAGGCCGATGGCCTCTTGCGACCCGGAAGGGGTGGCGGTGAGCGTCAGGCTGAGGCACAACAGGACAAAGCGCATGGCCAAACCTAACGGCCAACAGGCAAATGCGTCAAATGAACCAGGTAAGACGGAGACAGGTGCGATGAAATGCAGCCATGCGATGGAGCAGGTTTTGGGGATGAAGGCATGAGTGTCCGTGACGCGGTTCTGGCGAACCTGAAAAAGATCACTGACCCGGTCTCCGGTCAGGATATTGTCAGCGCAGGGGTTGTCCGTGCACTGAATGTCGAAGGCGATACCGTCCGGTTTGTCATCGAGATCGATCCCAAACATGCCGAGCGTATGGAACCCGTGCGCGCGGCAGCCGAACAGGCCGCACAGATGGTGGATGGGGTCGCCAAGGTCTCAGCCATGATGACCGCGCATTCCGATAAGGCCCCGCCGGATTTGAAGCCCAAGCCCAAACCTTCGCAAACCGGTCCGCAGGCAGTCCCCGGTGTGGATCGGATCATCGCCGTGGCCTCGGGTAAGGGCGGGGTGGGTAAATCCACCGTATCCGCGAACCTCGCCTGTGCTCTGGCTGCCGAAGGCCGGCGGGTGGGTCTGCTGGATGCGGATGTCTACGGTCCGTCGCAGCCTCGGATGCTGGGCGTGTCAGGACGCCCGGCCAGCCCCGATGGTAAGACGATCCTGCCGCTACGCAATCATGGTGTCACCATGATGTCGATGGGTCTAATGACCAACGAAGGGCAGGCGGTTGTCTGGCGGGGCCCTATGCTGATGGGCGCGCTGCAACAGATGATGAGTCAGGTGCAATGGGGTGCCTTGGATGTGCTGATCGTCGACCTGCCTCCCGGCACCGGCGATGTGCAACTGACACTCAGCCAGAAATTCCAGGTGAACGGCGCGATCGTTGTATCGACCCCTCAGGACGTAGCCCTGATCGACGCCCGCAAAGGGATCGACATGTTCAATCAGCTCAAGACGCCGATCCTGGGGATGATCGAAAACATGTCGACGCACATCTGTTCGAACTGCGGGCACGAGGAACATATCTTTGGCCATGGCGGTGTCGCGTCGGAGGCTGAGGGGCTGGGCGTTCCCCTTTTAGGGGAAATCCCGCTGCATCTGGACATCCGACTGGCCGCAGATGGCGGCGCGCCGATTGTCGTCAGCAAACCTGACAGCGCTCAGGCAGATTCTTTCCGCAAGATTGCCCGTGACCTGATTGCCAAAGGCAACGCATGAGTGATCCGGTCTTCCCTCCGCTGCTGACAGGTCTCGCCGCGAAGGGGGGCGAGGATCCGTTCGAAAAAGCGCAGGCCATGGCGGCTTTGGGCTGTGATGCGGGCACGGTGATCCACAACGTTCAGGCTGACCGCCTGCGCGTGGCTGTCGTGTTCGCGCCCGAAGTGCCATTGCAAGACGCGATGGCGATGTTGCCGCTGTGTGCGGTGGGGTTTCAGAACGCTTTGGGCGCGCTGGCCCCGCCCGAAGTGGCTGTGCATCTGGGATGGGACGGACTGATTTGCGTGAACGGCGCAACATGTGGACAGTTCCACGTTGCAGCCTCGTCCTCCGATCCCGCTCAGATGCCTGACTGGCTGGTGATCGGATGGGAGCTGGCACTGCTGCAAACCAGTGATGCGCCCGGGAACACGCCTGATATTACCGCGCTTTACGACGAAGGTTGCGCCGACGTGTCTGCTACTCAACTGGTGGAAAGCTGGTCACGGCACATGCTGACCTGGCTCAACCGCTGGCAAGAGGATGGCAACGCGCCGTTGCATGGCGAATGGCTGGGCCTTTTGCGCGGAGTGGGGGAGCCTCTCACCGATGGGGGCGTCTTCCTAGGTACGGATGAACGATTTGGCATGTTGATCCGGAATGGTGAAGAGACCCACCTGCGCCCGCTGACAGAGCTATTGGAGGCAAACCAATGAAACTCGCCCGCGCGATCCATTTCGATGAAAGCGATATGAACGTGTTTCATTCCCCTGCGCGGACCGGGGAATGGTGCATCTCGGGCGGGTTCGAGTTTTCGAACTGGGGGCAGGGCGATCTTGAAGGGAAATCCCGACAAGCTTTTGCCAATGGTTGGTTGGGGCTGGAAACCTTCGGACGAGTGACCTTTGTCGCGGTGACCCAGATTGAAGCGGCAGAAAAAGATCAGATCATTCAGAATCTGGCCGAGCATTTCGTGCAGTTCTACGGTGCGCCTTCAGTCGAAGCGGCACATGGCGTGGCGCAATCGGAAATCGATCATATGTCGGAGCTTTGCGAGGACCACGCGCCAAATACGCTGTTAACCGTCGCACGCGAGCTGACGGAAAGCGGCGTGCATGAAGCATTTCGCGTGATCACACCGCAAGAGACGCAGTTAGAGGCGCTGGCCGTGCATGGGTCGCTTGACGATTAGACGTTGTCGACAAAACCACCGAACTGACCGCGTTTGAAGATCAGGCCTTTGCCGGTGCGATACATCACCTGTTCGACCTGACCCACAAGGATCAGGTGATCCCCGGCTTCATGTTTGGTGTGCAGCTCGCAGTCGAACCTAGCAAGACATTCGGCCAGTTGCGGGCGACCGGCTGCGTCCAGCTCCCACTTGGCATGTGAGAAATCGGTACCGTCGCGGGCAAACTTCAGCGCTGCGTCCTGTTGTTCCTGCGCCATGACGTGGATCGCATAGTGCTGGCAGGAATTGAACGCGTTGAAGCGAAACGAATCTTTGGCCAGACACCACAGCACCAAAGGCGGATCCAGCGACACGGATGCAAATGAGTTGACCGTAATCGCACGGGGGCCGTTTGCCGTATGCGTAGTCACAACCGTAACACCGGTCCCGAAACAGCCCAATGCCGCGCGAAAATCGCTGCTTTGATCGGGGCCGGGGATAAAGGTCTTCTCGGTCATCGCACGCTCTTGTCTTCGCCGCGCCTCAGGTGCCATGCAGCAACGGCTTTGTCCATCAAAAGCTGTGCACGGCAGCTATTCGACCCGAATGCCGGATCAACGCTTCAACAGGCGAATTGGGAATTTGGTAGGCCCGGCAGGACTTGAACCCGCAACCAAAGCGTTATGAGCGCTCTGCTCTAACCAATTGAGCTACAGGCCCGCCTGAGCGCTTTGAGTATCACGGTGAACGCCCGCGTCAAGCCTGACCGTTGCAACAAGACGCACAATCGACTAACCCGCCCGCAAAGCATTCTTGAGGGACCTACCATGACAGCGGGCAAGAACGGAATCACCTATGCTGATGCAGGTGTGGATATTGATGCAGGCAACGCTCTGGTCGATCGGATCAAACCCGCCGCCAAGCGGACGAACCGCCCCGGTGTGATGAGCGGTCTGGGCGGCTTTGGCGCGCTGTTTGATCTGAAGGCAGCAGGCTATGACGACCCCATCTTGGTAGGCGCGACGGACGGTGTTGGCACCAAGCTGCGGATCGCGATTGATACAGGTGTTGTTGACGGCGTCGGTATCGATCTGGTCGCCATGTGCGTCAACGACCTGATCTGTCAGGGAGCTGAGCCTTTGTTCTTCCTCGACTATTTCGCAACCGGTAAGCTGGACACAGATACGGCCGCGCGGATCATCGAAGGGATTGCCGAAGGTTGCGCGCAGTCAGGTTGCGCGCTGATCGGTGGCGAAACCGCCGAAATGCCGGGTATGTATCCCGATGGCGATTTTGATCTGGCGGGCTTCTCGGTTGGTGCAATGGAACGGGGCGCTGACCTGCCCGACGGTGTCCAGGCCGGCGATGTTCTGTTGGGGCTTGCCTCGAATGGGGTGCATTCCAACGGCTATTCGCTGGTCCGCAAACTGGTTGAGATCTCGGGGCTGGGTTGGGAGACTGACTCGCCTTTCGGTGGCGGCTCGCTGGGAGAGGCGCTGCTGACGCCGACACGTCTTTATGTAAAACCCGCCTTGGCTGCGATCCGGGCAGGGGGCGTTCATGCGCTGGCCCATATCACAGGCGGTGGCTTGACCGAGAACCTGCCGCGCGTTTTGCCCGAAGGTTTAGGGGCCCAGATTGATCTGGATGCCTGGGATTTACCCCCTGTGTTCAGCTGGATGGCCGAAACCGGCGGGATTTCTAAGGCTGAGATGCTGAAGACCTTTAATTGCGGCATTGGCATGATCGTGGTTTGCGCGGCCGACCAAGCAGACGCGCTGTCAACTTTGTTGGCGGATGCGGGTGAGGACGTCTCGCGCATCGGCACTGTCATCGACGCGGAAGGCGTGGCCTATTCAGGCAAACTGCTGTGAGCCACAAGCGCGTTGCGATCCTGATCTCCGGGGGTGGCTCCAACATGGTGTCGCTTGTCGACAGCATGACCGGCGATCATCCGGCGCGGCCCTGTCTGGTCTTGTCCAATGAGGCGCAGGCGGGCGGGATAGCGAAGGCCCGGGATCGTGGCATTGCAACCGCCGTAGTGGACCATCGCCCCTTCAAGGGCGATCGTGCCGCCTTTGAGGCCGAGCTTCTGAAACCACTGGAACAGGCGCAGCCAGATATCGTGTGCCTGGCAGGGTTCATGAGGGTTCTGACGGCTGATTTTGTCTCACGCTTTCAGGGGCGGATGCTGAACATCCATCCGTCGCTGCTGCCTAAATACAAGGGCCTGAATACCCATGCGCGCGCTATTGATGCGGGGGATGCCGAGCATGGTTGCACCGTGCATGAGGTGACCGCCGCTTTGGATGACGGCCCGATCCTTGGTCAGGCGCGGGTTGAGGTTTCGCCGGGCGATACGCCCGATGATCTGGCTGCACGGGTATTGGTGTGGGAGCACAAATTATACCCCGCAGTGCTGCGTCGTTTCGCGGATGGCAACAGTTCACCCCTTATGCTGCCCTGATCGCCCCTGAGTGATTTACAGATCCCTAAAATTCGTCCTATGGTCGCATCTATCGCTCGGGACGCGGAAAAACGGGCAGTCACATAAAGAACAAGAGCAAGAATAGTACGGCGCATGAAAACCCTGACGACGACGCAAGAGCTGGCCAAGTTTTGCTCGGCTGCTGCAGGCTATCCCTATGTCACAGTAGACACCGAGTTTCTGCGCGAACGGACCTATTACTCGAAACTGTGCCTGGTGCAGCTGGCCGTGCCGTCAGAAGATGAGGACAGCGCCGTTCTGGTCGACCCATTGGCAGATGGTCTGTCGCTTGAGCCGCTTTACGACTTGTTTCGCAACGACAGCGTGGTCAAAGTGTTCCACGCCGCTCGGCAGGATCTTGAGATTTTCTGGGTCGAGGCCAACGTCTTCCCAACACCCTTGTTTGACACGCAGGTTGCCGCAATGGTTTGCGGCTTTGGCGAGCAGGTGGGGTATGAAACCCTTGTACGCAAAATCTGTAAACAGGGTGTCGACAAGACGTCTCGCTTTACCGATTGGTCGCGGCGGCCGCTGACGGATGCGCAAAAAACTTATGCCCTGGCGGATGTCACGCATCTGCGGAAGATCTATGAACATCTGGCGGCGGAACTTGAAAAGACCCGGCGCAGCCACTGGGTCGCGGAAGAGTTGCGCACCCTGACTCAGTCGCAGACCTATGACATACAGCCCGAAGATGCCTGGAAACGGGTAAAGACGCGCACCAATTCGGCCAAGTTTCTGGCCGTTGTGCGAGAGCTGGCACAATTCCGCGAGGCGTATGCACAGGAAAACAACGTGCCGCGCAATCGGGTGTTCAAGGATGATGCCCTGATTGAGTTGGCCTCGACCAAGCCCAAAACACCCTCTGATCTGGGTGGCTCTCGCCTGTTGCTGCGCGAGGCGCGCAAAGGTGCGATTGCCGACGGAATTCTGGCCGCGGTGAAACGCGGCGTGAATTGCCCGGCGGACAGGTTGCCCAAAGTCGATACCTCGCGGGACAAACTCAAGGTTAACCCGGCGCTGGCTGACCTGTTGCGCGTGCTATTGAAATCAAAGACCGAAAGCTCCGGGGTGGCGGCCAAGCTGATCGCCACAAGTTCGGAACTGGATCAGATCGCGGCGGGCGAGCGTGAACTGCCCGCCATGTCTGGATGGCGCTTTGAAGTGTTTGGTGAAGACGCGCTGAAACTTTGCGAAGGTAAGATTGCGCTGGCCGCCAAAGGGCAAAACGTCAAAGTTGTCTCGCTCTAGGTACGGTTAGCGTCGGCGCGATTCCAATGCGTTTTGCTGTCCGACCACGCGCACCAGGCGAATGCCTTCCAATTCCTGCGTCGAGACATTGATTGCATCCGACACCATACGCGTCCGCTCAGACCCTTGCGGTGTCTGGGTTTTGGGGTAGTCGACACGGAAGGTGTATTCCAAGATGCCGTTCTTCTGGTTCTCTTCCGACTCCACCCGGACCAACCGCGCATCAAACGCACCCTGCCGGATTGCCGTGCCTGAGGCATAGACGATGGCGCCCGACGGGATCGGTTCAATTCGCAACTCATCGACTTTAGCAATCGGTACGCTGGTATCTTCTTCTTCGGGGCGGGCGAACAGACCACCACCCTGACGCTCCTGCGGAATCAGTGCATTTGCCTCTTCGGCAGGAGGGGCTTCAACCGGGGTCGATCTGCTGCCGCCGAACCAGTTTGACGGGTTAACCCGCGAATCCCGCCAGCCGCAGGCGGACAGGGTCAGTGATACGACGACAAGTAGGGACAGAGGTTTCAGCATGGACCCACAGCTTTATGATGGCAGTTCAGCCAATGGGTTAGCGCAATTTCCACGCCTTGAAAAGCCACGGCAGGGGCTGGACAGCGATGATGGCTGAGCTTAGGTCAGAATTGTGAAGACAACGCAAGGATCGCCCCACCATGGCAACGCCCGCCTTTGAAGAAATCGTTGAGGATTTTGAGTTTCTCGAAGATTGGGAAGACCGGTATCGGCATGTGATCGAACAAGGCAAGGCGATGGAACCATTGGATGACGCCTTCAAGGTGCCATCGACCAAGGTGGATGGATGCGCCAGTCAGGTCTGGCTGCAACCAATGATCGAGAATGGCACGTTCCATTTTGATGGCGACAGCGACGCCTTGATCGTGCGGGGACTGATCGCGGTATTGCGATCCTTGTATAACGGTTTGCCTGTGGCAGAGGTGGTGAAGGTGGATGCAGGGGGTGAGTTGACCCGCCTTGGCCTGCATGATCACTTGTCTGCACAACGTTCAAACGGTTTGCGATCGATGATCGAGCGCATCCGAGAAGTCGCACAACAAAACCTCTGATAACCTCCCTTAGCGGTTGGCCCAGTCATTTAGCGTGACTTCAAGATCGCCATAACCGGTCAGACGACGCTCGAACGCCAACCCCATTTTTTCGGCACATGCCCGGGCGCGTTCGGTGAGGACCGGATCATCCGTCTGAGCCTGATAAACCAGTTTGGTGTAGTTTCCGAAATACATATCGCGTAGTTCTGGGTGACGGTCCAGGCCCAGCGGTTTCCAGACAAAGGCGTCGAACTGCCGGGCCAGAAAGTCCGTCAGGTAAAAGGCCGTTGTTTCATCATCGCCGCGGTCGGCAAAGATCTGATTGCCTTCAAAAAACGAATAACAATGAGGGCCTTTGATCATCTCGACCCCCAGCTCTTCGCAGGCTTTTTGCAACAGCCCTCCGGTGCCGCAATCTGCGTAGACGACAAAGATCTGGTGATAGTCATTGCGGTGTTTTGCCACCGCATCTTCGACTGCCTGAGTGATGCGGTCCGGGTGAATATGCAGGATCGCGGGCAAACAGGTCAGGGCCATATGGTCCCAGCCGTTGCGTTTTTTCAGGTCCAGAATCTCACGCGCCAGAGCCCCGCACGCGATCAGCAATATCTGCTGCTGGCCATCGTTCTCGGAATATCCATCGGTGGTCAGGCTTGCATCGTCAGGTAAAGTGTTCTGTGGCATGGCTTTGAACCCGTCAGCTTCTGGATAAAAGAATGATCTTTCGTACAGGAAGGCAAGTCTGGTGCCGACTTTCTGCCTATGGCCACCGACGCGTTTGCTGCACAAACTGATGACAGACCAGGGACGTGCCACTGCCGCGCATAAAAAAGCCGCCCAAGATCGGGCGGCTTTGTTTTGGATTGCTTTGCCGGATCAACCCGCCATCTGATTGTGCTTGCGCGAAACAAACTCCTTGGCGGTTTCAACAGCAACAGCCGCATCACGGCAGTAGGCATCAGCGCCAATGGCCTTGCCGAATTCTTCGTTCAACGGCGCGCCGCCGACCAGAACGATATAGTCATCACGCACGCCTTGCTCGACCAATGTGTCGATCACGACTTTCATGTAAGGCATGGTTGTGGTCAGCAGGGCGGACATGCCCAGAATATCAGGCTCTTCGCTTTCCAGCGCTTCCAGATAGTTTTCGACCGGGTTGTTGATGCCGATATCGACAACTTCGAAACCTGCGCCTTCCATCATCATCGAAACAAGGTTTTTGCCGATGTCGTGGATGTCACCTTTGACGGTGCCGATGACCATTTTGCCAACGCGCGGCGCACCGGTTTCGGCAAGCAGCGGCTTGAGGATAAACATGCCGCCCTTCATAGCGTTCGCCGCCAGAAGAACTTCGGGTACGAAGAGAATACCGTCGCGGAAGTCATGTCCCACGATGGTCATGCCGCCAACAAGCGCTTTGGTCAGAATATCGTACGGCGCCCATCCGCGTTCCAGCAGGATGTTCACACCTTCTTCGATTTCTTCTTTTAGGCCGTCATAAAGATCATCGAACATCTGTTCGACAAGTTCATCGTCATTCAGTTCGGACAGGACGATATCTTCTTCATCAGACATGGGGCGTTTCCCTGAGCTGTGTGGGCCAATGGCACCAAGATGGCATTTTTTCCGTTTTGGCCAAAACGCCGCAGTTTGACTGTGACGATTGCGACCTCAGTCGTTTCGGGACCGACCTATAAGATAGAAATCTGCACAGGGCGACTGAAATTTCTGCAAGATCATTCTGCATAATGTTCAGATTGTTAGGCAAATTCATCTCGATAATTGGCCACGGCACTATTCAAGCGCTCTTGATGGATCTGCGCTCTTTGCGTATCGTCGGGATGAGAACAAAGAGCGAACATATGGTCGATCAATCCAGGATACGGGGGCGAGGAACGGCATCAAATGATGCCGGGCGCTTCGAACGTTTTACAACGTTGGAAACCGACGACGGATGGCCTCAGGATGACGATCTTCCGCCGCTTCGCACCGAAGTTCGGGAGGAGATTGCTCGCAGTATCATTTCCTATAACCGGTCCCCGGATTTGCCTTTTGATCGGTCGATCAATCCGTATCGAGGGTGTGAACATGGTTGTGTCTATTGCTTTGCTAGGCCAAGCCACGCGTATCTGGGGCTGTCACCGGGGCTGGATTTCGAAACACGGCTGATCGCGCGGCCGAATGCGGCTGATCTGCTGCGGCAAGAGCTTTCGGCGCGCAAATACCGCGTGGCAACAATGGCGCTGGGTACGAATACCGATCCATATCAACCCATCGAGAAAATCCGTTTGATAACAAGAGGCTGCCTTGAGGTTTTGCGAGATTTCAACCATCCGTTGGCGATTGTGACCAAAGGAGCGCTGATCGAGCGCGATCTGGATGTTTTGGCGCCGATGGCCGTGCGTGGATTGGTGCGTGTCGGCATATCGCTGACGACGCTGGATGCGAAACTGTCGCGCCGGATGGAACCTCGGGCCCCATCGCCCAAGCGGCGTTTGCAGACGATAGAACGGCTGACCGGGGCAGGGATTCCGGTGAGGGTCATGACCTCGCCACTTATTCCCGGGTTAACCGATCATGAACTGGAACAGCTGCTTGAGGCGGGACGGGATGCCGGGGCTGATACCGCCAGTTGGATCATGCTACGTCTGCCGCGCGAAGTGTCGGTGCTGTGGAAGGATTGGCTGGCGCAACATGAACCGGCGCGCGCGGAAAAGGTCATGTCGCGCCTGCGTGAAATGCATGGTGGGCGGGAATATGATCCGCGTTGGGGCCATAGGATGCGGGGCGAGGGCGAATATGCCGAGGTAGTCGCGCAAAGGTTCAAACTGGCGGTCAAACGATTGGGGTTGCGCATAGAAGGGGCCCCTTTGCGGACGGACCTATTTTCCAAGCCACCGCAGGCAGGCGATCAGCTGAGCCTGCTCTAAAACAAAACGCCCCGGATGATCCGGGGCGTTGCTTGGGTCTGTTGCTTAGCGCTTTTCGATATCCACATAGTTGCGGTTCGTCTCGCCCAGATACAACTGGCGCGGGCGACCGATCTTGTTCTGTGGATCGGCGATCATCTCTTTCCACTGGCTGACCCAGCCAACGGTGCGCGACAACGCAAAGATCGGCGTGAACATTGATGTTGGGAAGCCCATCGCCTCGAGAATGATGCCCGAGTAGAAATCGACATTCGGGAACAGCTTCTTCTCGGCGAAATATGGGTCTTGCAGAGCTTCTTTCTCAAGCTCTTTAGCAACCTGCAGTTTCGGGTTGTTTTCAACACCGAGCAGATCCAGAACTTCATCCGCCGACTGCTTCATCACCTTGGCGCGCGGGTCAAAGTTTTTGTAGACGCGGTGGCCAAAGCCCATCAGGCGGAACGGGTCGTTCTTGTCCTTGGCGCGGGCGATGTATTCCGGGATGCGATCGACGCTGCCGATCTCTTCCAGCATTTCCAGACAGGCTTGGTTTGCACCGCCATGCGCCGGCCCCCATAGGCAGGCGATACCGGCGGCGATACATGCAAACGGGTTGGCACCCGAAGACGAGGCCAGACGCACGGTCGAGGTTGAGGCGTTCTGTTCGTGATCCGCATGCAAGGTAAAGATACGGTCCATCGCGCGGCTCAGGATCGGGTTGACCTCATACTCTTCAGCCGGAACAGCAAAGCACATGCGCAGGAAGTTCGATGCGTAGTCCAGATCGTTACGTGGATACACGAAGGGCTGACCGATGTGATACTTGTAAGCCCAGGCCGCAATCGTCGGCATCTTGGCGATCAGACGGTGCGATGCGACTTCACGCTGGTGCGGGTCAGAAATGTCGGTCGAGTCGTGGTAGAAGGCTGACATGGCGCCAACAACACCCACCATAATCGCCATCGGATGCGCGTCACGGCGGAAGCCACGATAGAAATACAGCATCTGCTCGTGCAGCATCGTGTGTCGCGTGATCGTGGTCTCGAAGGTTTCCAGGTCTTTGGCGCTCGGCAGCTCTCCGTAAAGCAGCAGGTAGCACACTTCCAGGAAATGGGATTTCTCAGCCAGTTGGTCGATCGGATAGCCGCGGTGCAGCAGCTCACCTTTTTCGCCATCGATATAGGTGATGGTGCTGTCGCAGCTGGCGGTTGAGGTAAAGCCCGGGTCATAGGTGAATACACCCGCCTGACCGTACAATTTGCGGATATCGACAACGTCAGGCCCGGCCGTCGGTGAGTGAACCGGCAACTCATACTCTTTTCCATGTACGGTCAGAGTGGCTGTTTTGCTGCTATCAGTCATAGTTGTCCCTTCTTCATTCGTGCGCAGGCCGGATCGTCGCCGAACCATGCGGGCAATGACTGCGCGCGGGCGCGCAGTCCGGGTGTTAGCGGAGCAGCGTTACCCGTTTATGAAGATTGGGTTTATGTCGCTGCCTCAGAAAGCCGCGCCAGGGTTTCATCGCGTCCCAGCACAAGCATCATGTCAAAAACCGAAGGTGTGACGGCCCGGCCTGCCAGAACGGCCCTGAGTGGACCTGCCAGCTTGCCGAACTTGAGTTCCCGTGCCTCGGCAAAGGAATTCAGCGCCTCTTCCAGCTCGTTTCGCGACCAGCTAACATTTTGCAGCTGCGGCGTCAATTCTCCCAGTATACCATCGGATACATTTGTGAGCGCCTTGGACGCCTTCTCATCTGGAACGATAGGGCGTTCAGTCAGAACAAAATACGCCTTTTCAAGGAGTTCCGGGAAGGTCCGTGCGCGATCCTTCAAACAAAACATTGCCCGTTCAAGATCACCCGATTGTGTCTGTGTGAGAGCGGGCAGCGCAGCAGCGGCCAGATACCCTTCGATCTCATGCCGCAGTGCAGTATCGTCAGAGATCGCAATGTGCTGCCCACACAGATTTTCCAGTTTTTTCAGATCGAAACGCGCCGGGCTTTTGCCTATGCCGTCCAGATCAAACCACTCTTTAGCTTGTGCGTCGGTGAAAAACTCGTCATCCCCATGGCTCCATCCCAGACGCGCCAGATAGTTGCGCATACCTGCAGCGGGATAACCCATCGCCTGATACTCCTGCGCACCCAATGCGCCATGGCGCTTGGACAGTTTCTTGCCATCCGGGCCGTGGATCAGCGGGATATGCGCCCAAACGGGGATTTTCCAGCCCATGGCCTGGTAGATCATCATCTGACGCGCGGCATTGTTCAGATGGTCGTCGCCGCGAATAACATGGGTAACGCCCATATCGTGATCGTCCACCACAACGGCCAGCATATAGACTGGCGTGCCGTCAGAACGCAGCAGGACCATGTCGTCCAATTGATCATTGCGGATCGTCACATCACCTTGCACCTGATCGCGGATTACCGTGGAGCCGTCCTGCGGGGCCTTTATTCGGATCACAAAGGGCGCATTCGGATGGGTTGCAGGGTCGGCATCGCGCCAGGGACTGCGGAACAGGGTTGATTTGCTCTCGGCCCGGGCCTGCCCGCGAAAAGCAGCGATTTCGTCCTGGGTTGAGAAACACTTATACGCCTTGCCTTCGGCCAGCAATTGATGCGCCACCTCTGCGTGGCGTGCAGCACCTTCGAACTGAGAGATCACATCGCCATCATGATCCAGCCCCAGCCAGGCCATGCCCTGCAGGATGGCGGCAGTTGCTTCCGGTGTCGAACGCTCGCGGTCTGTGTCCTCGATTCGCAGCAGGAACTTGCCGCCACGCCCGCGCGCGTAAAGCCAGTTGAACAGCGCGGTGCGCGCGCCACCGATGTGCAGAAAGCCGGTGGGCGAGGGGGCGAAACGGGTGACGACCTGATCGGACATTGTATGGATTAACCTTTTGGTAACCGTGTCGGGCTTAGTTTGGCGCCTGTCTAACGAGCCCGAAGGACGGGGGCAACCATGCGTGTTCTTGCACGGGCCCAGGCCGCGCTGCTGAACCAGACGGGGTTCTTGTTTCCCTGGTCGCCGGTATGCCTTGCGCTCGGGATTGGCCTCTATTTCGGACTTCGGTTCGAGCCGGATTGGACGGCCTATTTCGGCCTTGGCTGTATGGGTCTGGGTCTGATCTGGCTGACCCGAGTGCTTCCTTCGGGTTGGGGTTCGTTGGCAATCGGGGGGGCGCTGCTTGCGGTGGGCTTTGTGCTGGCCGGCACGCGCGCCCATATGGTGGCAGAACCGGTTCTGTCATGGCGTTACTACGGGCCAGTTGAAGGGCGTGTGGTGGCCATGGACCGGTCTGCCTCGGATGCGCTGCGACTGACACTGGATCAGGTGCGACTAGGGGACGTACCAAACGACCGGCGACCGCAGCGCATCCGCCTTTCCATCCATTCCGACATTGGACGTGTCGCACCCGGGCAACGGATCATGACCACGGCCCATCTGTCCCCGCCACAAGGCCCGGTCGAGCCCGGAGGGTTCGATTTCCGGCGCCATGCCTGGTTTCAACGCTTGGGCGCGGTCGGGTACACACGCGTTCCGGTCCTCACCATCGCCCCGCCACAGGATGCGCTGGATGGCGTTCGGATCACGGCGATCCGGATGGCGATCTCGGGCCATGTGCGCAGTCTCCTGCCGGGTGAGGTCGGCGGGTTTGCCGCCGCGGTCACAACCGGAGATCGCAGCGGCATGGGACAGGCGTCGCTGGACGCGCTGCGGGCGTCGAACCTTGCGCATCTGTTGGCGATCTCCGGCCTGCACATGGGGTTGTTGACCGGATTTGTCTTCGTGGCCTGCCGGATCGGACTGTCGATGATCCCGACCCTCGCGTTACGGATGCCAGTGCGAAAACTGGCGGCCGGATGTGCTCTTGTGGCCGCAGTTATTTACTTGATGCTGTCGGGAGGCAATGTGGCGACCGAGCGCGCGTTCGTCATGGTCAGCGTCATGTTCGGAGCCATTTTGATAGATCGCCGGGCGATTTCGTTACGGGCGGTGGCGGTGGCTGCGTTGATCGTGTTGATCTTGCGCCCTGAGACATTGCTCAGCCCCGGTTTTCAGATGTCGTTTGCTGCCACGACCGCGCTGGTAGCTGTATTTGGCACGTTGCGCGATTTTGGTCCGACGCCGGGTCCGAAATGGCTCAGGCCCATTCTGGGTGTGCTGTTGTCTTCCGCCATAGCAGGTCTTGCCACCGCCCCGATTGGGGCAGCGCATTTCAACACCATGTCTCACTACGGGCTTTTAGCAAATCTGTTGTCCGTGCCCGTGATGGGGACGGTTGTTGTACCGTCTGCCGTGGTTGCTGCGTTGCTGGCGCCATTTGGTCTGGACTGGATCGCACTCGAGGTCATGGGGATCGGGCTAAGCTGGATTTTGTTGGTTGCCGATTGGGTTTCGAGCCTTGAGGGGGCGCAAGGCTACGTGGTCAGCCCGCCTTGGTTCGTGTTGCCCGCCATTGCCCTTGGTGGGCTTTGGATGGCGCTCTGGCAGGGGCGGATGCGCTGGGTGGGCCTTGGCCCTGTGGCAGCGGCGTTCCTGCTTTGGACATCAGACCATCGCCCCGAGGTTTTGATTGCAGAATCCGGCGGCCTAGTTGGTGTCATGACTGAAGAGGGTCGGGCGCTGAGCAAGAAGAAAGGCAGCGGCTTTGTCGCAACCGTCTGGCTGGAGAATGACGGAGACGGGCAGGATCAGGGGCAGGCGGCCGGGCGCTGGCCGGGCGAGGCCGATCTGATCCAGCGTATCGCCGTGCAGGGGACAGAGGTTGTTCACATCACCGGTAAACGGGCGGCACGCGGATTTACGGAATGTAACGCGAACCAGATTGTGGTCTCGGCAGTAGAGTTGACCATCCAGGGCGATTGCGGGGTGTTTGACCCGGATCGGCTGTACCGCACAGGCAGCCTGTCAATCTCGGATGGTAAAGTGATCACCAGTGCCGATCTGACAGGATATCGGCTCTGGTCCCCGAAATTTATCGGGGACCGTAACAAGTCTGGTGATCAGTAGCTGCGGATCAGCCCGACCAGACGCCCCTGAACCTTAACTTTGTCTTCAGGCAGAACGCGCGTTTCATAGGCCGGGTTTGCGGCTTCAAGCGCGATGGCATTGCCACGGCGGAAGAAGCGTTTCAGCGTCGCCTCCTGATCCTCGACCAGTGCAACCACGATATCGCCATTGTCTGCGGTCGACGTTTCCCGGATGATGACAACATCACCGTCATTGATACCAGCGTCGATCATCGAGTCGCCTTGCACTTCCAACGCGTAATGCGACCCTTGGCCGGATACCATCGGACCAGGCACGGCCACGCGGTGCGATTCGTGGCTGATGGCAGCGATCGGTACACCAGCAGCGATGCGGCCCATGACCGGCAATTCCAGCGCATCGACCGAGACCGGTTCGAAATTTGCAGGGCGCGGGCCTTCGGGCTTGTCGCCTTCGATGACCCTTGGGGTAAATCCGGTCGTGGGCTCACCCCCCAGGCTTTCGGGCAGTTTCACGATCTCAATCGCGCGGGCTCGATGCGCCAGACGGCGGATAAAGCCCCGTTCTTCCAGCGCTGTGATCAATCGGTGGATGCCGGATTTGGATCGCAGATCCAGAGCGGCCTTCATTTCGTCGAAACTGGGCGGAACGCCATCCCGCTGTACGCGTTTGTGGATGAATTCCAGCAAATCCAACTGCTTCTTGGTCAGCATCGCTCACACCTCGTCGCTCATGCGTTTTCTTTTGTTCTACGCATGTTCACGTTTTGTGTCAACGAATTTGAAGATGTTCTAGATCGGCAGATACAGGATTTCGGCCCCAACAGCGCGCTCCGGGTCTTCGGGCGGACGCATGATCAAAGCATTGGCTTCGGCCAGAACGCTCAGCAAGGAACTGTCCTGGTCGGCGCAGGCGCGGATGCCGTTTTCGTCGAGAATGGCACGCATATAGTGTTCGCGTGGCCCATTTGCAGGCAGCGCTTCGGCCAAAACCGCTCGCTGGAAGGGCGTGACGACTGTATCGAGCCCCAACATCCGTCGTACCATCGGAATCAGGAACAGATAGCCGCACACCATTGCGCTGACAGGGTTCCCCGGCAGGCCAACCATCGCGGCATCGCCCATCCGTCCAGCCATCAGCGGTTTTCCGGGGCGCATCCGGATTTTGTAGAAGGACCGCTCCATCCCCTGTGCCTCGGATACCTCGGAAACCAGATCATAATCCCCGACCGAAGCACCGCCGATCGTGACCACCAGATCAGCCCCTTTCGCCAGTCCAAACGCGGTTTCCAACGAAGAGACCGTGTCCCGTGCGATGGGCAGAACACGGACATGGGCGCCAACCCCTTCGAGCAGCGCATGCAGGCCGAACGTGTTCGAGGCAATGATCTGATCTGGGCCCGGGGTCTCACCCGGCATCACCAATTCGTCCCCGGTTGAGATCAGGGCGATCTGCGGCTTCCGCGCAACCGGGACCTGCGGGATGTTCATTGCGGCCATAAGCGCCACATCCTCGGGCCGGATCAGGCGTGGAGCCGAGATCTTGGTGCCTTTGGCAAAGTCCACCCCTGCGGGACGGATATTGGTTTTGGGGCCGGGCGCGTCGGTGATGATGATCAGGTCGTCGCGACGATCCACATCTTCCTGTATGACAATGAAATCAGCCCCTTCCGGCACCGGCGCGCCGGTGAATATCCGCACGGCTTGTCCAGGGCTGACACTACCATCGAACCGATTGCCCGCGGCGGCCTCGCCTACAACTTTGAACATCGCGTGACGTTCGACCTCGGCCGCTTTGACTGCGTAGCCGTCCATCGATGAGGCGGCAAAGGGCGGCTGATCGCGGGTTGCGACGACGTTTTCGGCCAGTACGCGACCCGCCGATTTGGCAAGTGGCACATGCTCGACCGGCAGCGGGGCGACCAGATCAAACAGCAGGGTGCGTGCGTCTTCGACCGAGATCATTGCGCTTCGTAACGCCCTGATTTACCACCATCTTTCAGCAAAACGCGTATGCCGCCGATCTCCATTGCCTTGTCCACAGCTTTGGTCATGTCATAGACCGTGAGCGCGGAAGTTGAGACGGCGGTCAAGGCCTCCATCTCAACGCCAGTTTGGCCCGAGGTTTTGACCGTGGCTTCGATTCGGACACCCGGCAGATCAGGGTCCAGCGTCAGTTCGACCGCGACCTTGGTCACGGGTAGCGGGTGGCACAGCGGGATCAGGTCGGGTGTTTTCTTTGCCCCCATGATCCCCGCAAGACGCGCAACGCCTAGAACATCGCCTTTCTTGGCGCGGCCTTCTGAAATTAAATCAAAGGTTTCTGCCGCCATCTTGATGTATCCGGCAGCCACTGCAACGCGATCGGTGACATCCTTGTTCGAGACATCGACCATATGCGCCTGACCTTCGGCATCAAAATGCGTAAGCGGCATCACATCACCCCGGGGATTAGCGGCTTCGAGAGGATATGGCGGGTTGCCGCACTGACGTCATCCTGCCGCATAAGGCTCTCGCCGATCAGGAAACACCGTGCACCGTAGCGAGCGATATCGGCCAGATCTTCCGGCGCGCCCAGACCGCTTTCGCAAACAATCGTCCGATCTCCTGGCACCAGTTTTGACAGGCGCCGGGTGGTATCAAGAGTGGTCTCGAAGGTCTTGAGATTGCGGTTGTTTATCCCGATCAGGGGGCTTTTCAGCTGCGTCGCGCGAACAAGCTCGGCTTCGTCGTGAACTTCGATCAGAACATCCATATCCCAGTCAAACGCGGTTTGTTCCAACTCGGCGGCCTGCGAATCTTCGACCGAGGCCATGATGATCAGGATACAGTCAGCCCCCAAGGCGCGGGCTTCGATGACCTGATAGGGATCGTACATGAAATCCTTGCGCAAAGCGGGTAAATTGGTCGCAGCGCGCGCAGCAGTCAGATATTCTTTGGCACCCTGAAAACTGGGTGTGTCAGTCAGAACCGACAAACAGGCTGCGCCGCCGTCTTCATAGGCTTTTGCCAGAACGGGCGGATCAAAATCCGGGCGGATCAAACCTTTGGAGGGGCTGGCCTTTTTGACCTCGGCAATCAAACCGTAGCCGGTGCGCGAGGCGTTGTACAGCGCCTCGGCAAAGCCACGCACCTCAGGCGCATCTCGTGCTTCGCTTTCCAGCTCGACCAGCGGTTTTTGTGCCTTATCCGCTTCGATCTCTTCCAGCTTATAGGCTTTGATTTTGTCCAGAACAGTCTCGGTCATGCGGCTTCCTGTGTGATCCGCGCAAGGGCGGTGATCTTTTCTTTGGCTTTGCCACTGTCGATGCTTTCGGCTGCCTTTTCAACGCCTTCGCGCAAATCGCTCGCGGCCTCAGCCACGACCAAAGCAGCGGCAGAGTTCAGCAGAACAGCATCACGATAGGCCGACGGCGTACCATCCAGCAATGCGCCGAAGGCAACGGCGTTTTCTTCCGGGGTGCCGCCAACGATCTCTTCGAATGGATGTACGGGCAGGCCTGCGTCTTCGGGGTGCAGTTCAACCTCTTTTATGGTGTCGTCTTCCAGGGCGGCGACCCAGCTGACACCGGTGATGGTCAGCTCATCCGTCCCGTCCGATCCATGGACCAACCATGCGCGATCTGAACCCAATAAACCCAGCGTTTCCGCCATCGGACGGATCAAGTCGCGCGAGAAGGCGCCCGTTAGTTGCCGTTTGACGCCCGCCGGATTGGTCAGCGGGCCGAGAATATTGAAGATCGTGCGCGTTCCCAGTTCTTGTCGAGACGGCATGACATGAGCAATGGCAGGGTGATGCATAGGGGCCATCATGAAACAGATACCCGCCTCATTCAGCGCCTTTTCAACCACTTGCGGGCCGACCATTACGTTGATGCCCATCTGTCCAAGCGCATCTGCTGCGCCGGATTTTGAACTGAGGTTCCTGTTGCCGTGTTTGGCCACGGTGACACCGGTACCCGCCACGACAAAGGCCGTCGCAGTCGAGATATTCAGTGTCCCTTTGCCATCTCCGCCGGTGCCCACGATATCCATCGCGCCCGCCGGGGCGGTGACCGCGTTACACTTGGCGCGCATCACAGCGGCGGCGGCGGCGTATTCGTCCACGGTTTCGCCACGTGTGCGCATGGCCATCAGCAGCCCACCGATCTGGCTGGGCGTGGCCTCGCCATCGAACAGAATGCCAAAGGCCTGTTCCGCCTCGGCGCGGGTCAGGGGCCGGTCGGCAGACGCACCGATCAGCGGTTTCAATGCGTCGCTCATGCGGGTACTTTCAGTTCTTGCAGGAAGTTCTTGAGCAGGGCGTGGCCATGCTCGGATGCGATGGATTCTGGATGGAACTGAACCCCGTGAATGGGCAGCTCTTTATGCTGCAGACCCATGATCGTGCCGTCATCCAATTCTGCTGTGATCTCAAGGCAGTCCGGCAGGCTCTCACGCTCAACAATAAGCGAATGATAGCGTGTCGCCTTAAAGGGTGAGGGCAGGCCCGCAAAGACGCCTTTGCCCGTGTGTTTCATCGTGCCCATCTTGCCATGTACGATCTCATGGCAACGCACGACCTTGCCGCCGAAAACCTGACCGATGGTCTGATGACCCAGACACACACCCATCAAAGGTGTTTTTGTCTCGGCGGCAGCTTCAGTCAAGGCCAGGCAAATCCCGGCCTGATCAGGGTCGCAAGGGCCGGGGCTAAGCAGGATACCGGCGGGATTCATCGCCATGGCCTCCTGCACATCCAGCGCATCATTTCGGCGAATGACCATTTCGGTCCCAAGTTCGCCCAGATAATGCACCAGGTTGTAGGTAAACGAATCGTAGTTGTCGATCAGCAGCAGCATTTGGGCACTTATCTTAGCTTGGGCATTTCAGGCTGGCGATACAGCCCCCGGCCACGGTATAATGTCGGGACATACATGCTCAGGCTTGGGCGGCAGCGTCAAGAGGACAACCCGTTCCGTACGCGCCATCAGGCCAAGCGTTGCAAAAGATGACGTAAGAACGGGCGTAGCAGTAGACAGGCGAAAGGCGTTGGACATGGGCGGATTTGTCGGAGGAATGGTCGCAGGTGCGGTCGTTGTTTTGATTTTGGGCGCGGTTTTGTCGTTGCAGGCACCGTTGACCCAAAAACCGGTTGTGGCAACCGAGGCACCACAGCCCGAGGATGTCACCACATCCGAAGCCTCGGCCAGTGTGACCGAGACCGGATCGGACGCCGATCTGGTCGATGCACAACCCGCTGGGCCAAAAGCTGCCGATTTCCAAGAAGAGGATGTGGCCGATCTGTCGGGCCTTGAGCAAGAGACAGATGCCCAGCCAAACATCACCGGGCCGGGGCAACAGCCCGAACAGCCGGATCCCGACACAGCGGATGAGGTTGCGGTGCTGACAAACCCGCCTGTTGCGCCGCCTCTGCCCGGAGCCGCGCCTGAAACCCCTCAGGATGAGGTGCAGCCACAGGTTATTGGTGAGGTACCCGCTGCGCCTGAAGCTGAAGAAGTTGCGGTTTTGGAACCAGTGCCAAGCCTCGACGTTCCAGGCTCGACCGAAGACAGTACCGAAGAAAACCCGTTTGAAAATAGCCCAATTGCTGTGGAAGGGGACGAAGATACGCTGCCCCGAACCTTGCCGCGTATTGCCGCCTTGCCTCAGATTGGTGGAGAGAACGAGACCAGCACCAGCACGATCGTCGGCAAGCGTGTGGTGCCGTTGACCGAACGCGACGACCCACCGGCTGAGGAAACAGGTGATGTCACAGGGCTGATCCCTATGGGCAAACCCATCGAAGCCTACGCCGCCGCATTTGAAAATGCCGAATCCAAGCCGCTGATGTCCATTATCCTGATCGATGATGAACAGTCCTTTGGGGCCGAGGCCTTGCAGGACTTTCCCTATCCGATCAGCTTTGCCGTCAGCCCGTCTGATCCAAACGCCGCCGAAAAAATGGCGCGCCACCGCGCTGCCGGGTTTGAGGTGATGGCCCTGGCTGATCTACCCGAGGCTGCCAGCGCACAGGATGCCGAAGTTTCGATGGCCGTCTGGCTGGAAACCCTGCCGGAAACTGTAGGAATTCTAGAAGGGGTTGAAACCGGCATTCAGGGCAATCGCAAACTGGCCGATCAGGTCGCCGAGATTGCAGGAGTCACAGGCCGTGGGTTGATCACACAAGACAACGGGCTCAATACCGTCCAGAAGATCGCCGCGCGCAACGGCATCCCATCCAGCGTTATATTCCGCGATATCGACGGGGCCCGTCAGGACCCCAAGATCATGCGCCGCTTTCTGGACCAGGCCGTTTTCCGCGCCGGGCAGGAGGGCACTGTCGTGATGCTGGGTCGCGTGCGTCCTGAAACGATCTCGGCCTTGCTGCTCTGGGGGCTTGAGGATCGCGCCAGTCGGGTCGCCATGGCGCCAATTTCTGCGGTGATGAAGCGCGAGGTTCAGTAAGGGCTGACGAAAGGCGGCTGATCCGGGATCGCCGCCCTTTTTCTGTTTAGCTGTTGCCTGTTGAGGTAAACCGTGCCGCATCTGCTGCTGCCCGCCGGATGGCGTTTGATTTATGGACCGTTTCCATAAACTCTGCCTCGGGGTCACTGTCATAGACCACGCCACCGCCTGCCTGAATGTAGAGCTTTTGGTCTTTCACGATGGCCGTGCGCAGGGCGATACACATATCCATGTCACCACCCGCGCTGAAATAGCCGACACCGCCGCCATAAACGCCGCGCTTTTCGGGTTCCAACTCGTCGATAATCTCCATCGCACGGACTTTTGGCGCGCCCGAGACTGTACCCGCAGGCATCCCAGCAAAGAAGGCATCCAGCGCGTCTTTGTCCTCGGCCAATTCACCTACCACGTTCGACACGATATGCATCACGTGGCTGTAGCGTTCGATTATGAACTCTTCGGTTGGCCGCACAGTGCCGATCTTGGCGACACGGCCTGTATCGTTGCGACCCAAATCCAACAGCATCAGATGTTCGGCCAATTCCTTCTTGTCGGCCAGCAAATCCAACTCGTTTGCTTTGTCTTCTTCAGGTGTCGCGCCGCGCGGGCGGGTGCCTGCGATGGGTCGAATGGTGACTTCATCGCCAAAAACCCGCACCAAAATCTCGGGGCTGGCGCCCACGACCTGAAAGCCACCGAAGTTGAAGTAGAACATGAACGGCGAAGGGTTGGTGCGGCGCAAAGACCGATAGAGCGTGAACGGCGGCAGCGGGAAATCCTGTGTCCAGCGCTGTGCCGGGACGACCTGAAAGATGTCGCCTGCTCGGATGTATTCCTTGGCCTTTTCAACCGCTTCCATATAGCCGGATTTGGTGAAATTCGACACAGGCGGGGCCACCTCGGACGCGTCACCCAGATCGCGGGTTTCCGCTGGCATGGCGCGTTCCAGATCGCGGACAGCGTCCATCACGCGTTCGGCGGCCTGCGCATAGGCTGCTTTGGCCGATTGCCCGTCGCTAGACCATGCAGGAGAGACCACTGTAACTTCGCCTTTGACGCCATCCAAAACCGCCACGACCGAAGGGCGCAGCATGATCGCATCGGGCAATCCCAGCGGATCAGGGTTCACATCCGGCAGATACTCGACCAGACGCACCATGTCGTAGCCCAGATAGCCAAACAGCCCGGCAGCCGCCTGCGGCAGATCATCGGGCAGGGCGATCCGGCTTTCGGACAGAAGGGCGCGTAGATTGTCCATTGGGTTGCCGGTTTGCGGGTCAAACGCCTCGGGATCGAACCGGGCGGATCGGTTCAACTCGGATGTTTCGCCCCGGCAGCGCCAGATCAGATCAGGCTTCATGCCAACAATCGAATAACGCCCGCGCACCTCTCCGCCCGTGACGGATTCCAGCATAAAGGCATCTTTTTGCGCACCGGTCAGCTTCAGCATCAATGACACCGGTGTGTCCAGGTCAGCAGCAAGGCGCGTGTAAACGACCTGATTTTCACCCGCCTCATAGGCGCGGGCGAACGTGTCGAAATCGGGTGTCAGTGCCATGATGGTCTCTTAGTAACTCGCCTGCACGGCGTTCAGGGCTTGCTGATCGACCACAGGGCGTGCGCGGGTCTGTGCGTCGCGGACATAGGCGTCAAAGATGTTCTGCGCCAGGGCCTGATCCAGTTGAGCGCTGAGGGCCTCTTGCAGCTGTCGCAACTCGTCAGTTTCATCCGGTGGCAGGATCTCGTCCAGACGTACGATCAAGGCGGCGCCATTGCCGCTGACCACGCGCAGTTCGCCGGGCTCCATCTCGAAAACGTCTGCCATGAAGCTGGGGGGCACATCCTCAAGAAATGCGGTGCGGGTCAGGGCGTTTTCCACGCGGAAAGGCAGGCCGGTTGCGGTGAAGTCTCCATCGGTGGCCAGATCCAAGAGGACCGAGGCCGCCTGATCCTGCAGTGCCGTATTTGTCTCGGCCGCGATCCAGGCCGCAGCGACGCGGTCGTGTGCGCTGTTCAAGGGTTCGGGGCGCGGGGGCAGGTCTTCTTCCAAACGCAGCGCGAAGATCGACCCATCCTCAAGGAACGCGATCTCTGGGAAGTCACCGTCCTGTACCGCTTGGGCGGCCACGCGGAACCCGTCATAAGCTGCAACCTGTTCGCTGCTGTCGCGGGTCCAGTCGATCTGATCCAGCACCATCTCGGTTTCAGCAGCCAACTCTTCCAGCGTGGCACCACCGGCCAGCAGGTCGTTGATATCCTCAGATTGGGCTTCGATCAGGCGTCGCGCGCGCTCGGAAGCCTGTTCTCCGCGCAAGCTTGGTTCAGCCTCTTCGAAAGGAACGTTGTTGGCGGCCAGTGAGCCGTTTATCCGGAACAAAGCCGGGCCAAATACCGAGGGCAGAGGTCCGACAACCTGATCCAGTTCTGCCGCAAATACGGCATCGGCGGCGTCGCCCAGATCGTCGCGGGTGACATCACCCAGATCAATATCGCTAAGCTCAAGCTCGCGGTCGCGCACCAGTTGTTCAAATGTGGTACCCCCGACTTCAAGCTGTGCCATTGCGTCATTTGCGGCCTCTTCGCTGGGGAAGTTCAGCCGTTCGACCAACCGGCGTTCGGGTTGCTGGTATTCAGCCGCGCGCTGGTCATAGAGCCGGCGCAGTGTATCTTCGTCGACTTCGACCGTATCGATCAACATCTCGGGCGAAAGGATCGCATAGGTCAGTCGTTTGGTGCGGGGCAGGGTGAACAAATCGGTGTTTTCATCATAAAACGCCTGAACCTGTTCATCGGTTGGATCCGCAACCGGCGTCGTCAGCGCCTCAACCCCAAGGGTCGCGATGGTAAAGCTGCGCCGTGCGCCCAGATAATCGACCAGCGTTTGTGTCAGCGTATCGGGCATGACTACACCGCTGGTCACAGCTGCCTGCAGGATCGTGCGCGAAGATTCCTTGCGCAGATCCGATTCGAATTCGGTATCCGAGATACCCAGTTGATCCAGTTGGAACCGATAGGCTTCGCGGTCAAAACTTCCATCAACGCCCTGAAAGGCTGGGATCGCAACGATCTCTTCCTGCAGGTTTTCGTCGCCAATCGAAATGCCCAACTGGCTGACTTCGTTGTCCAACGCGGCGAGGGCGGTCAGGCGGGACAAGGCGCGCTGTTCCAAACCCAGCTCTCGGGCCTGAGACATTTGCAGAGATTGTCCGGTCTGGGCCTCAACAGCACGGATCTCGCGTTGCAACTCGCGTACATAGGCATCGACCGAGACGCTTTCTTCACCCACCTGTGCAACGGTGCGGATGGTGCCGCTGAGATTGGTGGCGCCAAAGCCGGCAAGACCGACGAACAAAAGGCCCATCAATATCCAGACAAAGGTTTTCGAAAGACTGTTCTTGCCTGCAGCCATGATGCCCTCTTGGTGTTTTGGCAGGTCTCTGCCCTGTTGGTCGCCGCCCTGAATACGACGGGCACCGCCGGGGGGCAAGCTTAGAAGGAAACTGCCTGCAAGCGGTCGAACAATTGGCCAATCCCAGCTCGATCCAGATTGGCAAAAGCGATGCGCACCTGGCGCTGACCGGCAGGATCGCCTGCGGGCATGAACATCGTACCGGGCAGCAGGAGAATACCGGCTTCGGGAACGAGGCGGCGGGCAAGTTCATCCGAGGCGATATCGAACGGGTGTTCGAGATAGGCGAAATATGCGCCGAGGCCCAACAACCGCCAACCCTTGGCGGTCAGCTTGGGCATCCCATCGGCGATCGCGGCGCGCCGGTCGAGGATTTCATCGCGTTCCCCGGCCAGCCATTGGCTGAGATTCTGCATGCCCCACAAGGCTGCGAATTGGCCGATCTGGCCGGGGCAAATCGCGACCGTATCCAGAAACTTTTCGATCTCGGCCAGCAGGGCGGCACTGGACGCAATCGCTCCGACGCGATGACCGGTCAGGCGGTAGGCTTTCGAGAAAGAATAGAGATGCACAAGCGTCTGATCCCAGCCCGGTTGTTGGAATAACTCATGCGGCGGGCCGCTGCGGCTGTCGAAATCGCGGTAGGTTTCGTCGACCAGCAGGTAGATGCCAGCCTCGCGGGCCAGATCGTAGAAGGCGCGAAGCAGGTCCGCCGGGTATTCGACCCCGCCGGGATTGTTGGGCGTGACCAAGGAAATAGCGCGGGTTTTGTCGGTGATCAGCGCACGCGCCTGTTCGGGATCAGGCAAAAGATCAGCGCCGGTTGGCAAGTCGACAGAGTGCACGCCTGCCATGTCCAGCCACATTTTGTGATTGAAGTACCATGGGGTAGGTAGGACGACCTCATCCCCCTGATCCGTGATCGCCGAGATGACGGCCGAAAACGCCTGATTGCACCCCGAGGTGATGGCAACCTGGTTCGCGGCGATCTCAGCCGCGTAGTGGGTGCTGATCTGGTTGGCCAGCTCCGCGCGTAAATCACTGTTACCCAAGACGGGCCCATAGAGATGGGCGCTATCTTGCTCTACTGCAAACTCGGCCATGGCCTGACGCATGGCCAGCGGTGGTGGATCGACGGGAGCCGCCTGACTAACATTGATCAGCGGCTGGTCATCTGAAAATGCAACCCCGTCCAGCCAGCGACGCGCCTCCATCACCGGGGGCGGAAAGGTGACGCTGGTGCGGGTTTGAGTCATTGGGTTTTGTCCTTGGACAGGGCCAGCAGGGCTTGTGCGAGGCTCTGCCTCGCGCTCCGAGGTATTTTTGAACAGAAGAAGTTAGTCCGTGCCGCGATAAGGTTCGACATATTGCAAGGCCATATCCCAGGGAAAGAAGATCCAGGTGTCCTGGCTGACCTCGGTAATAAACGTGTCGACCATCGGGCGGCCCTTGGGTTTGGCATAGACCGTCGCGAAATGCGCCTTTGGAAACATCCTGCGCACCAGATCCAGGGTTTTGCCGCTGTCGACCAGATCGTCGATGATTAGAACGCCTTCGCCATCGCTCATCAACTGGGCATCTGGGGCCTTGAGCACCTCGGCCTCGCCCTGTTCCTGATGGTGGTAGGAGCGTACGCTGATCGTATCGACAGTGCGGATGTCCAGCTCACGGCTGACGATCATGGCCGGGGCCATGCCGCCACGGGTGATCGCGACAACCGCGCGCCAGGATCCATCATCGGGGCCTTGCCCATCCAGCCGCCAGGCCAGAGCGCGGGAATCGCGGTGAATCTGATCCCAGCTGATATGAAAGCCCTTTTCGTGGGGCAGGCGATCCTTGGCGCTCATGATCTTAGCCCTTCTCGACGTCTGGGGCATCGACGGCTTTCATGCCGACTATGTGATAGCCCGAATCCACATGCAGGTTCTCGCCCGTCACACCGCTGCTGAGGTCAGACAGCAGATACAGCGCCGAGTTGCCGACATCATCGATGGTTACGTTGCGGCGCAGGGGCGAGTTATACTCGTTCCACTTCATGATATAGCGGAAGTCGCCAATGCCGCTGGCGGCGAGAGTCTTGATCGGCCCGGCCGAGATCGAGTTCACGCGGATGCCATCCTTGCCCAGATCCTCGGCCAAGTATTTGACCGACGCCTCCAGCGCGGCCTTGGCGACCCCCATGACATTATAATGCGGCATCACCTGCTCGGCGCCATAATAAGTCAGGGTCACGGCGCTGCCGCCTTCGCCCATCATTTTTTCCGCGCGCTGCATGACGGCTGTGAAGGAAAAGACAGACACATCCATGGTCAAATTGAAATTCGCGCGGCTGGTGTCGACATAGCGCCCGCGCAGCTCGTTCTTGTCCGAGAACCCGATGGCGTGAACGATAAAATCCAGATTGCCCCATTTTGCTTCAAGCGCGGTGAACAATGCGTCGATTGACGCCTCGTCGCTGACGTCGCACGGCAAGACGATTTCACTGCCAAGTTGCGCTGCCAATGGGTCGACCCGTTTCTTAAGAGCGTCGCCTTGATAAGAAAAAGCCAGATCGGCCCCGGCATCGGATAAAGCGCGCGCGATTCCCCATGCGATTGATTTGTCATTGGCCAGTCCCATGATGAGGCCGCGTTTGCCGGCCATCAACTGATTTGCCATGTTTGGTTCTCCGCCTGTCTTCGCGTTGTATTGCGTTGGTTTATGCCATCGTTAGCGCTGCATCAAGGCCATCCACTCTTGCCCGTAGCGGGTTATCGCCTTAGGTTCCTTCTCAGTACTTTCCTGGGGATGGAAATGAACGAGCGCGATGGCATCTTTGCTGGCTCCGATCCGTTTGAAATAGCGGCTCGGTGGCTAGGTGAGGCTGAAGAGAATGAAGTCAATGATCCGAACGCAATCGCGTTGGCGACTGTCGATCAGGACGGTCTGCCCAATGTTCGTATGGTTCTTTTGAAAGAGATCGAACCGGACAGCTTCGTTTTCTACACAAACTACGAAAGCACTAAAGCGTCAGAGCTGGATGGTGCGGGCAAAGCGGCATTTGTGATGCACTGGAAATCTTTGCGGCGTCAAATTCGAGTTCGTGGTATAATAACGCGCGAAACGGGTCCGAAAGCGGATGAGTATTATGCATCCAGATCGCTCAAAAGCCGATTGGGGGCCTGGGCTTCGCGGCAGTCTCAGCCGCTGAGCAGTCGCGCCGCGCTGATGGCCGAGGTTGCAAAGGTAACTGCGAAACATGGGCCAAACCCTGCGCGACCGCCATTTTGGGGAGGGTACAGAATCGCGCCGACTGAAATTGAATTCTGGGCAGATGGGGCCTTTCGCCTGCATGATCGCTTTAGGTGGACGAGGGATCGGTCCGATTCAGTCTGGCAAGTGGAAAGGCTGAATCCATGATCTTCGCGTTACGTGAAATGCAACGCTCAGAAAACAATGAGTTTTTTCAGCTTGAATTTGCGGGCCATTCCCATAAACAGACAAACCTTAACGATCTTAATAAATGCGCGTAAGGAATACAGTGCCGGACGATCTGAATAATATGTATCGCGTACGTGGACACGTGAAATGGTTCGACCCTGCGAAAGGGTACGGGTTCGTTGTGTCTGACGAAGGCGGTCCGGATATTCTGTTGCATGTGAACGTCTTGCGCAATTTTGGCCAAAGCTCCGTCGCGGATGGCGCGGGCATCGAAATTATGACGCATCGCACAGACCGGGGCGTTCAGGCGGTCGAGGTGATCAGCGTTGATCCGCCGGCACGCGCAGATTCGATGCTGTTGGCCGATTTCGCCGAACTTGATCCAGACGTGATCGCAGATGCCCCGATGGAGGCCGCGCGGGTGAAATGGTTCGACAAGGGCAAAGGCTTTGGCTTTGCCAATGTGTTTGGTCGTGGTGAGGATGTGTTTCTGCATATCGAAGTTTTGCGTCGCTCAGGCCTTGCCGATCTGCAACCCGGCGAAGCGCTGGCCATGCGTGTGATCGATGGCAAACGGGGCCGGATGGCAGCTCAGGTACTTGCCTGGGAAGCTGCGCTGGACGAATGATTCCACGATGATGAGTCGCCTAATCGCTCCTGCCCTGATTTTTACCTTTTGGGCCGGGGGCGCGTTGGCGGACTGCCGCCCTGACCGGGTTGAGCTGAAGAATGATCAGACTCAGATACGTTTCGACGTTGAACTGGCGATAACACCCCAAGAGCGTTCGCGTGGTTTGATGTTTCGAGAGTCCTTACCCAACAGGTCGGGGATGCTGTTTGTTTTCGACCCGCCTCAGCGCGTGGCGTTCTGGATGAAGAACACCCTGATTCCGCTGGACATGATCTTCATCGACAAAACCGGGGCGGTTAGCAGCGTGCATGAAGGCGCGATTCCGGGTGATTTGACCCCGATTGAGGGCGGCGATTCCGTGTTTGCGGTGCTCGAAATCAATGCTGGATTGGCCACACGCTATGGAATCGCAGCTGGAACCCAGATGCGCCATGAAATTTTTTCACAAGGCCCCGCAATTTGGCCCTGTTAGGGCTTTTCAAATCAGATCGGCACGTTTAGGAAGGCGCACGGTCCGGGGCGTGGCGCAGTCTGGTAGCGCACCTGTTTTGGGTACAGGGGGTCGTAGGTTCGAATCCTGCCGCCCCGACCACTTCCAAAAATGTTAAATTACGCGCACGCTGTATTGTGCACTCAACCAGATATTGATTGGCACATAGTGTGTATTGCACGCCATTCTCCCGAGGGGCCAAACTTCAAAGCCCGTGTGGAAAAGGTCGGTTGGAAGGCAGCGATTCAGGGGCGGGACGAAGGTAGTTTTGACTGGACCAACAACAAGCTGTTTGAATAATGCAAGCAACACAGCGGCCGTAAAAATATAGTCAGCCCGGCAACCCGCCCATCGTGCGATAAAGCCTGCTAAGAGCTTGGTCCAACGCTTCGCTTTCGACGGGAACCTCAACAACTGATCCTGCTTTCTGTGGCACTCTGAACACCAGCGAGGCATCCACGCGGTAGCCAGATGCGGTTTTGCTCGGGTTCAATCGCATGACGCTTTTGGGCAGGTTCTGAGGCGAGCCATCATAGGTTAGTATCAGGAAAGCGGCTGCTTCGGGGGGCAGGTATTCGCTGCATTCAAAGCTTCTGTCGGGCAGCTTGCGAAAACTGTCGCCCGGGCCGGTGCAGCTCGTTTCGAAGGTTTCGAACAGACGCGTCGGGTAGTCGTTGAACTGAGCACTGCGTGATGGTTCGGACACATCTTGTGGTGTGCACGCCACGAATAGGGCCACTGGCGATAGAAAGTGAAACAGCCGCATCTGATTGTAAGCCCTTAGTGATTTTCGCGTTAACCACCTCGACCCTTGGAAGGCTCGCGATGATTCTGTTCCAGCCTAACCAGCAGTGGTCTGGTTCATCAAACGCTTATAAACATGCTGGTAAAAACAGGAATTTCATTCTGATGAGTTTGGGATCGGCGGGATTTTGCCGTGGATCATTCTGTGGAGGAATCGGAAACGCCCCACGCAAGACCCGGCGCGATGATCGGGTCAACACAAAAGATTTCAAAAATGACTCAAAAAGGCCGTTGACCTTCTATGGGTGGATACGCCAGATTGTATGAGCCGAATATGACGCCACTACATCTGGTATGAAATCAGAGAAGGCGCAGGGCAGGGACGGGACGCACACCAACTGATTGTGCAACCGCTGATGCGGTTTTGCGCTGCGCGCGGCAGCGTCCGGACCTTTGCGTCTGTCGAGTTCGGCAAGGTGGGGGGCTTGGCATTTCTCAGGCCCGAAGCTGGGTAGACGGTCATTAATTCGAAGGCAGCGGAAATGAAAATTGAAAGAAAGTTCACCAAACCGGGGCAGGATGCATACGCAGACTTGGATTTCATTTCGGCCACGTCCGAGATTCGAAATCCCGACGGCACTATTGTCTTTCGGCTTGATGATATCGAAGTTCCGTCGAGCTGGAGCCAGGTGGCCAGCGACGTTATCGCGCAGAAATATTTCCGCAAGGCCGGTGTTCCCAGCAAGCTGAAAAAGGTCAAAGAGAAAGACGTTCCCGAATTCCTGTGGCGTTCGGTTCCGGCCGATGGCGCTGAATTCGATGGCGAGACATCCTCCAAGCAAGTGTTCGATCGTCTGGCCGGCGCGTGGGCGTACTGGGGCTGGAAGGGCGGCTATTTCTCAACCGAGGAAGACGCGCGCGCCTACTTTGACGAGATGCGCTATATGCTGGCGACCCAACGCGCCGCTCCGAACAGCCCGCAATGGTTTAACACCGGTTTGCACTGGGCCTACGGGATCGACGGCCCTGCGCAGGGTCACCACTATGTCGACTACAAAACCGGCAAGCTGACCAAATCGAAATCCGCTTATGAGCATCCGCAGCCGCATGCATGCTTCATCCAGTCCGTCGATGATGATCTGGTGAACGAGGGCGGCATCATGGATCTTTGGGTGCGCGAGGCGCGCTTGTTCAAATACGGTTCAGGCACCGGGACCAACTTCAGCCATCTGCGGGCTGAGGGCGAGGCGCTGTCGGGCGGCGGCAAATCCTCGGGCCTAATGGGATTTCTCAAGATCGGCGACCGCGCCGCTGGCGCGATTAAATCAGGCGGGACAACCCGTCGAGCAGCGAAGATGGTGATCGTCGATGCAGATCACCCGGACATCGAGCAATTCATCGAATGGAAGGTGCTCGAAGAACAGAAGGTGGCCTCGATCGTTGCCGGATCGAAGATGCACGAGAAGATGCTGAACGGCATTTTTGAGGCCATCCGTTCGTGGGATGGCTCTGCTGATGACGCTTATGATCCGAACGCGAACGACAGTCTGAAGAAAGCGGTTCGTGAGGCCAAAAAGGTCGCGATCCCTGAGACTTACATCAAACGCGTGCTGGACTACGCACGGCAGGGACACGACAGTATCGAATTCCCGACCTACGACACGGACTGGGATTCGGAAGCCTATAGCTCGGTCTCGGGCCAGAACTCGAACAACTCGATCCGCGTGACCAATGCGTTCCTGACCGCCGTTGAGAAAGACGCCGATTGGGAACTGATCAACCGAACGGATGGCAAGGTTGCCCGTACGGTCAAAGCGCGCGATCTGTGGGAGAAGGTCGGCCATGCCGCTTGGGCCTGTGCTGATCCGGGCATCCAGTTCCACGACACTGTCAACGAATGGCACACATGCCCCAATGATGGCGAGATTCGCGGCTCGAACCCGTGCTCGGAATACATGTTCCTCGATGACACGGCTTGCAACCTGGCGTCGATGAACCTGCTGACCTTCCTTAAGGATGACGAGTTCCAAGCGGCGGATTACATGCACGCTTCGCGCCTGTGGACCCTGACGCTGGAAATCTCGGTAACGATGGCGCAGTTCCCGTCCAAGGAAATCGCGAAACTCTCCTATGATTTCCGCACCTTGGGTCTGGGCTATGCCAATATCGGCGGGCTGCTGATGAACATGGGCTACAGCTATGACTCGGACGAAGGTCGGGCGATCTGTGGCGCGCTGACCGCGATCATGACTGGTGTGGCCTATGCGACCTCGGCTGAGATCGCCGGAGAGCTGGGTCCGTTCAAAGGGTATGAGCGCAATGCCGAGCACATGCTGCGCGTCATCCGTAACCACCGCCGCGCATCGCAGGGTGTGACCAACGGGTACGAGAAACTGGCCGTCAAGCCTGTGCCTCTGGATCACGGCAACTGCCCAGACAAACGTCTCATCGATCTGGCCATGTCGGCCTGGGATGAGGCGCTGAGCCTCGGCGAGAAGAACGGCTATCGCAACGCACAGGCCACCGTGATCGCGCCCACCGGGACCATCGGTCTGGTGATGGATTGCGACACGACCGGGATCGAGCCGGACTTCGCACTGGTTAAATTCAAAAAGCTGGCCGGTGGCGGTTACTTCAAGATCATCAACCGCTCGGTACCGTCGGCGCTGGAGAAGCTGGGCTACTCCTCGTCTCAGATCGAAGAGATCGTGGGCTATGCGGTTGGGCACGGCACCATCGGCAACGCGCCGGGGATCAACCACACCTCGCTGACAGGTCACGGGTTCGGCCCGAATGAACTGGCCAAAGTGGACGCCGCGCTGGAAAGCGCCTTCGACATCCGGTTCGTCTTCAACCAGTGGACACTGGGTGAGGATTTCTGCACCGGCGTACTGGGCATCCCGGCGACCAAGCTGAACGATCCTACTTTCGACCTGCTGCGCCATCTTGGCTTTACCAAAGCGGATATCGACGAAGCGAACGATCACGTCTGCGGAACCATGACGCTGGAAGGCGCACCCCATCTGAAGGAAGAGCACTATTCGATCTTCGACTGCGCCAACCCGTGCGGCAAGAAAGGTAAGCGTTTCCTAGGGGTTGATAGCCACATCACCATGATGGCGGCAGCGCAAAGCTTTATCTCGGGCGCGATCAGCAAGACGATCAACATGCCCAATGACGCGACCATCGAGGATTGCCAGAAGGCCTATGAACTCAGCTGGTCGCTGGGTGTGAAGGCTAACGCGCTTTATCGTGACGGCTCGAAACTGTCGCAACCTCTGGCGGCGGCGCTGGTCGAGGACGACGACGAAGCGGCAGAAGTTTTGGAAAGCGGTTCGACGCAGGAAAAAGCTGTCGTTCTGGCCGAGAAGGTGATTGAGAAGGTTGTGGTCAAGGAAATGATCCGCAGTCATCGCGAGAAACTGCCCCATCGCCGCAAGGGCTATACCCAGAAGGCGATCGTGGGCGGCCACAAGGTTTACCTGCGCACCGGTGAGTTCGAAGACGGCAAGCTGGGTGAGATCTTCATCGACATGCACAAGGAAGGCGCTGGCTTCCGGGCAATGATGAACAACTTCGCCATCGCGGTCTCGGTCGGCCTGCAGTATGGCGTGCCGCTGGAAGAGTTTGTCGATGCCTTCACCTTCACCAAATTCGAACCGGCGGGGATGGTGCAGGGCAACGACTCGATCAAGAACGCGACGTCGATTCTGGACTACATTTTCCGCGAATTGGCCGTGTCTTATTTGGACCGCACCGATCTGGCCCATGTGAAACCTGAAGGCGCAACCTTCGATGATCTGGGTCGTGGCGAGGACGAAAACGTCTCGAACGTTTCAGAAATCAGCGACAGTGCGGCGTCCAAGTCTTTGGAAGTGTTGAAGCAAATCAGCTCGACCGGCTATCTGCGCAAGCGCCTGCCGCAAGATCTGGCGGTGTTCAACGCGGGTCAGGCTGATTTGAACGGCATGGCAGAAACAGCCGCTGCATTTGAAGCTCCGGCCGCAGAAACTGCCGTCGCAACCACCATGGACGCTCGTACCAAAGCCAAGATGCAGGGCTACGAGGGCGACCCGTGCGGCGAATGCGGAAACTACACGCTGGTGCGCAACGGCACCTGCATGAAATGCAACACCTGCGGCGCGACAAGCGGGTGTAGCTGAGTTCAGCGCCCCGGCACCCCGGGGCGCAGGGGTCGGATAGCTGCCACAGGTACCGACCCCGACGAATACGGATCAAGGCGCTGAGACTTACCTTCGATGCCTTGGTCCACTCGGCCGACATGCCCGTGTTGGCCGGGAACAGGGTGGGGCGGAATATTTGCTCCCTCCCACTCTCTCACGGGGCGGGTGCGCTCGCCCCATGCGCAGTCCAGGCCGCAGGCAAAAAAACACCGGGCGGTCAACGAAATGAGCCTGGAAGGCGAAACTGACAGGGGGCTTCGGCCCCCTTTCTTTTTTCAACCCCTTACCGCGGTTGTCAGCAGAGCCTTGCCGGATCTCCGGGCAGTCATCGGGCAAGAACCGCCGAAAGCAGATCGGCGGATTTCGCCCGGCGGGAGATCGCAGGGCCGACTCGGGGAAATCCGCAAAGAATGGCGCGAAATTCGGGGATGAAAGGGATGCGGGTGACTGCGAAGGGCAAGATGGTGTCTGTGGTGCTTGTCCGGACGTAACAACGCAAAACTCACTCAGGAGGCACTATCATGAAACCGCAACATCTGGCCGTTATCTCGGCATTCGCACTTGGCTTGCCCTCGTTGGCTTTGGCGCAATCGAGCGCTGATGCGAATGGCGATGGCGTTCTGACCATCGAAGAAGTGCAGGCTGTGGTACCAGAAGTGGATACCGATACGTTCTCGGCCATGGATGCAAATGGTGATGGCGCGCTGGATCAGGATGAGATCGCAGTTGCGCAAGAAGCCGGTTTGCTGCCCCCCAGCAACGGCTGATTTGTATTGAATAAGGGCGGCCCGAGGGTTTCGGGCCGCCTTTACAAATGGTTACGCGGGTAAGTGAATGTTGAACTTGGCGCGAATTTCGGCATCTAGCAACGGATCAAACTGAGCGGACGACGGTGCGCTCAGAATTTCTTCCTTGCGGGCGCTAGCCTTCTCCAGCAAATCTGGTTTACCCATTTCGGCCCATTCTTTTGGTGACGTTCGGTCGCCAAATATCGGATAGACATAGTCGGCCTGCATCCGGCTGAGCGTTGCGTCAGTTCCCAAGTAGTGGCCCGGCCCGCCCATGCAGACCTCGGCAATCTGATCCAGCGCCAGTGTTTCATCATTGACTTCGATGCCGCGCACGCAGCGCTGTGCCTGACCGATCAGATCATCGCTAAGGATCAGGCTTTCAAAGCAAAAGCCCAGAAGCGAAGCATGCATGCCCGCCGCTTCATAGACCATGTTCAGCCCGGACAACCCGGCCATGACGTTCGAACACATCTGCTCCCACCCGGCTTGCATATCGGGCAGTTTCGAATCTGACGCGCCCGCGGCGGCGCCTCCCGGCAGGTCGTAGAACTGGTGCATCTGCGCGCAGCCCGCACTCAGCAGGGCTTGTTCGCCAGATCCGATTGACATGGCCCCGGTGCGCAGGTCCAGACCAAAGGGCCAAGTGCCAAAAATCGCGGGAGCGCCCGGCTTTACGGCGTTTACATAAACCAAACCGGCGAGGCATTCGGCTGTGGCTTGCGTGATCGCCCCGGCAATTGTGGATGGGGCGGTTGCCCCGGCCATGCCAGCAGACAGCAACAGAACTGGCATTCCGGCCTTGATGCATTCCTCCATCACTTCGCAGCTTTCGGTGGCAAATTTCATCGGCGGAACGACAAAGCAGTTCGAGTTGGACACAAAAGGCCGCTCGCGCCATTTGTCCTCATCACCGGCAATCATATGCAGCATCTCGATGGCAGGTGCTACATGCGACGGCTCGGTAAAGGATGTTCCGATGTGTTTGTAAGTCCCTGAACATGCAGCGTAAACTGTGTTGTAGTCCATCTCGAGATTGTCGAGGATGTCGCGGCAGACCATAGGGCGCTGGACGAAGTGGATATTGTCCAGCTGCTGGCAAATTCGCGCGGCGTCGTGCAGATCCTGTACGGTTGAATCGCGGTATTGGCGGCCATGGACATCAACCATACTTACAGCGGCCCCGGCTGTACCATAGTGAACCTTGGTGCCGGTTAGGTCGAGGTCGGTCTGGCCGTCGCGGCTGCAGAGCGTGATGGACCGGTTGGCCTTTGCGATCGTATCTTCGACCAATGCGCGCGGGAACCGAATGCGCCCGTCGTCGCCCAGTGTACAGCCTGCACCGACCAGATAGTCGATACCGCTTTGGGGGGCGTCTGCAAGACCAATGGTTTCAAGGGCTTGTAGGGCGGCATTGTGGATTTGTTCCACCTGAGTCGGGGTCAGAGGTTTGTATGTGCCGCCTTCCATGCCGGGGCGGATCGGGCGCAGATGTTCTGGAAGGGCGGATGCACGGGCTGCGCGACGTGCAGAACGTCCACCGCTACGAGAGGCACTACGAGATTGCGTGTTCATTGAATAAGTCCGGTCTTTAAAGAGGTATCTTGAGCATGAGCGATCAAGACAAGCCAGGCCGACCCCTTGCCGCGCGCCCACGATCCGCACCAATGGTACGACTGATCAGACGAATTTTCCAAATCTCGTTTGCCATGAGACCTCTCAGTTGCCCGATAGGCTGTCAGACGGCCACACCCTGTTCTGTTCCGTTTGCGACTTTGGTGTCAAAAACCGACAGATTGTATCGCTGGCCTCGTTGAATGCGTGTTCTGAGCACATTTTCTCCCGCTTTGGGCGAAATCTGTTATACTTTATTAACTTACTACTGAATATCCTGTGATCAGAATTGAAATCTGGAAACTGCATTCCAGTTTAAAAGTGTGACTGTTGCTGCTCCAGACACGGATGAACACTGGTGATGATGGATTGGAAATCACGTTGGGCCCTGATCGTCGCGATGACGATCACATGCGCCAGCCCTGCCATGGCAGAGGATTGGACAGGTGCCTATGCGGGTTTCAGTTTCGGCTATGCCGAGGCAAGCGGCCCTGACAGCTCCAGCGGGGACACAGGCACATTTGGTGCCCATATCGGGTTTGATCAGGATTTTGGCAATTTCGTTTTGGGGGGTGAGTTGGAATATAATCGCTTGTCCCTGAACCTCAGCGAAAATCAGGGAAGCCTGGACAGTATGTCACTTGTTAAACTGCGTGGCGGGTATGATTTTGGCAACGCGCTCGGATACGTGGTCGTCGGTGCGGCCCGCGCGGAAACCTCGACCGACAGCGATACAGCGGCGGTTTACGGTATCGGTGTCGCTTATCCGATTGGCGAAAACCTTGTGATTAGTGGTGAGGCATTGCGCCAGAACTTCGACGATGCCACCCGATCCGAGGGTGGACTGGGCACGAATGTTTTCAACCTAAGGACAACCTTCCGGTTCTGAGCCTTTCACCCAGCCGCGCGATGTTTTGCCTGACCAGCCGCAAAATCGCACAAGGTCTGCAGAGCCTGCGAAAAACGCGCGTCCTCTACCGTCATTGCCACGCGAATATGGCCTGCTGCGGCCCGGCCAAAGCTTTCGCCAGGCATGACAGCGATGGCGTGATTATCCAGCAAGGCGTTTGCAAAACCTTCACCGGATAGGCCGGTCGCGCGGATATCCAGCATCAGATACATCGCACCTTGTGCGGGCACGAGGCTGACGACGTTCTGCTTGCTCAGAATCTCTATGGCAAGCGCGCGACGGCGACGGAAGGGGGCGGCGATACCAGCCTCTAACTCCGGGCCGGCCTTCAGTGCAAAACAGGCGGCATCCTGAATGAAACCTGGCACGCCGCAGGTCGTGTGCGTGGCCAGATTGATCAGATGCGCAATCACTTCTTCTGGACCAATAACCCATCCGCAGCGAGAGCCTGTCATGGCATGGGATTTGGACATGGACCCAACAACAAGCGTGCGCTCGGCCATATTCGACAAGGCACGGGAAGAGATATGTGCACCCTCCCAGATCTGCGTGTCATAAACCTCGTCCGAGATCAGCCAAAGATCGTGCCGTTTACAGGCCCCCGCGATGCCTTCAAGTGTTTCGTGGGAATAGACCACGCCGGTTGGATTGTTGGGTGAGTTGATCAGCAGGGACACAGCTCCGTCCGCCGCAGCTTCGATGTCTTCGGCGCGCGGTTGAAATGACTCCTCGGCCTGCGCCTGGATGGGGCGGGCGATTGCGCCAACCCCGCGGATCGTACCGGGATAAGTGGCGTAATATGGATCAATGTACAGCCCCACATCCCCAGGATCACACAGGGCCGTATGTGCTGCGAACAGGGCGGATTGTCCGCCGGGCGTGATCAGAACATTGTCGCGCGTGGTGGGTAAACCGCTTCGTGCCTGAGTTCTTGCGGCAACCATGTCGCGTAGTCGATCGGTTCCTGGGACCATTGCGTAACCGGTGTGTCCGTTTCGCGCCGAGTGGTCCATGGCGCGCAAAATCGATATATCGGTTCGGGTGTCGTGTTCGCCAATTGTCAGCTCGGTCACGGCGTGTCCGGCGCTGGCCATCCGGCGCGCCCGGTAGAACACATCCCAGCCATCACTGCCGCCTGCTGTGATCTGAGAGATGCGATTTGACACTTTCATCTGAACACCTGCTTGCGAAGTTTCGAACGGCGCGCGATGGTCAATCAGCTGCGCGTGGGAAGGGTCGCCTGAACCTTTTTCGTCAAAGAGGCACGGACCAGATCATAAGACGCTGTCAGGCGGTGCCTCAGTTCTTCCTCGTCCGCGTCAAAGGGTAGGCGGATCCAACTGCGGTGAAAATACGGGGCTTTGACGCCGACACCTGCATCGATCAGCATTTGTGCGGTTTCGATATCGGCGGTTTTGACCGAGACGCCATCATTGGCAACCCCGATGCAGGCAAACATTTTGTCGCCCACCTTCCAAGCATCATGGCCGCCGCCCCAAGGGTCGGACCATTCAGCACCCGGTAGGGCGCGGCACACAGAGTTGACGAAATCCCGGCTCATGTTTGGCACCATGCAGGGGAGGTGAGGCAAACTCAAGCCTTGGCTTGGCGTGTTGCGCGTGGTATGCCAGCGACATGAACCGGATGACCTGCATCATTATCTGCTGCATTTCCTGCTGATTTATCAAGCGGGCCGGTATCTTTCGTTTTCATCCCTGAGACAAGTTGCTAAGCCCGCGCCAACGCGCACGCTTTAGGAGCCTAAGTGATGACGACACTCAAACTGCACAACACACGGACACGGACGAAGGAAGACTTCGTTCCGATCGATCCTGACAACGTGCGGATGTATGTCTGTGGGCCGACTGTCTATGACCGGGCTCATCTGGGCAATGCGCGACCCGTGGTCGTGTTCGACACGCTGTTCCGGTTGCTGCGCCATGTCTATGGTGCGGATCACGTCACCTATGTGCGCAATTTCACCGACGTAGACGACAAGATCAACGTGACCGCGCTGAAGCGCAAACAAGCCGGGGCCGAAGGGTCTTTGGAGCAGTTGGTCCACGAACGCTCGGATGAGACCATCGGGTGGTATCTGCACGATATGGGCGCGCTTGGGACGCTGGAACCGAACCAGATGCCACGCGCAACGGAGTTCATCCCTCAGATGATCGAGATGATCGAAGACCTGATCTCGAAGGGCCATGCCTATGAAGCAGAAGGTCACGTGTTGTTTGCGGTGGACTCGTGGAAGGACAACTATGGCAAGCTGTCGGGGCGGTCGGTCGATGACATGATCGCGGGCGCACGGGTCGAGGTTGCGCCGTATAAGAAAAACCCGATGGATTTCGTGCTTTGGAAGCCTTCGACCGATGAACTGCCGGGGTGGGAGTCGCCCTGGGGCCGGGGGCGTCCGGGCTGGCACATCGAATGCTCGGCCATGTCCTATGAACTGCTGGGCGACAGTTTCGACATTCATGGTGGCGGCAACGATCTGATGTTCCCGCACCATGAGAACGAGATCGCCCAAAGCTGCTGCGCGCATCCCGAGGGTGAGTTCGCTCGGGTCTGGATGCATAATGAAATGCTGCAAGTCGAGGGCAAGAAAATGTCCAAATCGCTGGGCAATTTCTTCACCGTGCATGACCTGTTGGAACAGGGCGTGCCGGGTGAGGTGATCCGGTTTGTGTTCTTGCAGACCCATTATCGCAAGCCGATGGATTGGACCGAGAAGAAGGCGCGCGAAGCCAAAGCAACGCTGCGCAAGTGGCGGGCGCTGACAGCGGGCATCGAGCCCGCCGCCAGCGCGGCACCCTCGGTGATCGCAGCACTTGCGGATGATCTGAACACAGCGGGTGCCATCGCCGAGCTTCACCGTCTCGCTTCGGGCGGGGACGCTGCGGCGTTGCTGGCAAGTGCGCAAGTGCTGGGCCTGCTGACGGATGAGATGGGCGGCTGGGCTGCCATTCCGGCGGCGGATTTCTCTGAATACGAAGAAAGGCTGGCAGCCGCGCGTGTAGAAGCCATGGTGAGCAAGGATTTCTCGGAAGTGGATCGATTGAAATCCGCCTATCTTGCCGCAGGTCTGGAAGTGCGCATGAGCAAGGACGCTGTTGAGATCATCGCCGGATCGGGTTTCGACGCGTCGAAGCTGGAAAGCGTATAATCAGATGCTTCGCCCGGAACTGTCCGGGCGGGGCGATGCCCGAACAAGCCAAAGAGCCAGACCAATGACCAAAACCCGCCTCTATCTGTATGACACAACCCTACGCGACGGGCAGCAAACGCAAGGGGTTCAATTCTCGACTGCTGAGAAGGTGCAGATCGCGCAGGCGTTGGACGAGTTGGGTGTCGACTACATCGAGGGCGGCTGGCCCGGGGCGAATCCGACCGACAGCGCGTTTTTTGACGTCGCACCGAAGACCTCGGCCCGGTTGACGGCGTTTGGGATGACTAAGCGCTCGGGTCGGTCGGCAGAAAATGACGACGTGCTGGCGGCGGTGATGAATGCGAGCACGCAGGCGGTCTGTCTGGTCGGCAAGTCGCATGATTATCACGTGACCCACGCGCTTGGCATCTCGCTGGAGGAGAATGTCGAGAACGTCCGCGCCTCGGTTGCACATCTGGTGGCGCAGGGGCGTGAAGCTCTGTTCGATGCCGAGCATTTCTTTGACGGTTACAAAGACAATCCGGCCTATGCGACTGAGGTCTGTCGGGCCGCACTGGATGCGGGCGCGCGTTGGGTTGTGTTGTGTGACACCAATGGCGGCGCTTTGCCCGCCGAGGTCGGACGCATTGTATCAGAGCTGATCGCAGCGGGCCTGCCGGGGGATCGTTTGGGTATACACACCCACAACGATACCGAGAATGCGGTGGCCTGTTCTTTGGCCGCTGTCGATGCGGGGGCGCGACAAATTCAAGGGACCTTGAATGGGCTAGGAGAGCGGTGTGGCAATGCGAACCTGACGGCTCTGATCCCGACCTTGTTGCTGAAGGAACCCTATGCCTCGCAGTTCGAGATCGGTGTCAGCCCTGCGGCGCTGGCCGGTCTGACACGGATCAGCCGGATGCTGGACGATATCCTGAACCGGGTGCCCAGTAAGCAGTCGGCCTATGTGGGAGCCTCGGCCTTTGCGCATAAGGCGGGGCTGCATGCCAGCGCGATCCTCAAGGATCCATCGACCTACGAACATGTCGATCCGGCAACGGTGGGCAATGCACGGATCATTCCGATGTCAAACCAGGCTGGGCAGTCGAATCTGCGCAAACGCCTGACCGAGGCCGGGCTGTCCGTGGAAAACGGAGACCCGGCTTTGGGGCGCATTCTTGAGCGGATCAAACAGCGCGAGGCCGAGGGCTATTCCTATGACACCGCGCAGGCCAGTTTCGAACTGCTGGCGCGGGATGAACTAGGGCAGTTGCGCGAGTTCTTCGAGGTCAAGCGCTACAAGGTCACCGTCGAGCGGCGCAAGAACAAGTACAACAACATGGTCAGCCTGTCCGAGGCCGTGGTTGTGGTGAAGGTCGATGGTGAAAAGAAACTGTCGGTCAGCGAGTCTCTGGACGAGCAAGGCAGTGATCGGGGGCCGGTGAACGCGCTGGCCAAGGCGCTGGCCAAGGATCTGGGGCAATATTCGCAGGTATTGGCGGATATGCGGCTGGTCGACTTCAAAGTGCGGATCACCCAGGGCGGGACCGAGGCCGTCACGCGTGTCATCATCGACAGCGAAGACGGGCAGGGGCGGCGGTGGTCCACCGTTGGGGTCAGCGCGAACATAGTCGACGCGTCCTTCGAGGCGCTGCTGGAGGCGATTCAATGGAAACTGGTGCGCGATTGTGACCCTCAGCAGGCAGCGGCAGAGTGACGGCTGCATTTGACGAGGATGTCAAAGCCTGTGCCGCTTTGGTGCACAAGGCCGATCCCGATCGGTTTCTGGCGGCAATGGCTGCTCCGGTTGCGGCGCGGGCGGTTTTGTTTCCGATCTATGCACTGAATGTCGAGGTCGCGCGCGCCCCTTGGGTGACGCAAGAGCCGATGATTGCCGAAATGCGCCTGCAATGGTGGCGCGATGCCCTGCAGGAGATCTCGCAAGGGCCCACCGTGCGGCGGCACGAGGTTGTAACGCCTCTGTCGCAGGTTCTGTCGCCTCATTTGGCCAGGATGCTTGATGAATATGTGGCGGTGCGACGGTGGGACATCTATCGCGATCCTTTTGAGGATCAGGAACATTTTGACGCCTATATCAATCACAGTTCCGGCTCGCTGCTGGTGGCCGCAGCTCAGTCCCTTGGGGCGGCAGATGAGGATGTGTTGCGCGATTTCGGCTATGGCGTGGGCGTGGCGAATTGGTTTCGCGCGATCCCAGAGCTTGAGGCGCGTGGGCGTATACCATTGCTGGATGGCAGACCCGAAGGCGTGAAGGTACTGGCAGAAGCGGCGTTGGCGCGACTGGCTCGGGCACGATCAAACCGGTCTGGAGTGTCAGATGCGGCGCGTCCGGCGCTTTATCTCGGATGGCAGGCAGAATGGATTTTGAAACGGGTGAGCGCACAGCCCGACCGGGTTGCGGTAGGTGACTTGGCGCAGAGCGAGGTGCGGCGGCGGTTGTCATTGATGTGGACTGCTGCGACTGGTCGCTGGTGATTAGGCCGGTTTCGCATCGGCAGGTCTGAGGACAAGCCACAGCAATGCGCCACCAGCCAGGGTCAACAGCGGGATCATGGCGAGATTGACGGCTGTCCAGCCTTCAACCGGTGACCCTCCGGAACAGTTCATCAATCCGCCCGATGCCAGCGAAGCAACGGTCACACCGCCGAATACCAACAGGTCGTTCAGGCCCTGCATCCGGCCACGCTCATGCACTTCGTGCGACGCGGCCAGCATGCTGGTCGCACCGATAAAGCCAAAGTTCCAGCCGATCCCCAGCAGGATCAGAGCGATGAAGAAGTTCTCCAACTCGACACCCTGCAAGGCGACAACTCCGGCACCGGCCAGGATCGCAAGGCCAAGAGCCACGATCTTTTCCACCCCAAAGCGCGCGATCAGGTGACCCGTGAAAAAGCTGGGAACATACATGGCCAGCACGTGATAGGTGACCACATCCGCCGCGTCATTGGCCGAGAAGCCGCAGCCCACAACCGCCAGTGGGGTCGAGGTCATCACAAGGTTCATCAACGCGTAGGACACCATCGCACAGATGATCGCAACAGCAATGCGCGGGGTTTTCAGCAGCTCTAGCCGCGAGCGGCCCTTGGGCGCATCTTCGGTCGGTTTCGGCGGGGTGGGGATGTCGAGAAAGAAGAACAGCGCCGATCCAATCACGTTCAGCGCGATCACTGCCACGTATGTGCCGAGGAACGGGATCACATATGACTCTGACGTCAGTTTGACGATTTGTGGTCCGATGATCGCAGCGGCCAAACCGCCTGCCATCACATAGGAAATCGCCTTGGGGCGGAACTCATCTGATGCGGTATCCGCTGCGGCAAAACGGTAAAACCCATGCGCGCTCATGTAGATACCGGTCAGCAGGCTGCCGAGCAGGAAGATCGGGAAGGACCCCAGATAAAGGCCATAGGCTCCGATAAGGCCGCCCAAGGCCCCGGCTGTTGCCCCGACAAGGAAGCCGGTCCGGCGCCCCCAACGTTGCATGATGGCCGAGACAGGCGTGGCGGCCAGCATCGATCCCAGAACGATCAGCGAGATTGGCAGGGTCGCTAGGCAGGGGTTGCTGGCCAGGGACTGGCCGGCCAATCCACCGACGATAAAGATCATCGGCATTTGCGCGCCCAAGATCGATTGCGCAGCAACCAAAACCGCTACGTTGCGTTTGGCTTGCGAGTCGTCCGGGGTGGCTGTCGTCAGTGTCATGCGCCAATGCGTATCGGTGAACGCGCCGAGGCACAAGCGGCTTGCATCTGAGGCTGATCCCCCTAACGTGCAACCCGTATCACAAGGCAGAGAGCGCATGTCCGTAGGTCGCATCATTGAAACGCCCGATTGCGTGACGGAAGGGGCCGAGTGGCTGGCCAACACCTGCCCGCGCATGGCCTATGCGATGGAGCAGACCGGCCCTTTGCCCCTGCGGCGCAAGCCCGATGGATTCGCCCAACTGCTCAGCGCGATTGTCAGCCAGCAAGTCAGCGTGGCCTCGGCCAATGCGATCTGGAAGCGCATGCAGGATGCAAAGCTGACCGGGCCGCGCAAGATCATGTGGGCCACCGATGACGATCTGCGGGCTGTAGGTCTGAGCCGTCAGAAGGTTCGATATGCGCGGGCGTTGGCTGAGGCGCGTATTGATTACAAAGCGTTACGCGACGCTCCTGATGCGGATGTTATCACGACATTGATCCAAGTTCCGGGCATCGGTGTCTGGACCGCTGAGATTTACGCGATGTTCTCGCTTGGTCGCGCGGACGTCATCGCGCCGGGTGATCTGGCCCTGCAGGAGGCCGCACGGGTGCTTTACGATCTACCCCAACGTCCAACCGACAAGGAACTGCGCCAGATGGCCGAGGCATGGTCGCCTTGGCGGTCGGTTGCGGCACGCGTTTTGTGGGCCTATTACCGGGTGGCCAAGAAAAGAGAAGGGATCAGATGACACGGGTTTTGAACGCGCTCCGGAAAGAGCCGGTTTCAGGCGATACACGCTCGGTCGTGGTGTTCGTACACGGCTATGGCGCCAACGGGGCCGATCTGCTGGGTCTTGCTGATCCGCTGGGTGAACATCTGCCCGATACGCTGTTCGTCGCGCCCGATGCACCCGAACAGATTCCCGGAATGCCAAATGGCTTTCAATGGTTTCCGATCCCTTGGATTGACGGCTCGTCCGAGGAAGAAGCGCGCCGCGGCATGGAGATGGCGAGCGACGACTTCAACGCCTTCCTCGACGCACTGATGGTGGATGAAGATGTCCTGCCCGAGCAGGTCGTTCTGTTCGGTTTCTCTCAGGGCACGATGATGAGCCTGCATGTTGCCCCGCGGCGTGAAGACCCGGTAGCCGGGATCGTTGCGTTCTCGGGCCGCTTGCTGGAACCCGATCTACTGCCCGATGAAACCGTCAGCCGGATGCCGATCTTGCTGGTTCATGGCGACGCCGATGATGTGGTTCCGCCGCAATCGCTGCCCGAGGCGGCCGAAGCCCTTCAAGCTGCTGATTTCAAAGAGGTCTATGCGCATGTGATGAAGGGAACCGGCCACGGTATCGCACCGGACGGGCTAAGTGTGGCACTGGCTTTCATGCGTGACAAGCTGAGCTTTTAGCGATGATTGCCGTCCGCCCGATTATGCCAGAGGATGTGGCCGAGGCTCGGCTTATTCTTAACGATATCATCGCGGCGGGTGGTACGACTGCATTCGAAATCCCGTTCTCGGACGCGCTGTTTGCGCAGAGCTATCTGAACGGGGCCGACAAGGTCTGTTGCCATGTCGCACTGGATCATCAAGGCGAGGTCGCGGGGTTTCAATGGCTTGGCACGCATCAGGCCTTGCCCGAGAATTGCGCCGATGTCGCCACGTTCACCCGCCGAAACCCGGTGCTGCGGGGCGCAGGCCGGGCCCTGTTTGCCGAGACTGTCAAAACGGCAGGTGCATTGGGATTTGCCGCGATCAATGCCACGATCCGAGCGGACAACCTTCTTGGCTTAAGCTATTATGAAAAAATGGGTTTCCGCGACTACTCGGTTGAATACGGCGTTCCGCTGCGGGACGGCACTCCGGTCAATCGCATATCGAAACGCTATGATCTGACGGAGGATAGATGATGCTGGTTGTCACGGGCGTTGTGGAAGTGAACGAGGCCGGGGTTGAACGGGCCCGCGAGGCTGCCCAGCAGATGGTTGCGGAAACCGTGAAAGAGACCGGCTGTCTGGTCTATGAATTCAGTCAGGTGCTGGGCCACAAAACCCGGTTTCGCGTTTACGAGGAATGGCAGGATCAAGCCGCGCTTGAGGCGCATTTTGCAACGCCTCATATGGCCGTTTTTCGCGCAACTTTGGCCGAGGTTGGTCTGATTTCCAGCGAGATTTACAAAGTTGTCGGCGGTGAGAAGCAGCCGCTCGGCTGATCTGGATCAGCCCCACAAATGGCCCTCGGCAAACTCGACCGAATTGCCTGCGGGGTCGCGGATGTAGAGTGACCGTGCGCCGCTGGGCCAGTCGAACTCGGCATCGATCGGGACATTCCAATCCAATAGGTGTTTGCGCATGGCGGCGATCTCGTCACGGTTCAGCACAAGGCAGACATGCCCCGGACCCCGCGCGCCATGAGGCGGCACGGGCAGGTCCGGGTTCAGGGGCGGTTGTTCAGTTTGATCCGGATTGAACAGCAATAGAACGGACCCGCCAACACGATAAAACACGTGCCGGTCCTTGATCCGCTGAATGCGCTCCAGCCTCAGTATTTCACCATAAAACTGTTCTGCCGCGCCCAGATCATCGACATATAGCGCAGCCTCCAGAATGCCTGACGGGGCAGGGATGTCTGGCGTAAGTTTCATGGCCGTATTCTAGCAGAAAGAAGCGGGCTGTGTCACCGCCGTGCGCGTCTGTCTCGTTTACGTTGCGGGGCCGCATTCAGGGTGGGCAGGGGTAGGCTGTTCCATTGGCCGGGCTCAAGATCGTCCAAAGTCCAGTCGCCGACGCGATAGCGGATCAGGCGTAAGGTCGGCAGGCCGACAGCGGCCGTCATCCGGCGCACCTGCCGGTTCTTGCCTTCGCGGATCGTCAGTTCAATCCAGCTGTCGGGCACGGTCTTGCGCTCTCGGATTGGCGGGGTGCGGGGCCAGAGGTCCGCTGGTTCATCCATCTGACGTACTTTGGCGGGGCGGGTCAGGCCATCCTTCAGCTCAACACCGTCCCTCAGCGCGTTCATTGCGCCCGCGTCAGGTTCACCCTCAACCTGAACCCAATAGGTTTTGGCCATCTTGTGCTTGGGATCCGATATCTGTGCCTGCAATCTCCCATGATCGGTTAACAACATTAGCCCTTCGCTGTCCCGATCCAGCCGTCCTGCAGGGTAGACGCCGGGAAGGTCGATAAAGTCCGACAGGGTGCTGCGCGGCGAGTCTGCATTCGCGCGGTCGGTGAACTGCGGCAGAACATCAAAGGGTTTATTGAATCGAATGAACCAGGACATGCCCCGCCATAGCCTGCAAAACACGCTGTGCGCAACCTGTGGATAACTGTCATGCGCCTGTTACGGATTCGGCTTACCCAATCAGCGACATATTGTGGAAACTCAGGGCTTGTCAGAGATTTACCACGATATATAGTTATCTTAAGACCGGGGCGGGTGCTCTCCGCTCTGGTGTCACAAACGGGCAGCTGAGAGCGAGGAGCGATTCTGTGATGGACGGAGACTTCAGGACCGAATTTGTAAGAGAGCCGGGGACGCTCAAGCATCACCCGGCCTTGGTTTTGAATGCCGATTACCGCCCCTTGTCCTACTACCCGCTGTCGCTGTGGCCCTGGCAAGAGGCGATCAAAGCTGCCTGGCTGGACAGGGTGGATATCGTGGCCGAATATGACGAAGTCGTCCGAAGCCCGAGTACCGAGATCCGAATACCCTCGGTCGTTGTTTTGAAAGACTATGTAAAACCCAGAAAGCGCGTGGCCTTCACGCGCTTTAATTTATTTCTGAGGGATGAGTTTCGCTGTCAGTACTGCGGCAGCCGGGACAATCTGACCTTTGACCATGTGGTTCCGCGCGCAGCAGGCGGGGTGACAAGCTGGCAGAACGTGGTGGCGGCGTGCAGCCCTTGCAACTTGAGGAAAGGGTCCAAATCCCTGCGTCAGGCGGGGATGTCCCTGCGCAAGCCCCCGCGCCAGCCCGATGCGGAGGCTTTGCGCAACATTGGCCGCAAATTCCCGCCAAACCACCTGCACGACAGCTGGATCGACTTCCTGTACTGGGATGCAGAACTGGATGAGTTCTAGGATTTGGACCGCCAGGCCGCGATCCAGATCAACGTTAAACCCAAAGACATAACGGCATTCCAGCCAGCCAGAGACAAGCCCAGCATTTGCCACGGGATATCGTCGCATCGCACCAGCGGGGCGGACATGATCTGGTTCATCAGTTCTTCCGCCGACAAGCCGCCAATGCTGCCGGACGTGCAACTGGTTGGGCCTTCCCACCAGCCTTGTTCGACACCCGTGTGAAACAGGCCAATGCCTGCGCTCGTCAGCGCTGCAAGTGCGCCCGCCAATGGCAGCAGGCGGACAAAGGGCAGCATCAGTGCGATCAGCCCGATGACAAATGCGGCCCCATGTGGAAAGCGTTGCCAAACACACATTTGGCAGGGTGCGAGCCCGCCGAGATATTGGAAACCCCAGGCCCCTAACAGCAATGCTGCCGAACCGCCGGCGGCGAGACCAATCAGAATACTGCGCTGTGTCATAGGTATCGCACCGCTAGAAAGCCGCCGAACAGTAGAATGATGAACAATGTGAACATCAGGCCCAGGCGCTTTTCAATGAAATCGCGGATTGGTTCGCCAAATTTCCAAAGAAGGCCTGCCACAAGAAAGAACCTAAGCGCACGCGCCAGAATCGACGTCGCTATGAAGGTGCCAAGCGGCATGCCCGTCCAGCCCGACATAATGGTGATGACCTTGTAAGGGAAGGGCGTCACCCCCGCCGCCAGCACAGCCCAGAAGCCGAAATCGTTGAAGCGGGTGTTGAACTCTTCCATCGCGTGGGCCTTGCCCATCGATTCCAGAATGGGTTGGCCAATGCTTTCATAGGCAAATGCCCCGATCGCATAACCCAACAAACCGCCCAGCACCGACGCAACCAGCGCAACACCCGCGATAAGCCAAGCGCGCGAAGGGCGTGCCAGAATCATCGGGATCATCAGCACATCCGGCGGGATCGGGAAAAATGAGCTTTCGATGAACGCTACAATCGCCAGCGCCCAAAGGGCATGGGGGTGCTCGGCCAGTCGAATGGTCCAGTCGTAAAGCGATCGCAACATAGTCTACTCAAATCCCGGTCTTTGCCCATGCAAGCCAAATCATGCACCCACGGACCCGTCAACTGCTGGTGGTCAAACAAACCGAAAGCTGGTTGATTTTTGCCTCTGGACCTTCCCGCGCGGGGGCGCTAATCCAGTGTCCGTGGCCCAAGTGGCGGAATGGTAGACGCAGGGGATTCAAAATCCCCCGCCTTCACGGGCGTGAGAGTTCGAGTCTCTCCTTGGGCACCACATTTTCAATGTCTCTCCGATTTTCCGAAACACTTTTTTTCAAGGGACGAAGATACAATGAAATTTGACCTCGGTGTTTCGGATTGCCGATCTGATCTGGCTTTGATTGTCAAAATCCTGATCGTAGGCGTTGGATTGAGCATTTATAGTACTGCTGCGGCCGAGGATGGTGTGTCCTATGACATATCTGATGGACGTCAGGTCGCACCCCTCGTTATGTTCAAAGAATGCGAGCAATGCCCTGAGATGATCGTCATGCCGCTTGGGTCGTTCATGATGGGCGCGACGGCGGAAGAGTCACGTAATCCCTTCGATTTCTACGGCGAAAACGCCACGATGACACGGCGCGAACCGGATGAAATTCACATCATTCCGCACGAGCATCCGCGCCATGAAGTCGAAATGGATGTTCCCTTTGCTATCGGCCGTAACGAAGTGACTTATGCCGAATGGATGCAATGTGTGAATGCTGGAGGGTGTTCGCATAGTCCCGACCACAAGATTCTTCGGCTAGGTGGGTATACGCTTTTGGGGCCGGAGCATCCGGTTATCAACGTGTCTTTTGAGGACGTGCAGGAATATCTGAGCTGGCTGAATTCTATCGTCGGTAAGGACGTTTATCGACTACCGACCGAGGCAGAGTGGGAATATGCCGCGAAAGCGGGGACTCAAACCAGATATGCGCAGGGCGAGGAAGTAACATCGCAGCAAGCGAACTTCTCGGGAGACGCGACAGAAACGACGCTTGGCGTTGAGCGACCGGATTTGACGGATCTAGGTTTGTCCGTTCCGGTTTCGGAACTGGATGCGGTGAATGGCTGGGGTTTAAGGCACATGTCCGGAAACGTTCGTGAGATGACCCAATCTTGCTGGTCTGATACTCATCTAGGCTTGGAAAGCAGCAGTGAATACTTGGTTTATGTTCAAGAGTTTGGATCTTGTAGACCGGTCTTGAAGGGTGGCAGCTACGCCACTGGTATAGATGCATTGAGGCCCGCTGCACGCGGTCGCACACGTGTGACATGGCGCAATGACAGTCATGGATTCCGGGTGGCGAGGGCATTACTCATCGAGAAACCTTAGCTGACTTAGCGAGCCACAGCGTGTGACGAGGCTGTACCTGAATCAAAAAACCACCTAGGTTCGGTGCGCTGATTGGATTGTGTGTGTTTTTTGTCCTTAGGAACTAATGCCAGGTTTGTAGTTATTTTGTTGCCAATATTTACTCAAACACCTGCAGATGTAGGATATCGTTCACTTACAAATCTGATCTGCGCGTGGAATATTGATTAGTGTATTGATTTGAAAGGTGCGTTCCATTGGTGGGTAATTCAGAAACCGCCAAGCCCGTCAGCCAGACTGACGCGCTTGAACTGACGATTTTGATGCCTTGTCTGAACGAGGCGGAGACAATCGAGATTTGTATCAAGAAAGCGCAGGATTTTATTGAGCGTGCGCAGATCAAGGGCGAGGTGCTGATTGCCGATAATGGCAGCACCGATGGCTCGATTGAAATGGCACAAGCTCTGGGTGCGCGTGTTGTGAATGTCCCGCAAAAAGGATACGGGGCGGCGCTGTCGGGCGGGATCGATGCGGCCTTGGGCACTTATGTGATCATGGGCGATGCAGATGACAGCTATGATTTCTCGAGCCTGGATCCCTTTGTCGAGGCGCTGCGGGCCGGAAACGATCTGGTCATGGGCAACCGGTTCAAAGGTGGTATCTCGGATGGTGCGATGCCGTTTCTGCACAGATATCTGGGCAACCCGGTGCTCAGCTTCATTGGCCGGCTCTTGTTCAACATCAGTATTGGTGATTTCCACTGCGGCCTGCGCGGATTTCGGCGTGACTCGATCCGGGATCTTCAACTGCACACTTCCGGTATGGAATTTGCTTCCGAGATGGTGACGCGATCCGCGATGTCGCGTCTGAAAATTGCTGAGGTGCCGACCACCCTGCGGCCCGATGGCCGAAGCCGCCCGCCGCATCTGCGTACTTGGCGGGATGGGTGGCGCCACCTCAAGTTTTTGCTTATGCACAATCCGCGCTGGCTGTTTGTCTATCCGGGGCTGTTTTTCAGCGTTTTGGGCGGGCTGGCCGCCCTGATCCTGATGTTCGGTCCTGTTCAGGTTGCGGGTTCGGTCGAGCTGGGCACAAACACCTTTATCGCCGCCTGTGTGATCACCATCCTTGGAACCCAGCTACTGACCTTTGGCGCCTTGGCGCGGATGATGGCGACCCGGAGCGGATTGCTGCCAGTGGGTGAGCCCAGCCGCATTCTTCGAACTTGGGCCACCACCGACAATATCGCCCTGTTTGCGTTTTGGTTGTTCCTGTTCGGTGTAATCCTGTTCGGCGTGGCGTTCGGCCAATGGGCGCGCCTGGGGTTTGGGAATATCGAAAACCCCTTGCCAACACGCCTCACCGTGGCCGGGTTCAGCTTGATGGCCGTTTCGGTGCAAACCGCCTTTGCCGCATTCTTGTTCGGGATTATTGAGATTCCAACCCGGGAACAGAACACCGATTCCGACTGACTTTTCCGATCTTAGGAGAATGCTGACCAACAGTTTCACAGGGCTGTCCGTGTAAGCGGGCAGCCCGCTTCGTCTTTGATGGCTTAACGGGGAAAGTTCAAAAAACAGCCTCAGATATGCTGCTTTGGCGCGATCTACGCGGGGCTGGTCTTGACATTCATTGTATCTGAATGAAACCTCGAAGATGTTGGGAGACATTGGAAAAATTCAAAAGTAGCAGCAGTTGCAGGGCAGCCGGTTCTAAGATACCAGCGCGCTCCCTCGCTATTGCAGGGTTTTTGGCTTTTACCGCGCACACTAAAAAATGGGAGTTTTTTACATGAAAAACAGCAGCAAGCTTAGCCTCGGCGCGTTTGTGACCGCTGCGATGATGGCACCTGCGGCTTATGCCGAAGAGTTCATCACAATCGGCACCGGCGGCGTGACTGGCGTTTACTATCCAACCGGTGGCGCGATCTGCCGTCTGGTGAACAAAGGCCGCAAGGAACATGGCGTGCGCTGCTCGGTCGAATCGACCGGCGGTTCCGTTTACAACATCAACACCATCCGCGAAGGCGAGTTGGAGTTTGGTGTGGCGCAGTCTGACTGGCAGTACCACGCCTATAACGGCAGCTCGAAGTTCGAAGAGGCCGGTCCTTTCGAGAACCTGCGCGCCGTCTTCTCGGTTCATCCCGAGCCGTTCACCGTTGTGGCGCGTGCCGATTCCGGCATCACCAACTTCGAAGACCTGAAGGGCAAGCGCGTTAACATCGGCAACCCCGGTTCCGGTCAGCGCGGTACCATGGAGGTTCTGCTGGGCGAAATGGGCTGGACCACCGACGATTTCGAACTGGCGACCGAGCTGAAGGCGGCCGAACAGTCGGCGGCTCTGTGCGACAACCAGATCGACGCGATGGTTTACACCGTGGGTCACCCCTCGGGCTCGATCCAGGAAGCGACCACAGCTTGCGACTCGGTTCTGGTGAACGTCAGCGGTGACGCGGTAAGCAAGCTGGTCGACGACAACTCGTTCTACCGGACTGCGACCATTCCTGGTGGCATGTACCGTGGTTCGGACGGCGACACAGCAACCTTCGGTGTGGGCGCGACTTTCGTGACCTCGGCGGATGTGTCGGATGACGCGGTTTATGCGGTTGTCAGCTCGGTCTTCGAAAACTTCGATGACTTCAAAAAGCTTCACCCGGCATTTGCGAACCTCAAGCCCGAAGAGATGATCGCGGACGGCCTGTCGGCTCCGCTGCATCCGGGCGCCGAGAAGTACTACAAAGAAAAAGGCTGGATTCAGTAAGCCAGACCTAAAGCAGGGCGCCTATGGGCGCCCTGCAACCCAAACCCGCACAAAGCGGGTATTTCAGAAGGCCAAAAATGGTCGCGACGGGGAGACATTTGCATGAGTTCCGACACACAATCCAATCGTCCGCTATCCGAAGAAGAGCTTCAGGATCTTGTGGCGTCATCCGATGCGGGCGGACGTAATCCGGTCGGCAATGTCGGGATTTTCCTGGCCATTGTGGCAGCGATCTGGTCGATCTTTCAGGTCGTTTTGGCCTCGCCCATAGCGAACTATGTGCTGCCAGGTAGTATCGTGAACAACTCACGGCAGTTTCATCTGGCCTTTGCGATGTTTCTGGCCTTTGCAGCCTATCCGGCACTGAAATCCAGCCCGCGAGACTATATCCCCATACAGGATTGGATCATGGGCCTGCTCGGGGCGTTTGTCGCGCTCTATGGCTATTTTTTCTATGACAAAATCGTCAATGCGGGCGGTCTTGCAGATGATACCGACAAATGGGTTGCATTGTGCGGTTTGCTGTTGCTGTTTGAGGCCGCGCGACGCGCGCTTGGCCCGGCAATGGCAATCATTGCAACGATTTTCCTCGCCTATGTATTCTTTGGATCTTCCGAATGGGTGCCTGAGGTTATCCGCTGGAAAGGGGCCAGCCTGAAAAAGGCGATGAGCCACATGTGGATCACGTCCGAGGGCGTGTTTGGCATCGCGCTTGGTGTCTCGACAAAATTTGTGTTCCTGTTCGTGCTGTTCGGAGCGTTGCTCGACAAGGCCGGGGCAGGGAACTACTTCATCAAGATGGCTTTCGGCGCCCTCGGCCACCTGCGGGGCGGCCCGGCCAAGGCGGCTGTTGTGGGTTCGGCAGCAACCGGCCTGATCTCTGGCTCGTCCATCGCCAACGTTGTCACCACAGGCACATTCACCATCCCGCTGATGAAGCGCGTGGGCTTTAGCAGTGAACAGGCAGGCTCGGTCGAGGTTGCCTCGTCTGTGAACGGCCAGATCATGCCGCCTGTGATGGGGGCTGCGGCCTTCCTGATGGTGGAGTATGTGGGTATTTCCTACGTTGAGGTCATCACCCATGCCTTCCTGCCGGCTGCGATCTCTTACATCGCGCTGGTCTATATCGTGCATCTGGAAGCCGTGAAGCGGAACATGCCGACGCTGGGCAACCGTGAGGTTCACCTTGCGCGGACCGTGGTTGGGATGCTGTCCTTCTTCATCGTCTTTGCGGGCCTATGCTACGGCTCGCAATACCCGGTCGATGCGGTCACCAGCATGGTGCCAACGGCCGCTGGCATGGTGCTGAGCCTGATCGTCTGTGCGGTCTATGTCGCTCTGCTGTATCTGGCCGCGCAGGTCCCTGACCTTGAGCCGGACGATCCAAACGCCAAAGAGGTCGAGCTGCCGGTTATCGCCGACATCTACAAGGCTGGTCTGCATTATCTGCTGCCGATCATCGTGCTGGTCTACTTCCTGATGATCGAGCAGAAATCGCCGGGTCTATCGGCCTTCTGGGCAACGGCGCTGCTGTTCGTGATCCTACTGACGCAGAAGCCGCTCAAGGCGATCTTCCGGGGCGAGAGCGAGGTCTACAACCGCTTCATCGACGGTGTTGCTGATTTGTGGCAAGGCCTGATCGACGGGGCGCGCAACATGATCGGGATTGCTCTGGCCACGGCCACCGCAGGCGTGATCGTGGGCACCGTGACCCTGACCGGTGTGGGCCAGGTGATGGCCGATCTGGTCGAGTTCCTGTCGGGCGGCAATCTGATCCTGATGTTGATCATGGTCGGTATCCTCAGCTTGATCCTGGGGATGGGCCTGCCGACCACTGCGAATTATATCGTCGTTAGTTCACTGATGGCCGGAGTGGTTGTTGAACTGGGTGCGCAAAGCGGGCTGATCGTGCCGTTGATCGCGGTGCACCTGTTCGTATTCTACTTTGGGATCATGGCGGACGTGACGCCGCCAGTTGGTTTGGCAAGCTTCGCGGCCGCTGCAGTATCGGGCGGTGATGCGATCAAGACCGGTTTCACCGCGTTCTTTTACAGCTTGCGGACCGTAGCGCTGCCTTTTGTTTTCATCTTCAACACGGATCTTCTGTTGATCGATGTGACGTGGGTCGAAGGGATAATCGTCGCCATATTTGCGACCATTGCCATTCTGGTCTTCACTGCTGGCACCATGGGGTACTTCCTGACCCACAGCCGCATTTATGAAAGCATCGCGCTGATCTTTGTTGCCTTTGCGCTGTTCCGGCCAGATTACTTCATGGACCGCATCTCGCCACCGTTCCAGTCGGTTGAACCCGCTGCGTTTGAAGAAACGATAGGTCAAGCACCGCCAGGTTCTGAAGTGCGACTGGTCATATCCGGCCCGGATTTCGACACGCTCGAAATGGCCGACACCACCGTTGTTGTCACTGTTGGCGACGAAGAGGGTGGCGCGGCGCGGGTCGAGGCGATGGGGCTGATCCTGATCCCCGAAGATGGGCTGATCAAGCTTGAGGAGCCTCTGTTTGGCACGCCTGTGGCCGATGATCTGGGTATCTTCGACTATTATGGGGATGAGCCGGTACGCCTGACCTCGGTCAGCTTGCCGTCCAGCCAGCCCCCGAAGCAGTTGGTCTATATACCGGCGATGATCCTGCTGGCTCTGATCGCCTTCCTGCAACGCGGCCGGGCCGCCAGACAAGAAGAGGTGACAGCATGACCAAATCAGTTCTTTGCGCTGTCGATATCAGCAATGGCGATCTGGATAGTCCGGTTTTGAAACAGGCCGCTAGGCTGGCGGATCTGGACGGGGCGCAGCTTGATGTTGTGACCGTGCTTCCTGATTTCGGCGAAAGCTGGGTATCGGGTTTTTTCGAGCCCGACTTCCACGATAAGGCGCTGGCCGAGGCGCATGACAAGCTGGCAAACCTTTGCGTCTCTGTACTTGGTGCGGAACGCAACGCCGCTATGCGCCACGTGGTGGCCACTGGCACGGCCTATCAGGAAATCCTGAAAACAGCAGAGGGCGCCGGCTCCGACCTGATCGTGATCGGTGCTCATAAACCGGATTTCAAAGACTATCTATTGGGCCCCAATGCTGCGCGCGTTGTACGTCACGCCACAGCCTCGGTCTACGTGGTGCGCTGATCAATACCCGGTCATTTCCAGATAGCCGCGTCCCGCGTGGCTGCCTGAGACAATGACCGGGCCTTCCCAATATTCAAATCGTGTTGCCATCCAGGCGTCCGGGATTAGGACAGCGACATCGACGTCCAGCCCCCGATCCGGCAGGCTGACCTGCCATCGGATTGGCACATCTCGCCCGGCCACTTGCGCGGCCTCAAGCGGTGTGAAGGTGGCGGAGCCGTTTGGCAGTGCCTCGGTGCTGCCATCCGCATTGATCCAAGTGGCAGCCGTAAAATCGCCGCGATCCCCGCGTAGCCGAAAAGCCATCAGCTTGTCGCCATCGTCAAAACTCAGCGAGAACCAATCCCATCCGCTTTGATCTTCGGCCAAGGGTTGCGAAGACCATTCGCGATCCAGCCACGCCGAACCGCTGACGGTGACATCGCCCTGAGGCAGGTGCAACGTGCCTTCGACCGCATAAAAGGGTTGAGAATAATAGTAGCTGGCTTGCCCATCGGCGGATTTGACGGAATAACCATCCTCGCCGTGAAACACCAATGGGCCTTGGGCATTTAGGGACAGGGTGTACCCGAAATCCTCTCCGTTTGCGGTCAGGGACAGCGTGTCGAAATCCGGACCGCTCATGCGCCATTCGTCGATCCAGGCGGCGAAGGGTTCGCTCGTGACGCCTGCCTGACCTACGCCGCCGCGTGACAGGCGTTCGGCAAAGTAGTGTCGTTCAGGCGTGGTGACAGCGGCATGGCCCATCCATATCTGAGGGCTTTGCCAACCCTCGGTCTCAAAGGGTTTGAGGGCCGAGCGAAACAAGGTCCACTGGATGCCATAGTCGCGCCCGTCATCCCCTTTGAGATTGGCGGTCAGATACCACCACTCGATCCGGTAGCTGGGATGCGGTCCGTGATCTCTCGGGAACTCGAACAAAACCCCGTGCTGTGGCACGTCAAACCCGTCTGCCGATCCGCCCAGACCGGCATAGCCCTGCGCTAATAAGGGTGTCGGTAGCCAGACCAGCAGGAATAGAAGAAACGCTCTAACGTTCATTGGCAAACACTCTCAGCAGGCTGGCCGGGGGCAGGCGCAGCAATCGCAAAGCGGGCAGGGCTGCGGCAACGAAAGCGGCCAGTAGTGTCAGAAGGAACAGATACAGCCAGTCCCACGGAAACAGGAACATCGGCAGCCTCCAACCGAAAGCCTGCACATTGATGACGGCCAGCAAGACCCAAGCCAGAACCAGCCCCAAGGGCAAAGCCAGGCAGGCGGTCAATGCGGCCAGCAGGACACTGCGCAACAGCTCGAGCCTGGCCAGTTGCGCACGGTTCAGACCCAAGGCCCAGACCGGCGCGATATGGGGCAGGCGCTGCGTCCAAAGGGTGAGCAGGCTGGTCAGAATGGCAAATCCGGCAACCCCAAGGGTCAGGATATTCAGGGCTGAGGTCACGACAAAGGTTTTCTCGAATATCGCCCGGGATTGCGCCTTCATCGCCGCCTGCTGAACCACGCTGCGCGGAGGCATATCGAACTGCGTACGCAGGGATTGTGCCATCTCGGTAGCTTGATCTGGGTTCATACGAATGCCGAACCGTCTTGCTTCGGCCCCCGGCGCGATTTGGTCCAGACGGGACATCGACACGATGGCCTGTCCGGTTGGATTGCCATAGTCGGAATAGACGCCTGCAATGGGCAGAGAGGCCGTTGCAGAAAGCGCCAGAGCATCTCCGGGCCAAAGGTCCGCGCGCCGGGCCAGTTGCTCGTTAATAAGGATTGCCTGTCCTGACATCACCCGATCCCAATCGCCATCTGATCGCGCGATCAACGGCCAATGATCCCGGTAGACCGGATCATCGACCACGCCATACAGGAACAGCGGGCCGGTTTCATGGGCCAGTTCAACACTGCGGATGGGCAGAATTGCATCCACCTGCGGGGTCAGCCAATCCATGATCTCTTGCGCTTGCTGATCATCTTCGGCAGTCACATACAGTTCCGAAGTCAGGCGTTGATCCAGCCAACCGACAAAGGTCAGCCGAAAGCTCGAGACCATTGTACCGACACCGATATTGGCCGCCAGCGCCAGCAACAGGGCCATCAGTGCCAAGGAAAGACCAGGCAGCTGCGCCCGCATATCTGCCCAAATCCATTGAGACACCGGCCCGCGTGCTTTCTCGGCAAAGATCGTCAGGACAAGCGACAGGAACCACGGCAAAACCAGTGCCGCACCGGTCAGCAGCCCAGCGAGCAATGCAAAGCCCCCAAGCAGACCACTCATGCCGAAATAGAGGGCGCATCCGCAGGCGATCAGGCAAACTCCGACAATCCCAGTCAGGCTGTGTGATCGCCCGCTCCCGCTCCAGGCCTGAATGCCGGGCCCTTCGAGCAGTGGCATACGTGACAGACGCCACAGTGCATGACCACTGGCCCCTAAGGTGCCAAGAAGCGCCATGGCCATACCGGCCAGCGCCCAGCTTGGCTGCAGGCTCAGCTGTCCGGTGACAGGGGCACCATAGAGCCCGCGCAAGGTTGCGGCCACGTCCGGCAGCAACGCGCCTGCGAGAAAGAAACCTAGGATCAGGCCCAAAGCCCCGCCGATACAGGCAAGTGCCGTCAGTTCGACCAGCACCATCCACACCAGCCGCCTCATTGAAACGCCCAAGGCACGCAAGGTTCGGATCATGCCGCGCCGTTGGGCAAAGGCCAGCCCGACGGTACCGTTCACAATGAATAACCCGACGGCGAATGACAGTAATCCGAAGGCGGTCAGGTTCAGGTGAAAACTATCCGTCAGCTGCGCCGTATCGACCTGCGAGGCCGGGCTGATTTGCTGTAGCTCAGGTGCAATCTGCGACAGGGGCGGGCGTCCGCGGGGTTGGTTTGGCAAAACCACAAGCCGGGAAATCTTGCCGCGTTGGTCCAGTAGGGTTTCGGCGACGCCTATATCGGTCAAAATCACATCGGCAGGCAACGATGTGCTGAGGATGATCGGCGGCAGTCCTTCGACCGAAGACAATAGTGGCGCAAGGTCCGGATGAACAAACAAGCGGCCCGGAGCCGTCAAGATATCGGCCGGGTCTGGTGGATCAGCGCTCTGCTCGGTTTCCATCACCGCAGGCAAGGTCGGGTAGGCCACCATATCCACGCCCATCACCCGCAGGGTGCGACCTTGGGCGCGATAAGGACCTTCCAGAACGGCGGCGACTTGCCAGCCCGCCCGGCGCAGCTTGGAATATCGGGACAAAGGGATTGGGCCGCTTGGATCGCGCAGTTCATCAAACTGCCCCAAGGCCAGTTGTGCATTGGCCCGCGCATAGCTTGCGCGTGCTTCGGCGTTGATTGCTTGCACAGCAGACCACAGACCGGTTGCCAAGGCGATGCCGATCAGCAGCGTCGCCAGCTGCAGCCAATGCGCGCGCCAATGTGATAGCAGCGCCTGTATGACGGCCTTGGTCATTCGATGCGACCACCGGCCAGATGCACGCGCCGGTCAAGTCGCGCGGCAATGTTTTCCGAATGGGTCACCAACAGCAAAGCGGCCCCGGTATCGGCAACCAGGGACAGCATCAGGTCCAGAACATTGGCACTGGCAGTTTCGTCCAGGCTACCCGTAGGCTCATCCGCCAGCAGCAGTTTGGGCCGCGCAGCCATGGCGCGGCCAATGGCAACGCGCTGTTGCTGGCCGCCAGAGAGGTTTTCGGGGAAACGATCCAGCAAATCGGACAACCCCAGTCGATCAGCCAGATGGGTGCTCCAGGCCGGGTCATGACAGCCAGCTAGGCGGGCGTGAAAGGAGAGGTTTTGCGACACCGAGAGCGACGGGATCAGGTTAAACTGTTGAAACACCAGCGAGACCTGAGTACGGCGTAGCCCTGCACGCCCTGCGTCATCAAGCGCTGTCAGGGCAACGCCATCCAGTGTGATCTCACCCGCATCGAAGCTATCCAAAGCAGCGGCTAAGTTCAGCAAGGTGGATTTGCCGCTGCCACTTTCACCGGTCAGGGCCAGTGTCTGCCCGTGATCCAGAGTCAGCGACACATCACGCAGGACAGGTCGCCCACCAGGATAGGATTTCTGCACCTTGTCGATCGTCAACAGCATGATCTGCCCCGCTTTTTCATGCAGGATGTGCAACGGAACTCACCCATGTCCAGTGCCGAACGCCCTCCGATGCGTTTCGCCGCAGGTACATTGAGGGCACGCCGGTCTTGTGCCTTTCCGCCGCAGAGTCCATTCTAATACTCAAGGGATCATCGCGGAACAGGGTGGAAAAACATGAGCTTGCTGCACCAGATTGTTTGGGGCAGTGCCTTTCTGGGGCTCTGCTTTGTGGTCGAGATATTCTTTCTGGCCTGGTGCACGATCTTTGTAATCAAAATGGAGCCGAAATGGTCAAAACATGGGCTGTTTCTGGCCACTGCCGCCCCGATTGCCGTCGCATTGGCGTTTATCGTTTTGACACACACAATTCAGGTGTGGATATGGGCGATCGTTTGGGTTTTGCTTGAGGTGCTGCCGGATTGGAATACGGCTCTGTATTTCTCGTTGGTGACGTTCACCACGCTGGGCTATGGCGATATCGTTTTGGGTGAGGCGCTAAGGATTTTTGGATCTTTTGCGTCGGTTACTGGGCTTTTGGCCTTTGGACTTTCAACGGCCTATATGGTTGCGCTGATGTCCCGGGTGTTTCAGGAACGGTTCTTTTCCTTGGGCCAACCCCCTAAAGAATAGGCGCAAACAAACGGGCCAGGGGCGCACCAAATCGAATATAGACCGGTTGCTGGAACAAGGATCGCGTCAGTTCATAGCTTTTATCGAAATCAGCCAGAAGCATCCGTTCCACCGCCTGTGTGGCCTCAGCATTAAAAAACAACGCCATTGCTTCAAAATTCAGCCGGAATGATCGGTTGTCCAGATTAGTTGTCCCGATCGCAGCCAGAGTATCATCGACCACAAACACCTTTTGATGCATGAAACCATCGGTGTATCGAAACACCCGCGCACCACAGTTTCGAACCTCATCAAAATAGGCAAAGGCGGCCAGCCAGGGCAGGCGGTGATCGATCACCTCGGGCACAAGGATACGCACATCCACTCCACGCATCGCCGCATGTTGAAGCGCGGTCATGACGTCGATATCGGGCACAAAATAGGGCGAGGCGATCCAGAACCTCTCTTTTGCCTCGGCTATGGCCGAAAAGAACATCATAGCGCCGGTTTCGGTATCATCGCCGGGCCCGGTTGCGACGAGTAGCGCGTTCATGTCCTGATCAGATTCGCTGCCAGCCCAGTCCAGATCATCGATCAGGTCCTCACCACGGGCCCAGTGCCAGTCTTCGGTGAAAATCAACTGTAGCTGGCGAACGATATGGCCGGTGATCTTTACATGAGTGTCACGCCAGAGGCCGAACTTTTCGCCCTGACCGAGATACTCTACACCAACATTGTGTCCGCCGATAAAGCCGGTCTCTCCGTCGATCACCACTGTTTTCCGATGGTTGCGGTAGTTCAACTGAAAGCGAAAATTCGGGCCGCGCTGTTCCTTCGGGTCGGCGACATCAATCCCGGCGTTCTGCATGGTTTCCAGAAAGTCGGACGGCAAGCCATAGCTGCCCACCGCGTCGGTCATGAACCGCACATGCACCCCGCGGTTTGAGGCCGCGATGAGCCGTTCCTGCAGCTTCAATCCCAATTCATCGGCGCGCACGATGTAGAATTGGATCAGGATGTAGTTCTTTGCTGCATCAATGGCTTCGAAAATCGCATCGAATGTGGCATCGCCATCGATCAATAGCTCCGCCCCATTGCCGCGCGAAACGGGTAGATGGGCCAGAAATTCGAACGGCCGGGGATTGATCGACATTTTCTCAGGATCTGGCTTGGAGTGATCGGCGAATGTTTTGATCCCTTCGACCACGCGCTCACTTTCTTGCCGGGCGATACGATAGCCGTGAAAACGGTGGTGGCCCAGAAACAGATACATCGGTACGGCAAAGAAAGGGGCGGCAATTAGAAAGACCACCCAGCCAACCGCACCTTGCGGTGTGCGAGCTGTCTGCGCTGCCCTGAGCGAGAAGATAGCGGCTGTAACATAAAGTGCAAAGACGGCCGCAGATACCAACACTGTCCACATTTGTTTTCAGGGCTCCGTCTTTTTGCTTTGCTTTAGGGGCGATAGGCGAACGATACTGCGTTCTTCTTCATCTGGAGTCGTCCCCTAATCGCCCATCCAAAGACATCAAGATTGCGACTGGGCGCAGCGCCGGAATATGACTGAAAACGATCAAGATGCAGACCGTCAAAGGAACACTCAGAAAGGCTCCGATCAAACCCCATACCGTCGTCCAGAAAGTCAGCGCCAGAATGACTAGGAATGTGGACATGTTGAGCGATCGGCCCAGCATCGCAGGGTCCAGGAAATTACCGATCAGGAACTGGATCGTGCCGCAGCCCAGAACCACCACCAGAAACGGGCCGATGCTTTCAAACTGAACCAAAGCGATCATGGCCGGAAACACCACGGCAATGATCGACCCAATCGAAGGGATGAAATTCAAGGCAAAGGTCAGAACTGCCCATGTCTCGGCATATTCCAGGCCAAGCATGCGGAAGACACTATAGCTGATACCCGCCGTGATCAGGCTGATCAGGGTTTTGACACCGACATACCGCTGCAGGCTGAACGAGATTGCATCCAGCATTGCCGACAGCTCTTTCCCGGTTTCCGGGCTTCCCGCAGCCAGCTGGATCTTTTTGCGAAAGGCCAAACGTTCGACCATAAGGAACGAAACATAGAGGCTGATCAGAAAGAACTGATTCAGCAGCGATGTTGCGCTGCCCAGCAACAGCCGCGCCAGATAGGACATGTCGATACTGACAAGGTTGTCCCGGATAAACGTTGTCACATCGCTGCCCACCAATCCCGCAATACGGTTGATTGCGCTATCGAACTGGGCTTCATAGGTGGTGATGCCGCGTGCGAATTGGGTCGCCTGGCTGCCCAATATGTACATTATGGTAAACAAACCGGCCAACACAACTGTCACTCCGGCCAGGTTTGCCAGCCATACCGGTGATCGGGTCAGGGCGATGACTCGGTCGCTGAGCGCGATGATCAGAACATTAACTAGCAGGGCAAGCGTCAATGGGATCAGAAAGGTCGCACCCGCATAAAGCCCCAGCACCACCAAAGCTGCAACAATACAGCTGTCGCGCACCGCAGACAGGCTGAGGCGGCGGCGCGTTGTGGGTGTGTTTGGATCGGATGTCATAAAGAACCTGACTTGGGGCAGGGCGCACGCGTGCCACGATCCTGCACAGCCCGATAGGTTTATGCAATGCTGTCAGCTGTTTATAATTCCAGATTTGTGATCGAGCGACTTCTACGTTGGCCGTCGGCGGGCTAGGGTTGCACCATGTCTGGTGCATCGATTCTGTTCTCTGCCCGTCCGGTCAAGGCGCTGTTTCTGGCGGTGCGGCGGTTCAATGCCAAGAACGGCTTTGTCATGAGCAGCCATGTCGCCATGTCGATGATGATGGCGCTGTTTCCCTTTGTACTGTTCACCGTCGCGCTGGCAGGGGCACTTTCGCAGGGCTATGTGACGGATGAACTGGTCGATCTGATCTTTGGTGCATGGCCGCAGGATGTGGCCGGACCCATCGTGGCCGAGCTGCGGGCTGTGTTGGATGGATCCGGGTCCGGGGCAATTACGCTTGGCGGTTTGCTAGCTGTCTACTTTGCCTCAAACGGGGTTGCAGCGGTGCGGACAGCTATGAATCACGCCTACCACGACCATGACAGCTGGCCCTTCTGGAAAACGCGTTTGCTGTGTATCGCTTTGGTCATTCTGGGCGGTGCAGCCATCCTGATCGTCGCAGCGGTCGAGGTGGGTTTGCCCGTCTACACGGCGCTGGTTTCCGAGCACACAGACTTAGATGTCGCGACTTGGTTGTCGGCGGATCGCCTGCGGTGGACCTTTGCAGTGGCCGTGCCTGTAGTGACGATTCTGATGGCGCATCTTGTTCTGCCCACGCGACGTCACAGTCTGATGCAGATCCTGCCGGGCGTGTTTCTAACACTTGCGCTATTGGGGGCCGGGGGATGGGGTTTTTCGATCTATGTCGGTCAATTCGCCAGCTACAGCGCCACTTACGCCGGTTTGGCCGGGGCCATGGCCGCGCTGATCTTCCTGTACCTTTGCGCTGCGATTGTGATTTTGGGGGCCGAATACAACAGCGCGCTGATTGATCTATCAAAAGACGATACGGGCGTGCAGGCCTAGGTGCCGATGGATCGGCACGCGCTTGCCAGTATTGGGCCATGATCCCGGCAAAATTCACTTGTAGACAGCCTTAGGGGCATCAGCCTCAGGTTTGTTTGCAGGTGGCGTATGTCAGAAACGATGCAGAAACATCCCTGTGTAGGGGACGTGAAGGGGTCATTGGAGCAGCGTATCGCGCAGTTGCGGGATCGTAAGCCGGTTTATCTGAACCATTCAGAGGTTGTTGAGATGCAGAACCTTGCAGCCGCGTCTTTTCAGGAGCATCCGCTTGCAGTGCAGTTGACGACAGAAGATTAACTTCAGCCGCGAAACCCTGTCGCCACAACGAATTTCTCGGAACTGTCCGACCGGGATGCGGGCGGTTTGACGTTGGCGACCTTCTCGAACTTCTGTTTCAACAGCTTTTGCAAATCTCCCTCGGCGCCTCCGGCCAGAACCTTGGCGACGAACGTGCCACCTTCTTCCAACACGTCAAAGGCAAAATACGCAGCCGTTTCGCACAGGGCCATAATCCGCAAATGGTCGGTCTGTTTGTGGCCTGACGACGCGGCGGCCATGTCCGACATCACCACATCGGCCTTGCCGCCCAGCCAGTCTTTGACCTTTTGATCGGCGTCATCTTCCATGAAATCCAGTACATGAGCCGTCGCACCAGCAACCGGTTCGACCTCTTGAAGATCAATGCCCAGTACAGTGCCAATGCGCTTGCCGCTCTTCTCGCCCAGCGCATTCACCCGCTTGACCGCAACCTGCAGCCAGCCACCGGGGGCGCAACCCAGATCCACGACGCGCGCACCGGGTACGAGGAATCGGAATTTCTCGTCCAGTTCCAATATCTTGAACGCCGCGCGCCCGCGATACCCTTCGGCATTTGCGCGTTTGACATAGGGGTCGTTCAGCTGCCGCTCGAGCCAACGTGTTGAGCTTAGCTTACGCCCACGCGCCGTCTTTACCTTTACCTTCAGGTCGCGCTGCCCGCGGCCTGAGGTGTTCTTTCCACTCGGTGTCTTCGCCATCAGAACGGTCCGTCTTCCAATACGCCGTCCGCACTCATTTGCGCATAGAGCAGACCTTCGCGCAGCCCCCGGTCCGCTACAGACAAGCGGTCGGTGGGCCAGCAACGCAAAAGGGCCTGCAAAATGGCCGAGCCGGACATGATCAGGGCCTGCCGGTCATCCCCAATCCGGGGGTCGCGACGGCGCCCGTGAGGGCCGAGTTCTAAATACCCGCGGATGACTTTGTCAATCTGATCGCTGGTCATGCGCAGACCGTCCACTTTGGTTCGGTCATAGCGCTTCAGCCCCAGATGCGACGCGGCAACGGTTGTGACCGTGCCGCTGGTGCCGACGATCTGAAAGCCTTCGCGGGTCTGTTCGTCCTTGTAGGGGGCGAAATCGGCCAGATTTTCTTCAAAAAACCAGCTCATGAGCGCAAATCGGGCTGCATCATCTTCGACATCGTGGAATTGATCGCGCAACGTCGCGACGCCAAGGGGCACGCTGATCCAATCCACGACCTTTGCGGCGGGGAAGGGGCTGTCAGCTGTGTGAAAGCCATTGTGAAGCCGCATGATCGCGGCCGGGCGATCGCGGCGAGGTATCGAAGATATGTCGATCCAAACCAGTTCGGTCGAACCGCCGCCGATATCAACAACCAGCAATTGTTCGGTCTTGGTGGAGACCAAAGGCGCACAGGAGATAACGGCCAGGCGTGCTTCTTCCTCGGGCTGGATGATCTCCAGCGTCAGGCCGGTTTCGCGCTTCACCTGACGGATGAACTCGCGCGCGTTTTTGGCGCGGCGGCACGCTTCGGTCGCGACCAAACGCATCCGTTTGACCTTGTTGCGTTTCAGCTTTTGCTGGCAGATGCGCAGGGCCTGAACCGTGCGCGACATCGAGGCCCGAGACAGTCGCCCCGTCCGTTCCAGACCCGCGCCCAATTGCACGGATTTGGAGAAGCTGTCGACCACATGGAACCCGCTGCCCTTGGGCTGGGCGATCAACATGCGGCAACTATTTGTCCCCAGATCCAACGCCGCATAGAGCGCATCTGGATCGGGTCTTGCCGGCGCGGGGCTTTCGACCGCCTTCGGGAACGCGCCCGCACCTTTGGGACGCTTGGGCGCCATTCGTCACGCCCTCCGATTTTCGAGTTAGTTTGACCCTAGGCGGGGGATCGCCGACGCGCAAGTGATTTCAATTTTGAATTTAACGTGAGTGTCACACCGCGTTCATACTGGGGTGCGATCCCGTGGCCGAGCCCCGATACGGGATTCTCTACCAGCTTTCAGCCAGATATGGAGATTGCCATGAAAGACGAGCACACCCTTTCTTTTGATGAATATGATGAGGTCGTAAATCCCCGCCCCGAAGAATGCGAATTTGACCGTGTGGTTGAACGCGCCTTGTCGCGACGCGGTTTTTTGGGCGGTGTTCTGGCGATGGGCAGTTTTACGGCTGTCGCGGGCTCGTTTGTCCCCTCAGGTGCACGCGCGGCTGCGGATCGTTTTGCGTTTGATGCAATCCCGGTTTCCACCGCAGATGACGTTGTTGTGCCTGCGGGCTACAAGGCCGAGGTCATGGTGCGCTGGGGGGACCCGCTTTGGTCCGATGCACCCGAATTCGACCATGCAACGCGCGGTACGGCTGCAAGCCAAGAACGTGCCTTCGGCGACAATACCGACGGTCAGGATGTGTTCCTGCATGACGGTCATGTGCTGCTGGTTGTGAATAACGAATACACCAACCGTGACATCCTCTGGGGCAATAACCCCGATGCCAAGGCGGCCTCGGACGATGATGTTGCCAAGGGCATGATGGCCCATGGTGTCACCGTGGTCGAGATCGCCAACACCGATGGCACATGGGCGATTGTCAAGGACAGCCCTTACAACCGTCGTATTACGCCACAGACCGATATGGCCCTGACCGGCCCGGCGGCTGGGCACGATCTGCTGAAAACAGCAGCTGATGCAACAGGGACCACCTCGAAGGGCACCTGGAACAACTGCGGCAACGGCATGACGCCCTGGGGCACCTATCTGGCCTGTGAAGAAAACTTCAACGGCTACTTCTCGGCAGCTGATGAGAACCACGAGGTCAGCCCTGAACTGAAGCGCTACGGCGTCTCGTCCAAGGATTGGGGCTATGGCTGGGCCAAGATCGATGACCGTTTTGACGTCTCGAAAAACCCCAATGAGCCGAACCGCGCAGGTTATGTGGTTGAGATTGACCCGACCGATCCAAATTCGACCCCACGCAAGCTGACCGCGCTGGGTCGTTTCAAGCATGAGAACGCTGAAGCGGTTGTAAACAACGATGGTCGCGTCGTCGTTTACATGGGCGATGATGAACGGGGCGAGTTCCTGTATCGCTTTGTATCGGACGGCGTTTATGCGGCAGGCGTTGACACCAATGCGCTGCTGGAAAATGGCACTTTGTCCGTTGCGAAGTTCAACGACGACGGCACGGGTGAGTGGCTGGAATTAACGCCAGAAACCACGGGTTTGGCCTCGCAGGCTGAAATCAGCATCCACACACGTCAGGCCGGTTCAGCGGTTGGCGCGACTACGATGGACCGTCCGGAATGGGTTGCCGCAAACCCCAACTCGCCCGAGGTTTATTGCTGTCTGACCAACAACAAGAACCGGGGCGTCAAGCCGAATGCCGGTGGAGATGACACATCGGTCAACGGACCAAACCCGCGTGAGGCAAACAACTATGGCCAAATCGTGCGCTGGACCCCGAATGGTGGCGATCACACCGCGGCAGGTTTTGGATGGGACCTCTATGTTCTGGCCGGTAACCCGACTGTGCATCAAGACGCCTATGGCGGCTCGGATAACGTCAATGCGGATAACATGTTCAACTCGCCCGACGGGTTGAAGTTCGACAGCAATGGTCTGCTGTGGATCCAGACCGACGGCAACTATGGCAACGAAGGCGATTTCGCCGGACAGGGTAACAACCAGATGCTGGCCGGCGATCCGGTCACCGGCGAAATCCGCCGCTTCATGGTTGGCCCGAACGAGTGTGAGATCACGGGTATCAGCTGGTCGCCTGATCGCCGCACCATGTTCGTGGGCGTCCAGCACCCGGGTGAGGACGGCAACAGCCACTGGCCCGAAGGCGGTGACGCGGTTCCACGCTCTGCAATCATCGCGGTGACCCGCGAAGACGGTGGTCTGGTCGGCTAACATCGCTGATCTTTGAACGACGACCCCGGACGCATAGCTTCGTCCGGGGTTTTTCTGTTTCATGCAGTAGTTTCATAGTGACAATGAGAATTTTGATATGCGGATTGGCTGGGAACTCAGCTACAAGCGCCGGTACACAACCGTAGGCCAAAAAGTCGCTTGAAATACCACTTGTGTCGAAAACCGACCGACCCAGGCCCATATAGATGTTTAGAACCGCCCCATCGGGTTAGGAGGAATCACAGCAATGCCTGACGTCACCATCGTTTACTGGCGCGACATTCCCGCTCAGGTCATCGTCGGCAAAGGCCGTCGCGGCGCCAAGCGGCAATTGGAAGAACGGTTTGAACAAGCCATCGACCGCGCCGCTATGAAGGTGAATGCCAAGGACAGTGATGCCTACCTTGCGGAATGGCGCAAAGCCGCGCCTTTTGCAGTTGAGGGCGACCCGTCCGAGATTGCGGAGGCACAGGCCGTGCGTCTGGAAACGGAATACGATCAGGACCGCATCAAAGCGCTGATCGCCAATGACGGTTGGGCATGAGCCCGAGACAGCTATGGGAGGCCGCAATGGCTTTGCTGAACTTCAAGAAACGTGATGCGGTCGAAAACGGGCCGGTTAATCCGACCGTCGAAGCCTTTTTGCAGGGCTATTCGATCGAGGTGATGCCCCGCACCGCCGAAAAGGTTGAAGATTTCCGCGCGTTGTTGCCCGAAGGCACCCGCGTCTACATCGCGCATATCGAGGGCACACCCATCGAAGATATGGTCAAGACCGCCAAGCGCCTCGCTGATGATGGCTATCCGGTGATGCCACACTTCCCGGCGCGGATCATCAAGGACGCGGCGACGCTTGAGAACTGGATCTCGATGTATCAGGGTGAAGCCGGTGTTGAGCAGGCGCTGCTGCTGGCCGGTGGTGTTGCAAAGCCCCATGGTGAGTTCGACAGTTCGATGCAGCTGCTGGAGAGCGGTCTGTTCGACAAGGCTGGTTTCAAACGTCTGCACGTCGCAGGCCACCCCGAGGGCAACAAAGACATCGACCCGGACGGCTCGACCAAGAATGTCGATGACGCACTGCGTTGGAAACAGAAGTTCTCTGAGACCACGGATGCCGAAATGGCGCTGGCCACGCAATTCGCGTTTGACGCCAAGCCGATCATTGCCTGGGCTGACAGCCTGAAAGAGGCGGGGATCGACATCCCGGTCCATATCGGCATCGCTGGCCCTGCCAAACTGCAGACCCTGATCAAGTTCGCCATCGCTTGTGGCGTTGGTCCGTCATTGAAGGTTCTGCAGAAGCGCGCAATGGATGTCTCCAAGCTGCTGTTGCCTTATGAGCCGACCGATGTGATCACCGAACTGGCCAACCACAAAGCGGCCAACCCGGATTTCAACATCACCAACGTCCACTTCTTCCCGCTGGGCGGGATTAAGACCAACGCCAACTGGGCGATCAATAACGGCGGCGCTTCGGCAAAGCCCGCAAATTCCTAAGGAACGGACATGACCCGTACAGTCGTAGAATCAAAAACAAAAACTGCCGTTCTGGGCTTTGACGAACCGTTCTGCGTGATCGGCGAGCGGATCAATCCCACAGGCCGCAAGAAACTGGCCGCCGAACTGGAAGCGGGCGATTTCTCGACCGTCGAGAAAGACGCGCTGGCGCAGGTTGCTGCAGGCGCGACCGTTCTGGATATCAATGCGGGTGTTGTCTACAACTCGAACCCCAATCCGAACGAGACCGAACCGCCGCTGATGCGCAAGATCGTTGAGCTGGTGCAAGGCTTGGTCGATGTACCTCTTTGCGTCGACAGCTCGGTCCCTGGTGCGTTGGAAGCGGGCCTTGAGGCGGCTGAAGGCCGTCCGCTGCTGAACTCGGTCACCGGCGAGGAAGAGCGTCTGGAGCTGGTTTTGCCGCTGGTGAAGAAATACAACGTGCCGGTTGTTGCCATCTCGAACGACGATACTGGCATTTCCGAAGATCCCGACGTGCGTTTTGCGGTTGCCAAGACGATTGTCGAACGCGCTGCTGACTACGGTATCCCAGCTCATGATATCGTGGTTGATCCGCTGGTTATGCCCATCGGCGCGATGGCAACCGCAGGTCAGCAGGTGTTCGCTCTGGTCCGTCGTCTGCGCGAGGAGCTTGGCGTGAATACGACATGCGGTGCGTCCAATGTTTCATTTGGCCTGCCGAACCGTCACGGCATCAACAATGCCTTTCTGCCAATGGCGATGGGTGCTGGCATGACCTCGGCCATCATGAACCCGGTGGCTCTGCCGGTAACTCAGAAAAAGATTGCCGAGAAGAAAGAGGCCGTAGCCGCTGCTGGCATCATCCTGCCCGAAGGTATGGATGATGAAACCTTCGTGCAGATGTTCGGTCTGGGCTCGACCCTGCCGCGCGCCGGTAAAGAAATGGAGGCCATCCGCGCCGCCAATTTGCTCACCAACAACGACCCCCATGGTGGTGAGTGGATCAGGTTCAACAAAGCCCCCGAGGCACCCGGAGCCGAGGGCGAAGGGCGAGGACGTCGCGGAGGCGGTCGCCGCCGCCGCGCCTAAGCTGAACGCAACTTGATCACGGGCCGGGCACTTGCCCGGCCTTTTTTTGTTGTCATTCTGAGAAAGGTCAGATCAGCGGAAGGCCTCAGATACCCAAGCCGATGGCCTGGTTCACTGCCAAACCGGTATTGATCGCGCAGTAAGTCGGGTAGGGCGTGCGTTCAGAGAGGTTGATATCCCTTTGAATAAGTTGATGATCTTCGAGTCTATGCAACGACTCGGACAACGCCCTGTCCGTGATTGTAGTCAGGGCCGTTTTCATAGTTGAAAATCGCTGAGGCGAGTTGGTCAACGCTAAAACTGGGACTGACCAGCTTTTACGTAGCAGGGCAAATTCACTTTCATCAGGTACGGCCTTAATAATCTTGCTGGCCATCTGCGCGGCCTCAACACCCTTTAGTGTCAGCCGAAACTCGGGCCGCAAAGGATGGCCGTGGCCCGGATTTCTTTCGAGAAGACGCAGCGCAATCAGGTGATCAAGGCTGGCACGAAAGGAGGTCCGGCTTGCGTTGGTCGCTGCCAGCAAGGGGGCCTGACGTCCCGGCGTACCCGCATCCAACAGCGCCAGAATGCTGAGTGACCAGGCCCGTGATGTCAGGTTGACAAGTGTCGGAATGTCCATAAAGTATAGTTACTAGTATTATGAAAAAAGGTAAAGCACATGGCACGCGTTTCTCTTGATGATACGATCACACTTGCCCTGTCCGTACGCGACCGCCACGCAAGCGCGACGTGGTATCAGGAAAACTTGGGTTTCTCGCTTGTATACCATATGGACGAAGCAGGCTGGAGCGAGGTGCAGACCAACACCAAGGGCGTGACTCTGGGTCTGGGTGAGCAGGCAGAGCCCAATCCCGGCAACTGCGTGCCCGTATTCGGCGTGGCCAATATATCAGAAGCCCGCAAGGCGCTGGAATCCGCTGGCGTACGGTTTGATGGCGAAACCGAGACCATCGAAGGCATGGTCAGCACGGCAACCTTTTTCGATCCAGACAACAATGCGCTGATGCTGGCGCAGGACCTGACCAAGTAGATCCTGGCCCCGCATGATCCCTCTTGAACCCCGGTCAAAGGGGGTGCTATCCACATCTGCGCGGCGGGTATGATGTAATGGTAGCCTGTCAGCTTCCCAAGCTGAACGCGCGGGTTCGATTCCCGCTACCCGCTCCAGATTTCCGTGTTTAGATCCGGAAAACTAGGTCCAGCGCTGATCCAGTTATCCCCTGCGGCGACGGCGCCGACCTCCGCCAGCGTCGGACTCGCCACCGCCTGTATTGAACGAGGGCGCGGGCAGGGTGACGACCTGGGCCAGTTCGGGGAACGGGTCCGTCTTGTGCGGGATCGCGTTGGCTGCGACGAAGTGATCCTGGAATTTCGGCTCTATGGCGGTTTCGACCTTGGTGATTTCGCGAACTACGCGCTCGATTTCGGCCCGTGCACCGATGTTGCACAGCGCTATCCGGGCACCAGTACCTGCGGCGTTCCCGGCGCTGGACACCTTGTCCAACGGGGCATCCGGGATCATGCCCAGAACCATCGCGTGTTTGGTCGAGATATGCGCGCCGAACGCACCTGCGAGGACCACGCGATCCACCCGGTCGACTTCCATCTCATCCATCAGAAGACGTGCGCCTGCATAAAGCGCAGATTTGGCCAGTTGAATGGCGCGGATGTCGCCTTGGGTCACGGTGATCCGCGGGCCGCCATCGGCGCTGGCATCGTGGATCAGGTAGGAATGGGTGCGCCCCTCGGGCACGCTGCGCGGCGTGCCGGTTTGCTCGGCCGATCCGATCAGGCCACTTTCATCCAACAGGCCCGCGATGCGCATTCCAGCGACGGCTTCGATAATGCCAGACCCGCAAATGCCGGTGATGCCGGTGGTGGCGATATCGACGTCAAAGCCCTCTTCGTCCGACCATTTCTCGGACCCAATGACACGGAACCGGGGTTCTTTGGTCACGGGGTCGATCTCGATCCGCTCAATCGCTCCGGGGGCGGCGCGCTGGCCGGAACTGATCTGAGCACCCTCAAAGGCCGGTCCGGTGGGCGAGGAACAGGCCAGAACGCGGCTGGTATTGCCCAGCAGGATTTCCGCATTGGTGCCCACGTCGACGATCAGCACGAGATCTTTGGATTTGCCGGGCTCTTCCGACAAGGCCACAGCGGCGCAGTCCGCACCCACATGGCCTGCGATACACGGCAGGATATAGACCTGCGCGCGTGGGTTCATGTTGGTCAGGTCCATCTCGCATGCGGGCAGGGACATCGACTCGGATGTGGCTAGCGCAAATGGGGCTTGCCCCAACTCGACCGGGTCCAGACCCAGCAGCAGGTGATGCATGACCGGGTTGCAGACAAACACCGTTTCAACGATCAGCGCGGCGTCAATTCCGGCCTCATCAGCGATTGAGGTGGTCAGATCGTTGATCGCCTCGCGCACCGCTTTGGTCATTTCCTGATCGCCGCCGGGGTTCATCATGGCATAGGACACGCGGCTCATAAGATCTTCGCCAAAACGGATCTGGGGGTTCATCAGGCCGGAAGAGGCTTTGACCTCGCCCGTATCCAGATCGGTCAAATGGGCCGCGATGGTGGTAGAGCCAAGGTCAATAGCCAGACCATAGAGCCCGCCTTCGTGCAGGCCGGGCCAAATTTCAACAACCCGCGCGACAGAGTCCTTGTGGCCTTTGTGGATGGCAACCGTGACCTCCCATTTGCCTTTGCGCAGAACGGGTTGCAGCTTGGACATAAGCGACAGATCAGCGGTGATGGCGTCGATCTTCCATTGGTCGCGCAGGGCGCGTTCCAGCCGCTCCAGATCACCGGTCGGCGAATGCATGTCAGGTTCTTCAACCACGACGAAATACAGACGCGTGGCCGGGTCCATGGTGATGGCGCGTGCAGTGGCCGCTTTGCGCACCACCTGACGGTGTACTTGGCTTTCCGGGGGCACGTCGATCACGACATCGCCCTGTACCGTGGCCTGACAGCCCAGACGGCGGCCGGGCTTTAGCCCCCGCTTGTCGTCATAGCGCTGCTCGACCGCGTTCCATTCGCTCAGCGCGCCATCATTCACCGTCACGCCGTGTTTAGGAAACTCACCATAGCTGGGTGTGATCTGGCATTTCGAACAGATACCACGCCCGCCACAGACCGAATCCAGATCAACACCCAATTGCCGCGCTGCAGTCAGAATTGGCGTACCAACCGGGAAATGCCCGCGTTTACCGGATGGGGTGAAGACGACAAGAGGGTCGGTGGTCATGAATGGCCTGCCTTTGTATTCGCGCGTGTCCCGCGCAAGATATGAATTTCCTGAGAAAGGGAAAGGCCATTCAGCGGCAGGTTTTCAACAACAAGCGTCGTTTTAAGGCACGGTGTTCTGATGCTTTTGGCAACAACTTCGGTTCAGGGGCTTTTCCTTGGAGTTGATCCATGCAATAGGGTCACCGCCAAACGGGCTTTTGCATGGGGTGATCAGATGCAGATTCGTGAGGCGCTTACCTTTGATGATGTTCTTTTGGTGCCAGGGGCATCAACGGTGCTGCCGGCCACGGCAGATACCACGACACGTGTGACACGTCAGATTACCATGAACATCCCGCTGCTCAGCTCGGCCATGGATACCGTGACCGAGGCGCGCATGGCCATTGCCATGGCCCAGGCAGGGGGCATTGGGGTGATCCACAAGAACCTTTCGATCGAAGAACAGGCCCGCGAAGTGCGCAGGGTCAAACGATTCGAATCTGGGATCGTCTACAACCCGGTCACGCTGCGCGCCGATCAGACACTGGCCGATGCGCAGGCGTTGGTACAGCGCTACAATTTCACCGGGTTCCCTGTGGTAGATGATCAAGGGCGCGTTGTCGGCATCGTGACCAATCGGGACATGCGCTTTGCGACCTCAGAAGATACACCGATCCACGCGATGATGACCGCGGACAATCTGGCGATGCTGCAAGAGCCTGCCGATCTGGAAGAAGCCAAAAGCTTGATGCGTGCCCGCCGGATCGAAAAACTGCTGGTCGTTGATGGTGAGGGCAAGCTAACCGGCCTGTTGACCTTGAAAGACACCGAACAGGCCGTGCTGAACCCGACCGCTTGTAAAGACAGCCTTGGCCGTCTGCGTGTGGCGGCTGCAACCTCGGTTGGCGATGCCGGATTTGAACGCTCGGAACTGCTAGTCGATTCAGGTGTCGACATCATTGTGGTTGATACCGCGCATGGCCATTCACAAGGCGTTCTGGATGCGGTGAAACGCGCCAAGACCCTGTCGAACGAGGTTCAGATCATCGCAGGGAACGTTGCCACGTCCGAGGCGACCAAAGCGCTGATCGACGCAGGCGCAGATGCGATCAAGGTTGGCATCGGGCCGGGCTCGATCTGCACCACGCGCATGGTGGCTGGGGTTGGCGTACCCCAGCTGACAGCGATCATGGATTGTGCGGCGGCAGCCGGTGATGTTCCGGTGATTGCTGATGGCGGCATCAAGTTCTCAGGCGATTTCGCCAAGGCCATCGCGGCGGGTGCGTCGTGCGCCATGGTCGGTTCGATGATCGCCGGGACCGATGAAAGCCCCGGCGAGGTGATCCTTTACCAGGGCCGGTCTTTCAAATCCTATCGCGGCATGGGCAGCTTGGGAGCCATGGCGCGTGGCTCGGCGGATCGCTATTTCCAGAAGGATGCCGCCAATGACAAGCTGGTGCCCGAAGGGATTGAGGGGCAGGTGCCCTACAAAGGGTCAGCCGGGGCTGTTGTGCACCAGTTGGTGGGCGGCCTGCGAGCAGCGATGGGCTATACCGGCTGTGCAACCGTTGAAGAGATGCGCAAGAACTGCAACTTTGTGAAAATCACCGGGGCAGGTCTGAAAGAAAGCCATGTGCATGACGTGCAGATCACCCGCGAAAGCCCGAACTATCGGGTGATGTAAGGTTGCAGGTTAAGACATGACACCTGCGGCGCGCGTCCAGGCTTCGATCGAGATTCTGGATGAGATACTGGGCAGAGCACCCGTTGAAAAGGCCCTGACCGGCTGGGCGCGCCGCAGTCGGTTTGCCGGGTCCAAGGATCGTGCAGCGGTGCGGGATCATGTGTTTGACGCGTTACGCCGCAAACGATCTTTTGCCGCGCTTGGCGGTGCATGTACCGGGCGCGGCCTAATGATCGGGGCCGTGCGGGCGCAGGGTGGTGATGTAAGCTCCGTGTTTGCGGGCGACAGGCATGCTCCGCCGCCTGTAAGTGCCTCCGAAACCGCGCGTGCTTTTGAAAGCGATGCGGAAAGATTGGACATCCCTGAATGGCTGTGGCCGCAGTTTTGTGCCTCGTTGGGCGCGGATACGGAAGCCGCTGCAGAAGCTTTGCAGAGCCGTGCGGGTGTTCATCTGCGCGTGAACCTTCTGAAAGCCGATCTTGCGTTGGCGACCGAGGCCTTGGCTGCGGAGGGCATCGCCGCAATCCCGCATCCAATTTGTGAAACGGCGCTTGATGTCACGGACGGTGCGCGCAAGATCGGACAAAGCCGTGCCTATACAAACGGGCTGGTTGAATTGCAGGACGCTGCGAGCCAAGCCGTTGTGGCGGCGCTGGATGTGCAGCCGGGTATGCGTGTTCTGGACTATTGCGCCGGCGGCGGGGGTAAATCGCTGGCTCTTGCTGCGCACAGAGATGTCACCGTGTTCGCCCATGACGTGAATGCAGGCCGCATGCGGGATTTGCCCAATCGAGCGGAGCGGGCGGGGGCTGATATCACCTTGCTCAGCTCTGGTGAGCTTGCAGACCATGGGCCGTTTGACATCGTGCTTGCCGATGCCCCGTGTTCTGGCAGCGGGTCCTGGCGGCGTGCTCCGGCGGGGAAATGGGCCTTGACCGGGACGCGTTTACACGAATTGACGAGTGTTCAGGCCCAAATACTAAATGGCATTCGGGGGTTTGTGCAGCGCGATGGAGTTTTGGCCTATGCCACATGCTCGATGCTTGACTGTGAAAATGGTGACATTGTCGAGGCGTTCTTACAGTCCAACCCCGGCTGGCAGCAGTCTTTGCGCCAATCGTGGCGGGTAACACACGGTGTGGACGGTTTCTTTACGGCACACTTGACGCGGTAGCAAGGTGGGTTCTAGCAACTTTAGGTAGAGGCTCGTGCGACTAGATTCGTTAAGCGGGTTTTAACCAATTTAAGTTCCAGATGCCCCAACGCCCTTTTGACCGAGCCATTGATGTCCGACATTGCCGATTTACCCTATCAACCGCGTTCTGATACGGTCCCTTCTATACAACGTATTGCTGCACTGGCCCTGCTGGCGCTCGCACTTGTTTTGGCACCCAGCACGAAACTTGTATCCCCGGATTGGGCCATGGGACTTTGGGTTTCAGGTGGATCGCTGGCAGTGATTGCGCTGATTGCGGTTCTCAGGGTGGCGCTGAGCAACCGATCTGTACAGCGATCGACCGCCGTGATGGCAGCCTTTGCGCAGCAGGACACGTACCCCTGTTTGATTGCCAATGCCGAGGGCGAAATCCTGATTGCCAATGCGGCTTCCTATCAAAGGCTCCGCGCGATGCCAGGTGAGGCACTGACCCATTGTCTGCGCCCCGTCTTTGCCAATCCGGCGGCGATCTTACTGCGCCTGCAATCGCGGGCGCAATCACAGGGCCGGGCGCACGAACATGTGGTGACGCTTGATACAACAATCCCGGTATCGGTCTTCCGGCTATGTGACGGGCTGTTGTGTTGGCGTTTTCGATTTGAAGAGAGCGGACCCTGGGACTCAGTGTCTCTGCCGGTTCTGACCGAAGGGCGAAACGGTGATGTTTTGCGACTGAACCGCGCCGCTGAACGTCTATTGGGTTTTCTGCCAGAAACCATGGATCAGGTACTGCCCGAAGTTGGCAATGAACAAATCGGTATCATGCGGCTCTGTACCAAAGCCGGGGATCAAACTGCGGTCGTGTCCGAGTTGTCCAACTCGAGCACAGGGCGCAATCTGGCGCTGGTTCCGCTGGCCGCCCCCCCTAAACAGGGGATCGGGACGCATTTCAATGATCTTCCCGTGCCGCTTTTGTGCCTGTCCCCTGACGGGACGATCCTGCAAGCCAATCGGCTGGCGTTGAAGCTGTTGGGTGGCGGTGAACTCACCAAAACCAACATCAGCACCATCATGCAGGGCTTGAACCATCCTGTGTTAGAGTGGCTGGCTCGGACGGCAGCGGAAGAAGAAGCGCATCGGTCCGAGTTTCTGCGGCTTAGCCGTGATGACAAAGAGATATTCATACAAGTTACACTCAGCCGTGTTCACAAAGATGGTCAGGTATGTTTGATCGCGGTTCTCAACGATGCGACCGAGTTAAAAACGCTTGAGGCGCAATTTGTGCAGGGGCAAAAGATGCAGGCTGTTGGCCAGTTGGCGGGCGGTGTTGCGCATGATTTCAATAACTTGCTGACCGCCATCTCAGGCCATTGCGACCTGCTGTTGCTGCGGCACGATCAGAATGATCCCGACTATGCGGATCTGGTGCAGATCAACCAGAACGCCAACCGCGCGGCGGCGCTGGTCAGCCAGTTGTTGGCCTTTTCGCGCAAACAAACCTTGCGCCCCGAGGTACTGGATATGCGGGATACGATCTCAGATCTGATTCACCTGCTGAATCGTCTGGTCGGGGAAAAGGTACATCTGACGCTGAGCCATGACCCCGTGCTCAAACCCGTTCGCGCCGACAAACGTCAGCTCGAACAGGTGCTGATGAATCTGGTGGTCAACGCCCGCGATGCCATGCCCGAAGGCGGTGAAATTCGGATTGAGACTGAGGTTCTAACCCTGACGAACCCATTGATGCGGGACAGAGCCACGGTCGAGCCGGGCGAATATGTCACCGTCAAGGTCAAGGATGGCGGTATCGGAATACCGGCCGACAAGCTACAAAAAGTGTTCGAGCCGTTTTACACAACCAAACGCACCGGGGAGGGGACGGGTCTGGGCCTGTCAACCGTCTACGGTATCGTGAAACAGACAGGCGGCTTTATCTTTGTTGACAGCGTTGTTGGGCACGGGACGAACTTCACCCTTTTGCTCCCGGTTTGCAAAACCGCCTCTGAACCAGAGGTGATCGAAGACGTATCGCATAGCCCGCAGACCAATCGTCAAGGTGAGGGGGTCGTTTTGCTGGTCGAAGACGAGGCTCCGGTCCGCGCCTTTGCAACCCGCGCTTTGCGCCTGAAAGGCTATACCGTGTTGGAGGCCGAGTCTGCAGAGGATGCCCTGAACATATTGGACGACCCTGAATTGGTCGTTGATGTTTTTGTAACCGATGTGGTGATGCCGGGCATGGATGGTCCGACATGGGTTAGCAAAGCCCTGGAAACCCGGCCCGATGCGCGCGTTGTCTTTGTGTCTGGATACACCGAAGGCGCGTTTGGCGATTCCGGACCGCAGATCGCCAACTCGACCTTCCTGCCTAAGCCGTTCTCATTGACCCAACTGACCGAAGCCGTGTTCGAAAAGCTCAACTGACGCGCTTATTGCGCTGCGTCATGGGTCGCAAATTCTTCGGCGTGTCTCTTACGAAACATGGTCTCGGTCTCGGGTGTCAGAAACATGTTCCGGGTCGGAGAGACATTTTCGCGTGGCAGGGTGATGTCCATTTGCAGCCGCTCTTGCAGGAAGTTCAGGATTTTGTCCTGATGTTCATATTTAAAAACGTGGCTGGCGCCGACGCCGTTGTTGCGGGTGCGAAAGAACTGGTTCTGGCTGCCCACATCCGCAAATTCCGGGCGCGGGTTCTGCATATAGGCGCGGACAAACTCATCGAAGCTTAGATCACGGGTTGAATGCGGATGCCCGATACGGTCATCGCGGCTGCGAAAGCGATACCAGCTGCCCAGCCAGTCGATGGGTTCGCGCACGACAGCCATGATCTCCATCTCGGTGTCATATATTTTTCGGTACATGTTTTGAAAAAAACGATCAAACCGGCGCACTGGGGCGTGTTTCAACTCGGGCGGGCCCGTGATCACCAGATCCGCGCGTGATCCGAGCGCCATGTGATAGGCGGTGCTACCTGTCTTGGGTACAGATAAAAACGCAAGGCGTTCTTTATAAAAAACAAGCATTTATCAATTCCGAGACTTGGACCGTTACGATTGCAGATTGTCGTAAACCACTCTTTAACACAATTGCCGAAGAGTAGGTTCTGTAAGTTTTAGTTGAAATGTTCTCTTTTTGGTCCCATAAGGAACAAGAGGCGAACAAAGCAGCGATTGCCGCCCGGCAAAGGGTGTGACAAAAGGGAAAGCGACAGGACAATGGCGGATCTTCTGACGATGAGCGACAAGAAAAACGCAGATAAGCAAAAGGCGCTCGACAGTGCGCTGGCCCAGATCGAACGTCAGTTCGGCAAAGGCTCGATCATGAAGCTGGGTGAAGACAGCAAACAGGATATCGAGGCCAGCTCGACCGGGTCGCTGGGTCTGGATATTGCGCTGGGAATTGGCGGCCTGCCCATGGGCCGGATTGTCGAGATTTACGGGCCAGAAAGCTCCGGTAAAACCACGCTGACGCTGCATTGCATTGCAGAACAGCAAAAACGCGGCGGGGTTTGCGCCTTTGTCGACGCCGAACACGCGCTGGACCCGCAATATGCGCGCAAGCTTGGTGTTGATCTGGATGAATTGCTGATCTCGCAACCTGATACCGGCGAACAAGCGCTTGAGATCACCGACACGCTAGTGCGGTCGGGTGCGGTGAACATGGTCGTGGTCGACTCGGTGGCGGCGCTAACGCCGAAATCCGAACTTGAGGGCGACATGGGTGACAGCAATGTCGGCGTTCAGGCTCGATTGATGAGCCAGGCGATGCGCAAACTAACCGGCTCGATCAGCCGTTCGAACTGTATGGTCATCTTCATCAACCAGATCAGGATGAAGATCGGTGTTATGTTCGGCAGCCCGGAAACCACGACCGGTGGTAATGCGCTGAAATTCTACAGCTCGGTCCGGCTGGACATCCGCCGCATCGGTGCCATCAAGGATCGTGACGAGGTGGTCGGCAACCAGACCCGCGTCAAGGTTGTGAAGAACAAGGTGGCACCGCCGTTCAAACAGGTGGAATTCGACATCATGTATGGCGAAGGCATCAGCAAGATGGGTGAACTGCTTGATCTGGGTGTGAAGGCCGGTGTGGTCGAGAAATCGGGATCCTGGTTCAGCTATGGCGATGAACGGATCGGGCAGGGGCGTGAAAACGCCAAGCAATATTTGCGAGATAACGGCCAGATTGCGCTGCAGATTGAAGATAAGATTCGCGCAGCACATGGGCTGGATTTCGACATGGCACCAGGTGCCGCCGAGGATGACGATATCCTCGAGGCTTAGTAATCGCTTGGAGGGCTGCAGAAATACCCCTGCATCCCGAAGGCGCTGAGAATATTAGGAACAGGGCGGCCCATAGTGCCGCCTTGTTTCGTTTTCGGGCAGCCTATGCTGTGGACACTCCTTAGGTGCGGCGGTAAACCTGCGCAAACCATTCTGATTGCGCGCTGAGAGAGCCCAAATGCCCACGCTGAACGATATTCGATCGACCTTTCTGAACTACTTCGCCAAGCAAGGGCACGAAGTGGTGGCGTCCAGCCCCTTGGTGCCGCGCAACGACCCGACGCTGATGTTCGTGAATTCAGGCATGGTGCAGTTCAAGAACCTGTTCACCGGCGTTGAAACTCGTGATTATCAACGCGCCACAACGGCGCAGAAATGCGTTCGCGCCGGGGGCAAGCATAACGATCTGGATAATGTGGGTTACACCGCACGGCATCACACGTTCTTTGAGATGCTGGGAAACTTCTCATTCGGTAACTATTTCAAGCCTGAGGCTATCCCTTTTGCCTGGGAGTTGATTACCAAGGAATTCGGCATCGACAAGAACCGTTTGCTGACAACGGTTTACCATACGGATGATGAGGCGTTTGAGATCTGGAAAAAGGTCGGCGTGCCCGAAGACCGGATCATCCGCATCGCTACCAATGACAATTTCTGGCAGATGGGCCCGACCGGCCCTTGCGGCCCGTGCACCGAGATTTTCTATGATCACGGCGATCATATTTGGGGCGGCCCTCCGGGATCTGCCGAGGAAGATGGCGACCGGTTCATTGAGATTTGGAACATCGTTTTCATGCAGAACGAGCAGTTCGAGGACGGCTCGATGGTCGAACTCGATATGCAGTCGATTGATACGGGCATGGGTTTGGAACGGATCGGCGCGTTGCTGCAAGGCAGCCATGACAACTATGACACTGACCTGTTTAAGACCCTGATCGAAGCCTCGGCAGATGCAACCGGAGTTGATCCTTACGGAGATGAGAATGTGCATCACCGGGTGATCGCGGATCACCTGCGTTCGACCTCATTCCTGATCGCCGACGGGGTAATGCCATCCAATGACGGGCGCGGTTATGTGCTGCGCCGGATCATGCGCCGGGCCATGCGCCACGCGCATCTGCTGGGTGCGAAAGATCCGGTTATGCACCGTCTGGTGCCATCATTGGTGCAGTTGATGGGCGCGCAATATTCCGAGTTGGGACAGGCGCAGCCGCTGATCGAAGAAACCCTGTTGCTGGAAGAAACTCGTTTCAAGCAAACTCTGGACCGTGGTCTGAAACTGCTGGATGACGAAGTGGCAGGCCTGCCCGAAGGCGCGGCCTTACCTGGCGACGCCGCGTTTAAGCTGTATGACACCTATGGTTTCCCATTGGACCTGACACAGGACGCGCTGCGTGAAAAGGGTCGGACCGTGGATACCGATGGCTTCGATGCAGCCATGGCCGAACAAAAGGCCAAAGCGCGCGCAGCCTGGGCCGGTTCAGGTGAGGCAGCGGATCAGGCGGTGTGGTTCGATGTGCTCGATACCGCTGGCGCGACCGATTTCCTGGGCTATGACACGGAAAAGACCGAAGGGCAGATCGCGGCGCTGATCGTCGATGGTGCGCTAGTCGACACAATCGAGCAGGGTGGCAGCGGCTGGGCCGTTGTGAACCAGACCCCGTTCTATGGTGAGGCCGGCGGTCAGGTTGGCGATATGGGTGAGATTCGACGTTTGGAAGAACGCGAAGATGTCTCGCGCGTGGAAGACACTAAGAAGTTCGCGGATGGCAAAGTCTATGCTCACAAAGTGACCATAGAGCGCGGCGTGCTATCCAAGGGCGATGCGGTCGAGCTTGAGGTTGATCACGCGCGCCGGTCCTCAATCCGAGCCAATCACTCGGCGACGCACCTGTTGCATGAAGCCCTGCGCGAAACGTTGGGTGATCACGTCGCGCAGCGTGGGTCATTGAATGCAGCGGATCGTTTACGGTTCGATTTCAGCCATTCAAAGGCTTTGACATCTGAGGAAATTCACAAGGTTGAGCGCGAGGTGAACGACTTCATTCGCCAGAACTCAACCGTTGCAACCCGGATCATGACGCCGGATGACGCGCGCGGATTGGGTGCTCAGGCCTTGTTTGGTGAGAAATATGGTGACGAAGTGCGCGTCGTGTCGATGGGCAAGGCGCCGACTGGAAAGGGCCAGGATGGCGAGACATGGTCGATCGAACTGTGCGGCGGTACCCATGTGCGCCAGACCGGTGACATCGGAACTTTTGTGGTACTTGGCGATAGTGCCAGCAGCGCTGGCGTGCGGCGTATCGAAGCCCTGACCGGAGATGAAGCGTTCCGCTATCTGTCCGGGCAGGATCAACGTCTGTCGCAAGTTGCGCTGGAACTGAAGGCGCAGCCGGATGATGTCGTCACGCGCGTGAAATCCTTGCTGGATGAGCGGAAGGCATTGCAAAACGAAGTTGCGCAGCTGCGCCGCGATCTGGCAATGGCTGGTGGCGCGGGGCAGGGAAGTGGGGCTGAGGCCCGTGATGTAAACGGGGTCAGCTTTCTTGCCCAGGTTCTCAGCGGTGTGTCGGGCAAGGACCTGCCGGCTTTGATCGACGAACACAAAGCGCGTCTTGGTTCGGGTGCGGTTTTGCTGATCGCGGATACAGGCGGTAAGGCGGCTGTGGCCGCCGGTGTTACCCCTGATTTGATCGGCAAAGTCTCTGCAGTGGACCTGGTCAAAGCAGCCGTTGTCGAATTGGGTGGCAAGGGCGGCGGTGGGCGCCCGGACATGGCGCAGGGCGGTGGTAAGGACACCTCGAATTCAGACGCTGCGATCAAGGCCGCCGAGCAGGTATTGGGAGGATAAGATGGCTGCACTTTGGATTGCACATGTGACTGTGAATGACGCCGACGCCTATGGGAAATATGCAGAACTGGCAGGGCCTGCGATTGCAAAACATGGCGGTGAGTTCATCGCGCGTGCGGCCCGCTATGTTCAACTGGAAGGAAAAGAGCGCCCCCGAAATGTGGTTGCGCGCTTTCCTTCGGTCGAAGCGGCGGTTGAGTGTTATAACTCAGACGACTACCAGGCAGCCTTGAATCATGCGCGCGGCGCGAGTGAGCGCGAGCTGGTTGTCGTCGAAATCACAGAGTGAGAATCATCTTGCGCGATCTTTTTTGCGCAAGCTCGCGGTTTATAAGCGAAAATCGGCCAAGGCGCGAAGGATGAATCTGAGACTCTTCGCGCCGACTATCACTTCTTGACTAAATATGTTTAATTACATCGAGTTATCTCGATAACCTAAGGTTGAAACTCAGAATTCCCGTTATAATTGTGGCAATCTGACCCCAATTCTTGCCCAACTTTGTCATGGTAAGTGACGAATTTCCGCCCTTTTTCCCCGTCAAATTCGTCCTAGATTGCATCGCGGGCCATGTTTACGGATATTTTCTAAAAACAGGGCAGTGTCCGGTTTGACTGCAATCGCATGGTTGAACACGGATTGGGGATCAGGAATGAAATCGATCGGCACGAAACTCATGCCTGTCTTGGGGCGCGCGACCTTAGGGTCAGGGCATCTTATATGTGCAGCCGCTCTCTTACTTGGCACTTTGGGGGCCGCGCCAGCAGCGCAGGCATCCGAGGGTGCGTTTATCACAATCGTTTCTGCCTCTCCTCCGCCATCCGGGGCGCGACAGCTGTGCCGTCAGTATGACTGGGCTTGTGCCACTAAGCGGTCTGGCTCGTTGACTAGCCAGCAGGAAATGCAGATCGTCCAGCGTGTAAATCGTCATGTAAACGCGACCATTCGTGAGGTGACGGATCAATCTCAATACAAAACCCGTGAACGTTGGGCGCTTCCCACGTCTCGTGGCGGTGATTGCGAAGATTTTGCTCTGTTGAAAAAACGCGATCTGATCGCTGCAGGCATTGACCCCAGAAGGCTGCTGATTGCAACTGTGTTGGATACACGTCGCAACGCTCATGCGGTGTTGGTCTATCGTTCTGACAGCGGCGATCTTGTTTTGGATAACCTGACAAATAGCATCAAGCCTTGGGCATCGACACGGTATCTTTTCCTTCGCATGCAGGATCCCAAGCAACCCCGTCGTTGGGTAGGTGTATTCGGAAGCAGCTAAACGCTTTTGTTTGTTGTGAAATAGAGAACACCAGCCGCGATTTACGCAGCTGGTGTTTTTTTGAAGCCGTATCAAACGTTGTTGTTCGGGGCAGGGTCGTTTGTTGTGCCGGTGGCGCCCACGTCACCAGTGCCGCCACCTGAGCCACCACCGTCGCCGGTGCCGCCGCCATCACCGGAGCCGCCGCCCGAGCCACCGCCGTCGCCGGTGCCGCCGCCGTCACCCGAGCTGGAACCGCCGCCAGTGCCGCCGCCGTCACCCGAGCCACCGCCCGAGCTGGAACCGCCGCCGGTGCCACCGCCGTCACCCGAGCCGCCGCCCGAGCTGGAACCGCCGCCAGTGCCACCGCCGTCACCCGAGCCACCGCCCGAGCTGGAACCACCGCCGGTGCCGCCACCATCACCCGAGCCACCGCCCGAGCTTGAGCCGCCACCAGAGCTTGAGCCGCCACCAGAGCTGGAACCACCTCCAGATCCGCCACCGCTCTCATCAGCGGGGCCGTCACCCGTGCGCTGAGGATTTGTAATCGACGCTGTGGGGAAGTCAGTCAGAACTGCTGCGAAAGCCGGGCAGGTTTGAAGCGTGCGGGATAGAATCTCTTCGAAATCAGCCCGACGCTGAATGTATCGCAGCATTCGGGCGTCCACGACCTTACAAGCGCAAAGGGTTTCTGTTGAAACCGATTGCTTTGCAGTGCGGATCGTGCAGGTCCCGTCCGAAAAGGTTGGGCCTGCTGCAAGAAAAGACGCAGATGCAGATGCAAAAACAAGGGAAAACAAACGGGATTTAATGCGCATAGCGCCACTCCTCAAAACTCATTACCAACTGCGTCGATCTTATGCACCAATCAAAACGTGCGTTGTATGAACGACGTCACACTTTGGCCCAGAATACACCTTTGTTAGGCCGAATTTACAAGAGGGACTCTTGGTGAAAGAGTTATTCTTAACTTTACTTAAAGTTGATCAGCCATGAAAAACAGGGGCTAAACCTGACCTTAGGTCAAACCGGCCCCAGTTCACCATTTTTGCGATGGATGAAAAAATGTCACACTCGTGTCATTGTTTCTAATTTTGAAACCCTGAATTTGCCACAATTTAGGCAGATTTCGCCATCCGCTTGCGCTCGTGCGGGTCCAGATATCGTTTACGCAGGCGCACAACGCTGGGTGTAACTTCGACCAGTTCGTCGTCATCGATATAGGCGATCGCCTCTTCCAATGAGAACTGAACATGCGGTGTCAGGCGCACTGCATCATCCGAGCCGCTGGCGCGAACGTTGGTGAGTTTTTTACCTTTCAGCGGGTTTACTTCCAGATCGTTGTCGCGTGAATGCTCACCAATCACCATGCCCTGATAAACCTCGGCCTGTGGGCCCACGAACATGCGGCCACGTTCCTCGAGGTTCCAAAGCGCATAGGCGACAGCCTGACCTTTCTCCATCGAGATCAGAACACCTGCACGGCGGCCAGGAATCTGGCCCTTATGCGGGGCCCAGTCATGGAACACGCGGTTCAGAACACCTGTACCGCGCGTGTCGGTCAGGAACTCTCCGTGATAGCCGATCAACCCGCGCGAGGGGACATGGGCGATGATACGGGTCTTGCCAGCGCCTGCCGGGCGCATCTCGACCAACTCACCCTTACGGGCGCCGGTGATCTTTTCGATGACCGACCCGGAATATTCGTCATCCACGTCGATCGTGACTTCCTCGACCGGTTCCAGGCGCTGACCATCTTCTTCGCGGAACAGAACCTGCGGGCGAGAGATGCTGAGTTCGAATCCTTCGCGACGCATGTTTTCGATCAAAACACCCATCTGCAATTCACCACGGCCTGCTACCTCGAAGGCTTCGCCTCCCGGGGTGTCGGTGATGCGAATGGCGACATTTGATTCGGCTTCTTTCATCAGGCGATCACGGATGACGCGCGATTGGACTTTTTTGCCGTCACGACCGGCCAGAGGCGAGTCGTTGATGCCGAAGGTCACGGTGATGGTTGGCGGGTCGATGGGTTGCGCGGGCAGGGCTTCTTCCACCTGCGGCGCGACCAACGAGTCAGCGACGGTGGCTTTGCTCATCCCGGCGATGGTGACGATGTCACCAGCTTCGGCCACATCAATCGGTTGCTGCGCCAGACCACGGAAGGCCAGAATCTTGGAGGCGCGGAAATTCTCGATCAGTGTTCCATCGCGGCTAAGCGCCTTGAGACTGTCGCCCGCTTTAAGTGTCCCGCTTTCCACACGGCCCGTCAGGATGCGCCCGATAAACGGATCGCTGCCTAGCGTGGTGGCCAGCATACGGAAAGGTTCGTCTTTCTTTTCGGCCTGCTTTGGGGCGGGGACGTGATCGACGATCAGGTCGAACAGTGCGGTCAGATCCTTGCGCGGCCCGTCCAGCTCCATATCAGCCCAGCCGGACCGGCCCGAGGCATACATGGACGGGAAATCCAATTGATCATCATCCGCGCCGAGGTTGGCGAAGAGGTCGAAACACTCATCCAGCGCGCGGTCGGGTTCGGCGTCGGGCTTGTCGACCTTGTTCAGCACCACAATCGGCCGCAGGCCCAAGGCCAGTGCCTTGGAGGTGACGAACTTGGTCTGCGGCATCGGGCCTTCAGCAGCGTCAACCAGCAGGACGACACCGTCCACCATACTGAGGATCCTCTCGACCTCGCCCCCGAAATCGGCGTGGCCGGGGGTGTCGACGATATTGATGCGCGTGCCCTTCCATTCGACCGAGGTCGCCTTGGCTAGAATGGTGATGCCGCGCTCGCGTTCCAGATCATTGCTGTCCATGGCGCGTTCGGCCACGGCCTGATTTTCCCGGAACGCGCCGGATTGTTTGAGCAGCTCATCCACCAGCGTTGTCTTGCCGTGGTCTACGTGAGCGATGATTGCGATATTGCGCAGGTCCATGAGAGGTCAGCCTTTGAACGGGAAGTTGCCGCGCGCATAACGCGGCACGCCGAAATATACCAGCCCTAACCGGTCTTCAGTGGCCTGCGGTCTTCGAAAACAGGTGAATGATCAAAATCCCGGCCAGAATCAACGACAGACCAAGGATCGCCCAGACGTCCAGTTTCTGCCCGAAGACCAAAAAGCCGATAATGGCGATAAAGAAGATGCCAAGGCCGGACCAGATGGCATAAACAATGCCCACAGGCATATATTTCAGTGTCAGCCCCAGCAGGTAGAATGCAAACCCGTAGCCAATCACGACCAGAACCGAAGGCCAAAATCGCGTGAATTGCTGGCTGGCCTGCAATGCTGTTGTCCCAACCGTTTCTGCAAAAACCGCGATCAACAGGATCAGGTAGGCTTTGGGCATTGTCATAACCTTAATCTTGCACGGGCCGGGCCAGCTTGAGCACGGAATCAGGCTGGCAGGCAAGGGGATTCAGGCAGGCTGATTATGGTGCTGACTACCGGGTCAGGTATACCTGACTTTAGGTAAACACGTGATCGTGTAACATCTGCGCCGTTGTTGGTGTTTTGTTACCGAGTGTATTTTATGACTTTATTTGCAAAAACTATGATTCTTGCCGCGTTTCTTATTGTGGCGCTTGGGTGGCTTGCTGGCGGGGGGTCCGTCGATACTGATGCAGCCAGTATGGTTCAAAAGTTGGATGGTAGCGTGATTTGAGCGCCGATCTGATCCGGTAGGGAGAAAAGGGGCCTTTGGGCTCCTTTTTTCCGTTATGTGTCAGGCGTCCACTGTAACTTGGGTTTGGAAATACGCGGCTAGCTGAGGCTGCAGCCAGCGCCATAGGGCGGGTGCGCCAGTCTCAATTGCAGGCCGAACCCGCATTTCGATTTGCGCATAAGTCACGTCATAGTCGACCCACGATCCACCACCAGTTTCCAGATTGGCGATGGGCGTTTGGTAGCGGTCAACTGCTTTGGCAAATACCGCATCCGCTGTTTCAGCCGCTTCGAATTCATACCACAGATCAGAAAATTCGGCGTTCTGCGCTGCGGGCAACAAGCCGAAAAGCCGCTGTGCGGCAGCCTCTTCCTTTGCGGCCTGTGCCGTGTGATCCACGTGACCGTGAATGGGGTGATCGCCGGCGTCGATTTCTACAATGTCATGCAGCAAAAGCATACGCAGCACCCGCGCAACCGAAATATCGGTTTCGGCATGTTCCGACAGCACCCAAGCATAGAGCATGATGTGCCAGGAATGCTCGGCTGAGTTTTCGAACCTGTCCGATGTCATGAGACGTGAGGCGCGCAAAACGGTTTTCAGCTGATCGGCCTCCGTCAGGAACGTTAGCCGCGTGGTAAATGCGTTTGTGTCTGGGGCTGTGCCTGCCAACAGTGCCTTTGCGTGGCCGAAGGCCAAAGGAAACGCTTGGGCCAGATAGGCGACGCGCCCGCCGTCCATATTGTCCTTTGCAATCTCAATATGTGCCGCCTGGGGCTGATCTGCGCAGAGAACCTGAAACAGGGGCTGGCTGCGGTCCAGTATCTTGGCAAAGCGGGCATCGGCTGTCTGATCACCTTCAAATTCCTGCCATAGCGCCTGAAACTCTTGTGCCTGATCGGGTGGCAATAGGCCAAAGAGCTGTGACGCCGCCCGTTTTTCGGCCTCCGCCACCGCCTGCCAGTCGGTATCCAGATGGATAGGATGGTCGCCTACGATGATCTCGACCAGATCATGCAGCAGCAGCATCCGGATGACCCGGTCAATCGACACTTCAGGCGCAGCCAAAGGCGCCATTACCAAAGCCCAAAGCGCCAGATGCCAGCTGTGCTCGGCCGAGTTTTCAGGGCGGGATTGATCCAGCAAAACATTGGCGCGTTCTACCGTTTTCAACCTGTCGGCCTGTTTTAGAAACGCGATTTGAGCCGACAGTCGATCCGTCATTGTTTTTCGATGGCTTTCACTTTGGATCGGTGGGTGCTGAGACGTTTGATGACAAAGGCGCGGGCCTTGCGTTCGGCCAGACGCACGCGGATTTCAGTCAGAAACGCCTCTTCCAGAGATTGAGAGGCCGCACCAAGCACTTCGCCAACTTCAACAAAGAATCGGTCATCACCGGTTTCATCCATAACCTTCATCGTATCCTCTGCCAGTTTGGCCGCGAGGGTCGTGATGGTGTCCGACATCAGCGCGTGTTCTCGGTCAGGCGGCGTTTCACATAGTCGCTGACATCGGTGATCAGGGTGTCCATGTGGCGATCCTGGAAGAAGTGATCGGCGCCTTCAACCTCGGTATGGGTGATGGTAATGCCCTTTTGCTCGTGCAGTTTGTTCACCAACGATGTTGTGTCAGCCGGCGGTGCCACACGGTCAGACGATCCGTTGATGATCAGACCGGACGACGGGCAGGGTGCCAGGAACGAGAAGTCATACATATTGGCTGGGGGCGATACGCTGATGAAGCCCGTGATCTCGGGTCGACGCATCAGCAGCTGCATCCCGATCCATGCGCCAAACGAGAACCCTGCCACCCAGCAGTGTTTCGAGTTGTTGTTCATCGACTGCAGGTAATCCAGTGCCGATGCAGCATCGCTCAATTCTCCTACACCCTGGTCATACTCGCCCTGGCTTCGGCCCACGCCGCGGAAGTTAAAGCGCAACACGGTAAAGCCCATGTTGTAGAATGCGTAATGCAGGTTGTAGACGACCTTGTTGTTCATGGTCCCGCCGAACTGCGGGTGCGGGTGCAGCACGATGGCGATCGGAGCGTCTTTTTCCTTTTGCGGGTGGTAGCGGCCTTCCAGGCGGCCTTCGGGTCCGGGAAAAATCACCTCGGGCATGTGTGCTTTGGTCCTGTCTTTTTCTTCTTCGAGCCCGGATATACTTGACGATAATCGTCGGGCACCTTAGAACGGTTCTAATTAATAGCGGCGCGTATTGTCGCTGCCCGTCGGAGATACGCACTGGCGGCGGCGGCGTCAATGATTTCGCGTGTATCTTGCGATGAGGAAATGCCAATGAAGCTGTCGACGAAGGGCCGTTATGCCATGGTTGCGCTAGCTGACATCGCGCTGCAGCCCTCGGATCAGTTGGTGACGCTGGGCGAAATATCTGAACGACAGGACATTTCGCTGCCCTATCTCGAGCAGTTATTTGTCAAACTGCGCCGGGCTGAACTTGTAGCGTCTGTTCGAGGACCCGGCGGTGGCTATCGTCTGGCGCGGCCCGCGTCCGAAATCCGTGTCGCCGAGGTTCTGTCGGCTGTTGATGAAACAGTTGACGCCTTATCCAAGGGCGCGGGTGCCTCTGGGGCATCTTCTGGCAGCCGCGCTCAATCCCTGACCAATCGTCTTTGGGAAAGCATGAGTGCGCATGTCTATGTGTTCCTACATCAGACCCGGTTGTCGGATGTGATCAAGAACGATCTCGCCCCATGTCCCGCTGTGCCCAGCTTGTTTGCTCTTGTTGATGAATAGAGCTTCGATCCTCAGTTGCCCGTTTAGTGTCTGACAAAAGATGTATCCATGACTCGCGTCTATCTCGATCATAACGCCACCAGCCCTTTGCGCCCTGAGGCTCGGGACGCGATGATTGCGGCGATGGAGGTCTGCGGGAACCCGTCATCGGTGCACGCCGAGGGCCGCGCAGCCAAAGCGTTGATCGAACGTGCAAGGGCGCAGATCGCCACCGCATTTGGGGCCGATGGGGCGGATATTGTATTTACCTCAGGCTCGACCGAAGGCGCTGCGTTGGCGCTTGCTGGTCGGGGACTACACGGGGCAGCAATCGAGCATGATGCCGTAAGGTCTTGGATCAAAGAAGATGTTCCGGTTCATGAAACGGGTCTTGTTGATCTACCCGATCCAGCCGTCGCAACGCTTCAGTTGGCCAATTCCGAAACGGGTATTGTTCAGACTCTTCCTTCGGGACTTGCCGTGACGGATGCCACACAGGCCTTTGGAAAGCTGCCGGTGGCATTTAACTGGATGGACGTTCAGTTGGCGTTGATCTCGGCGCACAAGCTGGGCGGGCCCAAGGGTGTTGGTGCTGTTGTCATGAAGCGCGGCACCGATCTTGCAGCCCAGATCAAAGGTGGCGGGCAAGAGATGGGACGGCGTTCAGGCACGGAAAATGTCATTGGAATCGCAGGGTTCGGGGCCGCAGCTGTAGCTGCTTCACATGATCTGGCCAATGGTGTTTGGGAGCAGGTCGAAGAATTTAGAAATATTCTAGAAAATGCTCTTGAGGCCGGAAATAAATCACCTATTTTTGTCGGGAAAGGCCAGAAGCGCCTGCCAAACACATTGTGTTTCGCCTCATCCGGTTGGAAAGGTGAAACACAGGTCATGCAAATGGATCTTTCGGGTTTTGCGATCAGCGCGGGCTCGGCCTGTTCCAGCGGCAAGGTGCGCGCCAGTGCTGTGCTGACGGCGATGGGATATGACGAGGTAACAGCAGCAAGCGCAATCCGCGTTTCGCTTGGCCCTCGGACCACAAATGAAGATGTGCTGCGGTTTGCTGAAACGTGGCTGGATAAAGAGAAAAAGCATCGCGCGCGCGCCGCGTGATCTGATGGAGAGGAAGCAATGGCCGCTTTGGACCAGACCCAGGTGAAAGAAGGTGTCGATCAGGAAACCGTGGATGCGGTGCGCGAGGTCAGCACATATAAATACGGCTGGGATACAGATATCGAGATGGAATACGCACCCAAAGGCGTGAACCCCGATATCGTGCGGCTTATCTCTGAAAAAAACGAAGAACCCGAATGGATGACCGAATGGCGTCTGTCGGCCTTCGAGCGTTGGACCAAGATGGATGAGCCGAAATGGGCCATGGTCAACTATCCTGAGATCGACTTTCAGGACCAGTACTACTATGCCCGTCCGAAATCGATGGAGGAAAAACCCAAGTCGCTCGATGAGGTCGATCCCAAACTGCTGGCTACCTACGAAAAGCTTGGTATCCCGCTGAAAGAACAGATGATTCTGGCGGGTGTTGAAGGCGCTGAAAACGCGCCAGCCGAGGGGCGCAAAGTTGCTGTCGACGCGGTGTTTGACTCCGTCTCGGTTGGGACAACCTTTCAGAAAGAGCTGAAGGACGCGGGCGTCATATTTTGTTCGATTTCCGAGGCGATCAAAGAACATCCTGAGCTGGTCAAAAAGTACCTTGGCACCGTGGTTCCGGTCTCGGATAACTTCTACGCCACGCTGAACTCAGCCGTGTTCTCGGATGGTTCGTTCGTCTACATCCCGCCGGGTGTCCGCTGCCCAATGGAGCTGAGCACCTATTTCCGCATTAACGCTGAAAACACTGGTCAGTTCGAACGCACCCTGATCATTGCCGATAAAGGCAGCTATGTCAGCTACTTGGAAGGCTGTACTGCACCTCAGCGCGACACTGCTCAGCTGCACGCGGCCGTGGTCGAGATCATCGTCGAAGAAGATGCCGAGGTGAAGTACTCGACCGTTCAAAACTGGTTCCCCGGGGATGAGAACGGGAAGGGCGGCATCTACAACTTCGTAACCAAGCGCGCGGATTGCCGTGGGGATCGCTCCAAGGTGATGTGGACGCAGGTAGAAACTGGCTCGGCCGTGACGTGGAAATACCCGTCCTGCATTCTGCGCGGCGAGGAAAGCCAGGGTGAGTTCTACTCGATCGCGATTGCCAACAACTATCAACAAGCTGATACCGGGACCAAAATGGTTCACCTGGGCAAGAACACCAAATCGCGTATCGTGTCCAAGGGCATCAGCGCGGGCAAGGCGCAGAACACCTATCGTGGGCTTGTCTCGATGCACCCGAAGGCCAAGGACAGCCGCAACTACACCCAGTGTGACAGCTTGCTGATCGGCGACAAATGCGGGGCGCATACGGTTCCGTATATCGAGGTCAAGAACAACTCCAGCCGTGTGGAACACGAGGCGACGACATCCAAGGTGGATGACGATCAGCTGTTCTACTGCCGTCAGCGCGGCATGGACGAAGAAGAGGCCGTGGCCCTGGTGGTCAACGGGTTCTGCAAAGACGTCCTGCAGGCGCTGCCGATGGAGTTTGCGATGGAAGCCCAGCAGTTGGTGGCCATCAGCCTCGAAGGATCAGTGGGTTAATCCCGCCTTTCACAGAATTCAGAACAAATTCGGGTCTTGCGACCCCTTGCGATACGCAAAAGGACAAAACATGCTGGAAATCAAGAACCTGCACGTACAGCTTGAAGAAGAAGACAAGCAAATCCTCAAAGGTGTGGACCTGACGGTTGAAGCTGGCAAGGTACACGCGATCATGGGGCCGAACGGCTCGGGCAAGTCGACGCTGAGCTATGTGCTGTCGGGCAAGGATGGCTATGAAGTCACCGAAGGCGCTGCCACACTCGATGGCGAAGATCTTCTGGAGATGGAACCCGAAGAGCGCGCCGCTGCGGGTGTGTTTTTGGCCTTCCAATACCCGGTTGAGATCCCGGGCGTCGGCAACATGACCTTCCTGCGCACCGCCGTGAACGCCCAGCGCAAAGCGCGTGGGGAAGAGGAGCTGTCCGCCGCAGATTTTCTGAAAGAGGTGCGCGCCAAGGCGAAAACCCTCAAGATCGACGCCGACATGCTCAAACGTCCGGTCAATGTGGGCTTTTCGGGTGGTGAGAAAAAGCGCAACGAAATCCTGCAGATGGCGATGCTTGAACCCAAGATGTGCATCATGGATGAAACCGACTCGGGCCTTGACGTGGATGCGATGAAACTGGTGGCCGAAGGTGTGAATGCGCTGCGCGATCAGGGCCGTGGTTTCCTGGTCATCACACACTATCAGCGCCTTCTAGATCACATCAAACCCGATGTCGTGCACATCATGGCAGACGGCCGTATCGTCAAAACCGGCGGGCCCGAGCTGGCGCTTGAGGTCGAAAACAACGGCTATTCCGACATTCTTGCCGAGGTGAACTGATGGCCTTGCCCGAAGTCAAACAATCCGCAACCGAGGCGCGGCTGGCCGCGCTGACCATGCCCGATGCAGGCTGCACCCGCGCGGCCCGCGAAGATGCGCTGGCACGTGTTTTGGAAACAGGTCTGCCGGGGCGCCGCGACGAGTACTGGAAATACACACAGCCCGATACTCTGGTCGCGGCAGCGGCGCTGCCTGCGGCTGTTTTTGCAGATGATGAAGCGCTGATCTTTGATGAGTTCGATAGCCTGAAGATCGTATTCATCGACGGTGTGTTCAGCGCTGAAGAGTCCGATGTTCTGTCGCTGGAAGGTGTCAGCATCGACCGGCTAGAAGACATTTGTTGCAAAGATATCCACTGGGCCAAGGATCAGTATGGCGTTCTGGAAGCGCGTGGTCAGGCGCCGGTACAGCGCCCTCTGGCCGCTTTGAACACGGCCTTTGCCTCGGACGGGGTGGCCATTAATGTGACAGGTAAACCGTCGAAGCCGATCAACTTGATCTATCGTCATGCATCGCCGACATCGGACGCGATCCTACATCACGTGGTCCGCGTCGAGAGCGGGGCCGAGGCGACCATCCTGGAGACGGGTCCTGCGGCCTCGCGCTTTAACAAATGTATGGAAATCGACATTGCAGATACCGGCACCCTGCACCATGTCCGTGCACAGGGTCGTGACCATGAACGTCGCGCGGCGACGCATATGTTCACTCGGCTGGGGCAGGAATCGGTCTACAAATCCTTCACCTTAACCGTGAACGGCGTTCTGACGCGCAATGAACAGATCATCGAACTGACGGGCGATGATGCGGTTGCGCATGTGGCCGGGGCCTGTGTCGGTGATGGAGATTTCCACCATGATGACACGGTGTTCATCACCCATGATGCGGTGAATTGCGAAAGTCGTCAGGTGTTCAAGAAGGTGCTGCGCAACGGCGCGACCGGTGTTTTTCAGGGCAAGATCCTTGTCAAGGAAGGGGCCCAGAAGACAGACGGCTACCAGATCAGCCAATCGCTGCTGCTGGATGATGACAGTCAGTTCCTCGCGAAACCCGAACTTGAGATCTATGCCGACGATGTGGCCTGTTCGCACGGGTCAACCTCGGGCGCGATTGACGAGACCGCGCTGTTTTACCTGCGCTCACGCGGGGTTCCAGAGAAAGACGCGACCAACATGTTGACGCTGGCGTTTCTGGCCGAAGCCGTGGACGAGGTCGAAGACAGCGCCCTGGCTGAGGCTTTGGTCAGCCGGCTGGAAGGGTGGCTGGCCCGCCGCAGCTGATGCCGGTGTCATCAGATATCGTTGCCACATATCGGGGGCCGGGGCGCGTTGTGCGCCGGCTTCTGGATATGGGACCGCGCGAAGACCGAGCGCTGATCTTCGTCATGGCCTTCTGCATTGTCGCCTTCATCGCGCAGATGCCCAGCCTTGCGCGCCGTGCCCATATTGAAGGTGTCGAACTGAATATGCTTCTGGGCGGGGCCTTGATGGGCTCTGTCTTTATTCTGCCACTGTGTTTCTACACGATTGCGCTGTTGTCGCATTGGGCGGCGCGCATGATGGGCGGCAATGGCACGCCCTATGGCGCGCGGTTGGCGTTATTCTGGGCATTGCTATCTTCGGCTCCGCTGGTGTTGTTGAATGGCTTGGTCGCCGGATTCATCGGTCCAGGCCCGGCTTTGACCTTGGTTGGGCTGATTTGGGTTGCTGTCTTTTTCTGGTTCTGGTTATCCGGGTTAAGGCAAGTGCAAAGGTCAGCAGAATGAATGTTCCTCATCTGGGTCGACTGGCGGTTCTGACAATCAGAAAACCCGCCGAAGCGGCAAAACAGCTATTGGTTCTGAAACCGGGGCGAGAGGTTCTGTGGCTGACCTTCTTTCTGGCGGTTGTCCTCAACTGCCTGATCCAGCTGGGTATTGATCTGTCCGTTCCCGTGGGCGACGGCGAATCCGGCCCGGTGATCGATAGCGTACCTTTGGTTCTGATCCGATCGGCCGGCGCGATGATGTTGAGCATCTTGGCATTTTTGTTCGTCGGCCGCCTGCTGGGGGGAACAGCCACATTTGACGACATGATGATCCTGACGATCTGGCTGCAATACCTTCAGATCGCCGCCCTGATGGGGACACTGTTCCTGAGCCTGACTGTTCCGGTCTTCATGGCACTGTTATTGTTCGCCACGGCGATCCTGAGCCTCTACATCACGCTGCATTTCCTGAACGTCGCGCATCAGTTTGACTCGCTCTGGAAATCCTTTGCTGTCGTGCTGCTGTCCGCTTTGGTTGCGGTCCCCTTTGTCCTGATGTTTGCCCCTGCGGCGCCTGTTTAGAAAGATCACCACATGTATGATGTGCAGAAAATCCGCTCTGATTTTCCGATCCTGTCACGCGAGGTGAACGGAAAACCGCTGACTTATCTGGACAACGGCGCCTCAGCGCAGAAACCGCAGGTCGTGATCGATGCGGTGACACAGGCCTATGCGCATGAGTATTCGAACGTGCATCGCGGGCTGCACTACCTGTCGAATCTGGCTACCGAGAAATATGAAAACGTGCGCGGCACCATCGCGCGGTTTCTGGGTGTCGCCAATGAGGATGAAATCGTTCTGAACTCGGGCACCACCGAGGGGATTAACTTGGTGGCTTATGGCTGGGCTATGCCCCGGTTTGAGGCTGGGGATGAAATTGTCCTGAGCGTGATGGAGCATCACGCGAATATCGTGCCCTGGCATTTCCTGCGTGAACGGCAGGGCGTTGTTCTGAAATGGGTTGATGTCGATGCGGATGGCGGGCTGGACCCGCAGGCGGTGCTCGATGCGATTGGACCAAAGACCAAACTGGTTGCGATCACGCATTGTTCGAACGTTTTGGGCACGGTGGTGGATGTCAAAGCGATCACCGAAGGCGCCCATGCCAAAGGTGTTCCGGTGCTGGTGGATGGCAGCCAGAGCGCGGTTCATATGCAGGTCAATATTGATGAGATCGGTTGTGATTTCTATGCTATCACCGGCCACAAGCTGTACGGTCCGTCAGGATCGGGCGCGATTTTCATCAAATCCGACCGCATGGCCGAGATGCGCCCCTTCATCGGCGGCGGTGACATGATCAAAGAGGTCAGCAAAGATCAGGTCATCTACAATGATCCGCCCATGAAATTCGAGGCTGGAACCCCTGGTATCGTGCAAACCATCGGTCTGGGTGCAGCGTTGGAGTATATGATGGATCTGGGGGTGGAGAACATCGCCGCCCACGAAGCCAACTTACGCGATTACGCCATGCAGCGTTTGAACGGGTTGAACTGGCTACAGGTTCAGGGAACGCGTCCGGAAAAGGCTGCGATCTTCAGCTTTACGCTGGACGGGGCAGGGCATGCGCATGACGTCTCGACCATCCTTGACAAAAAAGGCGTTGCTGTGCGCGCCGGTCATCACTGCGCGGGTCCGCTGATGGATCATCTGGGTGTAACGGCAACCTGTCGGGCGAGCTTTGGCCTCTATAACACCACCGATGAAGTCGATACTCTGATCGAAGCACTTGAACTGGCGCATGATTTGTTTGCCTGAAACGATCCCCGGGGACAAAGATTTCCAGTTGCACCCGGACCGGATCAGCGTTAGCTAACGGCCAAGGCACCTGTAGCTCAGCTGGATAGAGCGCTGCCCTCCGAAGGCAGAGGCCAGAGGTTCGAATCCTCTCAGGTGCGCCATATTTCATTGAGATTTAGGCAGCGGGTTAATCCGCCCGAAAGTTTTGGCAAAACAAAACCCCCGTCAGACGATCTGCGGGGGTTCGGGACGTTTGGGTTTGGCAGGTAGACTAACCGCGCCAGGTTCGAACGACACCACAATCCATGTGTACGAAGTTCGACCGGTAGTATTGCCCTACGCCACCAGCGCGGCAGGACATCGCGGCCTTGGCCATTTGCGATACCGAACGGGACGACAGGCGCAAATCGGCGGCCTGGCCTTGCATGTGCAACGAATTCCGGGCCACACGACGGGATTTTGAGCGCAGCATTGCGTTGGTTTGAGGGGAGCGGTAACCCGATAAAAGCATATAGGGCTCGTCTGCATCCAGAAGATTGTGTGAAGCCGCCATGATGTCGATGGTACGCAGGTCCATGCTTTTGGATTGATCGGTGCGCCAGTCGCGCATGAAGTGGTTCACTTCTTTGACAGCATCCTTGATGTATTTGCCGTCAACCCAATATATCATGTCGATCCGTTCGCCTGTGCGACCGGAATACATGCGAATGCGACGAACATCGCCACCACCGCGAAGAAATCCTGCTGCATTGGAATAGGTCGGTGCGGCTACGACCGCCGTTGCCGCGAATGCGCCCAATAGGGCACGCCGGGTCAAGCCCGATGTACTGCTCTTGGTCATTTCAGTTTCGTCCCGTACTGTATCCTGCCTGCGAACGATGTTACGTCCGCTGTCTTAATATTTCCCATCCCAGATGGCGAATTTATGGCACAAACAGATTCGAGGGCCAAGTTTTGTTTGATTTTCAGCAGAACAAGGGGGAATTTTCGGCAGTTTTTCGCGCAACTGAGATTTTTCGCATATTTTTCGCACGACTGAGGGGTTTTGGCATCGCCGCGATGCAATCGCGCATCAGCCGCAAAAGAAGACCAAGGATAAGGTATTTGTGAATAGACAACGACCTGTTCCCAAAATCATATTGGTTCGGCACATTCCCATCTGTGCAAGCTATTGAATAACCAAGGGCATCCCATGTTCTCTGTATTTCGGACCAGTACCAGTATCCTTTTGACAACCTGTTTCGCAGCAACGGCTGCGATGGCCAATACCGCCTCTGACGCGATGCAGGGGACCGCTTTTCAAATGGCGGTGGCGGAACATATGCCAACGTCAAACGATATCGCTGTGTTTTACCGGTCCAACGGCTATGCGCCGGTTTGGGTGGGTCCTTCGCAAGATCATGCCGATCGCCGCGCCGCTTTGATTGAGGCTTTGTCAAGCAGTCATATGCATGGATTGCCATCAGCAAGCTATGATGTCGACGCTCTGATGGACCAGATGCGCACGGCACGTTCGGTGCGGGATCTTGGCGCGCTTGAAGCTGAATTAACCACCCTATTTTTGGACTATGCCGACGATCTTTATGCCGGGGCACTGCGCCCGGCCAGCATTGATGACGGACTTGTTCGTAAGGTCGAGCGCCGCAGCCCCGAAGCGCATTTGCGACAGTTAAACGCCCAAGGGGCTGACTATTTTGATCAGCTTGCACCCCAAACGCGTCAATACCGGTCATTGATGAAACAGAAACTGGCGTTGGAAGCTCTGCTGGATCAGGGCGGTTGGGGGCCAACTGTTCCCGTAACCAAGCTGGAATTTGGCGACACGGGTGCCACAGTGGTCAAACTGCGCAACCGCTTGGTGACCATGGGGTATCTGAAGCCAACCGCGAGCCCGAGCTATGACGATGCCATGCTTGCTGCCGTTCGCGCGTTCCAGACCGATCATGGGTTGGAACCCGACGGGGTTGCCGGAAAGGGTACCATCTCCGAGATCAACCGCCCGGTATCAGACCGGCTAAAAGCCGTTCATGTCGCGCTTGAACGTGAGCGGTGGTTGCCACGCGAGCGCGGTGAGCGTCATATTCTTGTCAATCAGGCCGATTTCTCAGCCAAGATCGTGGATGACGGGCAGGTGACGTTCGAAACCCGCGCCGTGATCGGCAAAAACGTACATGATCGCCGCAGCCCCGAGTTCTCGGACGAGATGGAGCATATGGTGATCAACCCCAGCTGGTATGTGCCACGCTCGATCATCACCAAGGAATATCTGCCCAAGCTGCAATCAAACCCGAATGCTGTCGGGCATATCCAGATCACAGATCGCAGTGGCCGTCAGGTCAACCGTGGGGCCGTGGATTTCACGCAATTCACGGCACGCAACTTCCCGTTTGCGATGCGGCAACCCCCGAGCAAGAGCAACGCTTTGGGGCTGGTGAAGTTCATGTTCCCCAACAAGTACAACATCTATCTGCATGATACGCCTCAGAAATCTCTGTTCGCGCGTGAAGTGCGGGCGTTCTCACACGGGTGTATCCGACTGGCGCAACCTTTCGAGTTCGCCTATGCGCTGCTGGCTATACAGGAGGAAGACCCAAAGGCGTTCTTCCACCGTGTGCTGAACAGCGGCAAAGAGACGAAAGTGGACCTGGATCAGAAAGTTCCAGTGCATCTGATCTACCGCACGGCTTATGTTGGCCCTAAAGGCGAGGTTCAGTATCGCCGTGACGTCTATAACCGTGATGCCAAGATTTGGGCGGCGCTGCAAAAGGCAGGGGTGGTCCTGCCGGACGTTCAGGGATAAGCACAGGGGCAAATCCTGCCAAAGGGAACGCCCGTCATGCAATATACCATCCAGCAAATCGCCGACAGCCTTGGTGCGGAGTGTCAGGGCGACACCAGCTTGACGATCGACAAAGCGGCCGAGCCGGGCGATGCCGGATCCACGGATCTGGCTATGGCAATGTCCCCAAAATATGCTGACGCTCTGACCGGTGGTAAGGCGCGCGCGGCGGTGCTCTGGGAAGGCGCTGATTGGCAGGCAATGGAATTGCAGGCCGCAATCTTTGTAAAACGCCCACGCATGGCCATGGCCGGGATCACATCGATGCTGGATCGCGGGCAGGGGGTTGAACCAGGCATTCATCCATCTGCGGTGATTGACCCGACTGCCGAGATTGGTGCGGATGTTTCAATCGGGCCTTTGACAGTTGTAGGCGCCCGCGCTCGGATCGGTGCAGGCTCAGTCATTGGCGCTCATTGCACGATTGGGATCGACGCGGTTCTTGGCGAACAGGCACTGCTACGCGAAATGGTCAGCATCGGCGCGCGTGCTCAGATCGGGGATCGTTTTATCGCCCAACCAGGTGCGCGGATTGGCGGGGATGGATTCAGCTTTGTCACGCCCGAGGTTTCGGGTGCCGAGAACGCGCGCAAAACCATGGGGGATCAGGGCGAGGCTAAGGCGCAAAGCTGGCTGCGTATTCACTCGCTCGGCGCGGTTGAAATCGGCGATGATGTCGAGGTCGGCTCGAACTGTACCGTCGACAATGGCACGATCCGAAACACACGCATCGGTGACGGTTCGAAACTGGATAACCTTGTTCACGTGGGCCACAACACGCGCGTGGGGCGCGATTGCCTTCTTTGTGGTCAGACTGGTGTTTCGGGGTCGGTTGAGATTGGCAACAACGTGGTCTTGGGCGGGCAGACCGGGGTTGTCGACAATATATTCATCGGCGATGGCGTGATCTCGGGGGGCGGCACCAAAATTCTATCAAACGTGCCTGCGGGGCGCGTCATCATGGGCTATCCGGGGATCAAGATGGACACCCATACCGAGATCTACAAAGCACAACGCCGGTTGCCACGTTTGGCACGCGACGTCGAGGCACTCAAAAAGGCTGTTTCCAAACAGGCCCCGAGTGATTAAATCATCCTCAGATTGATAACCAGGGGATCGACATGAGCATCAGCGACCGCGTCATCGCAATCATTGCAGAGCAGGCCGTGCTGGAGCCATCGGATGTGACGCCCGACAGCACGTTGGAGGATCTGGGCATCGACAGCCTGGGCCTGGTCGAAAGCATCTTTGCCATCGAAGAAGAGTTCGATATTTCGGTGCCCTTCAATGCCAATGAGCCCGAAGCGAATGATTTCGACATCTCGAACGTGGCCGCAATCATTGCGGGCATCGAAAAGCTTGTATCGGAAAAGGTTTGACCCGGAACAATGAAACGGGTCGTCATTACCGGGGCAGGTACTATCAATTCGCTGGGCCATTCAGTGCCCGACACTCTGGAAGCCATGCGCGAGGGTCGTTGCGGGATCTCTGAGCTGGAGTTTCGCGATGTGGACCGCCTTGCTATCAAGATCGGCGGACAGGTGCGCGGGTTCGAGGCCGAAGGGCGCTTTAACCGCCAACAGATGTCTCTGTATGACCGATTTACACAATTCACTCTGACCGCCGCGAAAGAGGCCATCGACCAATCGGGGATCGAATTCCATGGTGAATTGGCGGCCCGGTCTGGCGTGGTTCTGGGTACGGCTGGGGGTGGCGTCTCGACCTGGGATGACAATTACCGGTCGGTCTACGAAGACGGCAAGAACCGCGTGCACCCCTTTGTTGTGCCCAAGCTGATGAACAATGCCGCGGCCAGCCACGTGTCGATGGAACACAACCTTAAGGGCCCAAGCTTTACCGTTTCGACCGCCTGCGCGTCATCGAACCATGCGATGGCGCAGGCCTTTCAGATGGTGCGTAGCGGAGCAGCGCCTGCCATGGTCACCGGTGGGTCTGAATCCATGCTGTGTTTCGGCGGCGTGAAAGCCTGGGAAGGGCTGCGGGTCATGTCCAAGGATGCCTGTCGCCCCTTCAGCGCCAACCGCAACGGAATGGTGCAGGGTGAAGGCGCTGGCATTTTTGTATTCGAGGAATACGACCATGCCCGCGCACGCGGCGCCGACATCCTGTGCGAGGTCGTGGGTTTTGCCATGTCATCTGATGCATCCGATATCGTCATGCCCAGCAAACAGGGCGCATCCCGCGCGATGGCGGGGGCCTTGGCGGATGCGAAACTGAACGCCAGCGACGTATGCTATATCAACGCGCATGGCACTGGGACGGCTGCGAATGACAAAACCGAATGCGCGGCCGTTGCCGATGTGTTTGGGCCGCATGCGGATGATCTGATGATCTCATCCACGAAATCCATGCACGGCCACTTGATCGGCGGTACAGGAGCGGTCGAGCTGTTGGCCTGTATCATGGCCCTGCGGGACGGAGTCATCGCCCCGACTATCAGCTATGAAGAACCTGATCCGGAATGCGCGCTGGATGTGGTGCCAAACGAAGCACGCGAGGCCAAGGTTGAGGTAGCGCTCAGCAATGCCTTTGCCTTTGGAGGCTTGAACGCTGTGCTTGCGTTGAAAAAAGTTCATTAAATCAGCATCGCCGCAGTTGATGCACTGCGGCGATGCACATTGGTCGTCTAGTTCAAGTTAACGGACAGGCCGTCGAATCCAGATGTGAAACCGGACAGAGACATCTCCATGTCCAGAATCTGATCGGGAAAGCGTGCCGGCACCAGGGAAAAGATCGCGGTGCTGCCCGATTTCATGGCGTCGATGTCGCCCTGGCTTAGCCCCAGCTGAGCGACGCAACCAACAGGCACACAATGGTGGTAGTTATACAGCTTGCGCGGCGCTCCATCGATGGACAGGGCCAGCTGCGCTTGCAGCAGGGTTTCCAGCGGAACGATCACATTCGCCCAGGCGACGGCCGCGCCGCCTTCGGGCAGCTTGCCAATCGACACTTCGGCGATCGGTTCACCTTGTTCGCCGTTTAGGACCTGGACGATTGCGCATGGGTCATCGCCCTCTTGCGCTTTGAGGCAGGAGACATCCCAATCGCCGCTTTTTTCTTTGACATATTGCTCGCCGACTCGCGGGCCGGTTTCGCCCAGATCCAGACCGCTTTCTGCGTCTGTCGTGGTTGTGTCCTGCGCATTTACCGCACCGCAGATCAGCGCAGCGACGAGCGTATTGATCGAGAGGAGTTTCTTGTTCATGAATGCCTCGGTTTGATGATTGAGTGAGTTTTTTTCTTCCTCTAGCACCGTTCGCCCTCAGTGTCAGTCACTAAGCGTCGCACAGGTTGTAAAGTGAACAATTTCTTGCCGTAAAGATGGGAATTTTGCGTAGAAATCCAAAGAAAAAGGGAGCTGGTGATGCAGCTCCCTTCTCGAATTGGTTCTCCCCGTCGGACTGGCCGACTTATTTATGCGCAGACGTTACGAGAGGGGGGCGCAGCGGTCAACAGCTAACCTGAATTTTTAATATACTCCTTAGTTCACTTTTAATCGGACCAAACGCACAAAAAAAGCCGTGCCCGAAGGCACGGCCAGTCGACAGGGAGGAAGTGCGCCTTTGCAGCTGGCACCACAAAGCGCGCAAATTGACTATCGCAGTCAAAGGTTAACTTTGTATGCTGGCCCCAGAGCGATGGACATTAAGGCAGTGAAAACATGGGCGAAGATATTTTTCTGGGCGGTGGCGGGACCGAGTATGGGCAGCCGCAAGGGCTGACGCTGAAATATGCAAACCGGCATGGCCTGATTGCCGGGGCAACTGGAACCGGTAAAACCGTGACGCTTCAGATTCTTGCCGAAGGGTTTTCCAAGGCGGGTGTTCCGGTGTTCCTGTCCGACGTCAAAGGTGACCTGTCCGGCTTGGCACTGCCCGGCAGCGAAACCCATAAGTTGCATCAGGCTTTCATGGATCGCGCTACGCGTATTGGCTTCTCGGATTTTTCCTACAACGCATGTCCGGTCACCTTCTGGGATTTGTTTGGTGAACAGGGCCATCCCGTGCGCACAACTGTGACTGAGATGGGCCCGCTGCTGCTGTCGCGGTTGATGGAGCTGAGCGAGGCGCAAGAGGGTATCCTGAACATCGCCTTTCGCGTGGCGGATGAAGAAGGCATGCCGCTTCTGGACCTAAAGGACCTGCAGGCGCTGCTGGTCTGGATTGGAGAAAACCGTGCACAGCTGTCGTTGCGCTATGGCAATGTCTCGACCTCGTCCATCGGGGCGATCCAACGGCGGTTGCTGGTGCTGGAAAACCAGGGCGGAACGCGGCTGTTTGGCGAGCCCGCTCTGGATTTGTCAGACCTGATGCGCACCGATGAGGCCGGGCATGGCACGGTGAACATCCTTGCCTCGGACAAACTGATGGGGTCGCCACGCCTTTATGCAACTTTTCTGTTGTGGCTGCTGAGTGAGCTGTTTGAAGAACTGCCCGAGGTTGGTGACCCTGAAAAACCCAAGCTGGTGTTTTTCTTCGATGAGGCGCATCTGCTGTTTGATGATGCGCCCAAGGTTCTGGTCGACAAGGTCGAACAGGTCGCGCGCCTGATCCGGTCCAAAGGCGTTGGCGTCTATTTCATCACGCAGAACCCGGCCGATATTCCCGAGGACATTCTGGGCCAGTTGGGAAACCGCGTTCAGCATGCCTTGCGCGCCTTTACAGCGCGGGATCGCAAGAACCTGCGCCTTGCAGCCGAGACCTATCGCGAGAATCCGGCCTTCGATACAGAAGTCGCAATCCGAGAGGTCGGTGTCGGTGAGGCCGTTACATCAATGCTGCAAAAGAAAGGCGTGCCGGGGATGGTTGAGCGGACGTTGATCCGCCCTCCGGGGTCTCAGCTTGGACCGATTACCAAGGCAGAGCGTCAAACGGTGATGGCAGCATCGGCGATGGCGGCAAAATATGACACGCCGGTCGACCGGAAATCGGCCTTTGAAATCCTTCAGGCCCGTGCCGAAACCGCCGCCAAAGAGGCGGAAGCCGCCGAAGCTGATGAGGTGGTAGAGATGCAATCCGCGAAGGAGCGAGAGTTTGCCTCGGCCCGTCGATATTCTGGTAGCCGTGTTGGGCGATCTTCCTCGCGCGTGACGCGCAAGAAAGACACGTTTGCCACGGCCATGGGTGAAGCTGTGATCAAAGAGCTCAAAGGCACCACTGGCCGCCGTATCGTGCGCGGTATTCTTGGGGGCCTGTTCCGGAATAGATAAGGCCTTCGAATTCACCAGACAAATATGTGCAGCGTGTGCCCCGCGGAAGCCATCGGCTCGGCGGGGCATGAGCGTCTCATGTCAAATGCAACAATTTACTTGCCGATGCGGCGCAGGCCTTCCTGCTGGCAAATGGCATCCGCCTCGGGCACCGACATCTTGGTAGCCGGGAAATCGATGGCGCGATCCCAAGTCACGCGATCTTGGCGATACAGCTGGCACGTCACGACTCCCTTGGACGTCTGGACCTGGACTGGTGTCGTTTCCAAATCTTTCGGTGAGGGAATACATGCCGCGACTATCGCAACAAGCGGCAACAAGACGATAGCTTTGGTTAGCGGGTTTTTCATGGTTCTTACTACTCTTTAGACTGGTTTACTGGTCATTTGCGGGCCCGATGAACGGTGTGAGTGAGCGTCAACAAAACGAACAGTTTCAGTTACTGGTAATGGTAGGCTGGTTTAGTCAAAAAACCTTTAAGAAACAAGACGCCGCGCCGGTTCCTGCCGACGCGGCCATCTGATTTAAGAGGATTTCGGCCTATTTCTCGGGGATCAGCCCTCTTGGACTGAATCTGAGAACAATCAGCAGGATCAGGCCCATCGTAAACAGCCGCATATGGGCGGCGCTATCGATCAGATGTGTCTTCAGCGCGCTACCATCAGCCATTCCACTGGTGATCAGGTTCATCAGCCAAAGGCCCATCGGCTCAACCTGAACCCAAAGAAACCAGATCAGGAAGGCGCCAAGAACGGCACCGAAGTTGTTGCCTGACCCACCGACGATCACCATAACCCAAACCAGAAAGGTAAAGCGCAAGGGGTTGTAGGTACCCGGTGTAAGCTGCCCATCCAACGTGGTCATCATAGCACCCGCGATGCCGCAGATCGCGGACCCCAGCACAAAGATTTGCAGATGGCGGCGCGTGACATCCTTGCCCATCGCTTCGGCCGCGACTTCATTGTCACGAATGGCGCGCATCATGCGGCCCCATGGGCTTTTGAGTGCCATCTGCGCCATCCAAAGCAGGACCAGAAGAACGATCAGGAACAGCAGCGAATAGCCTAGCTTAACCGACAGTGTCGAAGCCGTGACCGGGTCAATCCCAAGCCAATCTGCCCGAGCGATAAATGCAGGATCTTGTTGCAAATCGACCTCGTACCCAACGACAGGCGAAGGGCGCGGTATGCCGTAGACGTTTTTGACGCCACGGGCCAGCCAGTCTTCGTTTTTCATCACGGCAATGATGATCTCGGCAATGCCAAGCGTGGCAATGGCCAGATAGTCCGAGCGCAGGCCCAGCGCGGTTTTCCCGATCAACCAGGCAGCACCAGCTGCCAGCAGACCTCCGGCAGGCCAGGCCAGCAGAACGGGCATATTCAGGCCACCGATATTGCCTGCGACGGCAGGGTTAATCGCCTCGATCGTTTCGACATTTGGATCAAAGATCGCGCGGTATACAAAAAAGCCGACGATCAGAATGCCGATGATGGCTAAGGTCTGCGCGCGCCCCTTCGGCATCTTCTGCGCAACCATCACAGCGGCGACCACCGTGGCGGCCCCCAGAAGAAGCGCAAGGATGACACCATAGCCACCACCCGACCATGCACCGGGTGTTGGAGGGGTCGAGACCAGCACAACCGCGAGGCCGCCCAGCGCGACAAAGCCCATGACACCAACATTGAAGAGGCCCGCAAAGCCCCATTGCAGGTTCACTCCGATCGACATGATAGCCGAGATCAGCCCCATGTTCAGGATCAGGATCGCCGCATTCCAGCTTTGTGTGAACCCGGTCAGTAGGATCAGCGCGCCAACAACGATAAAGAGCAGGGTGTTTTTAACGGACTCGCTCATATCACTTTCCCCTTGAACAGGCCCGTGGGCTTGAACAGCAGCACGATCAGCAGGATCGCAAAGCTGACGGCGAATTTGTAGTCAGTCGACAGGAACTGTACCAAACCGGACGGAGCAAGGCTTTCCGGCGCAACATATGTCAGTACCTTTTTCCACGCATAGGTGATCGTCACCTCGGAAAACGCGATGATGAAGCCGCCTGCGATGGCACCCAACGGGTTGCCTAGGCCGCCTACAATAGCCGAAGCGAAGATGGGCAGCAGAAGCTGGAAATAGACGAAGGGCTTGAAACTCTTGTCGAGGCCGTAAAGCACGCCCGCCGTGGTCGCCAGTGCAGCCACGATGATCCACGTGATCATCACCACACGTTCGGGATTGATACCCGACAGCAGCGCCAGATCCTCGTTATCCGAATAGGCGCGCATCGACTTACCCGTGCGGGTCTTGTTCAAGAACCAGAACAGCAGAGCCACGGCCAGAATAGCGACAATCACGGTGATGCCCTGAGAGGTCTTGATTGCCAGCCCCTCACGCAGCCCGGTCATCGCCTTAAAATCCCGTGCCGAGACAATGAAGCGTGCGCCGTCCGAAAACCTTTGATCATCCGGCCCGATGATAAACCGGACAAGCCCGTTCATGATGAACATCACGCCCATCGAAACGATTACCAATATGACCGGTTTGGCCTTTTGCGCGCGATAGAAGCGATAGACCAGCCGATCTGTGATCAGCACCAGAACGATACAGCCTAAAATAGCAAAGGGCAGGGCCAGTAGCGCTGTCGGCAGTGGCCCAAAACTGACACCGGCCGCCTGCAATGCCCATGTGACCAGAACGGCGATCATCGCGCCAAAGGCCATGGTGTCGCCATGGGCAAAATTCGAGAACCGCAGGATGCCGTAGATCAGCGTCACCCCCAACGCGCCCAGCGCCAATTGGCTGCCATAGGCAATCGCGGGCACGATCACAAAATTCGAAAGCGCCACGAGCGCATTTAACAGGTCCATATTCATTCCCTCTGACCGGGTGCGGCCTTATGGCACGACGCCATCGCAGGACACAACACAAGAGGACGGTTTTCTATCCTATTTCCCCGTTATTTTGGGGAATTCCACCCTGTGTTCACAAGTTGAGAGTCAGGGTGGAACAGATACTGGATTCAACATCCAGCCCATCAATCGCAATTGGCGACCCTCGCTCACATGTTAATTCTCGCGGGGGTCAGGACTGACTTGTATCGTTCTGATATTTATGAGTATTCGGGTTAAGCACCAGTTTCTGTGCACGACCCGTGATCGGTTCCCGCATGTGGTCCTTTTACCGACAGATCATAGCTCATATCGTCCATATGCACGACAAAGGTCATCACATCCGCGCCTTCGATGTGAACAAAGGTCATGTTGCCAATGCCTTTGAGGACGATCGCATCCCCCGCAACCTTGTCGGTTGCGATACTGCCTTTGTCACCCTCAGCCGAGCGGTCCAGACGGACTTCGCTGCCGTCGCGGTCCGAGACACAGACAAAGTGACGTTCCTCGGCCATTGCGGTCGTCGCGCACAGGGTGGTTACCGCCACCCATATCCATTTTTTCATTTTAGGGTCCTGAATAGAGTTTTTATCCAGAAGGCTCGCTGATTTCACGGAGCTGGATCGGCTTATCCGGGAAATTGTTTCCTTCACAGAGCCCGCGCTAATCGTAGAATGTGACCGGATTACAGCCGACGCGTGGAATTGTTGGGATGGTGGGTTGGGAGAAGCTGATATTGAAACTAACCGACTCCATACGCCTCGAAATAAGGGGGAAATCAGAGTACCTTGCGAGCAGTTCTATTGATTGTTGGTTTCGCAGCGGCCAAGGCCGGTCAAGCTTATGCCTTTACCCACAAACACGTGGGTCGTATAAGCGACAATCCCGTCGGCAAACAAGCTGAAGGTGTAAGAGGCTGAGCGTGTGGAATCCCATCCATGAGCGGTCATCAAGTCTTCGCTCACTTGTTCAACCTGCAGCAATGGCAATTCGCCATTTCCGAGATCAAGGCGAAGCTGATTGTCGGGCAAAATCTCAAACTCGAAAGCGACACCGAGACCTGTCTTTGTCGATTGGCAGGCGGCGATGTTGGCACAAGTGTATTCCAATTTACACTTTGTGATCTCTTGAGAGGTTGCCGCATTCGCGACTAAAGGCAAAAATACTGAGAGTGCTAGAACTTTCATTGCTATCCCCCCAAGAAGCTCTTTCGCACCTCGGGATCAGCCAACAGTTCTTTGCCCGTCCCGGTATACGCATTCCGTCCCTGCACCAGAACATAGCCTTTGTCGGCAATCTCCAACGCCTGACGAGCGTTCTGTTCAACCATCAGGATCGGCAACCCTGTGCGTGAGACTTCGATAATCCGGTCGAACAGCTCATCCATCACGATGGGTGAAACACCGGCGGTGGGTTCGTCCAGCATCAGCACCTTGGGCTGGGTCATCAAAGCGCGTCCAACAGCGACCTGTTGGCGTTGACCGCCCGACAGCTCCCCGGCGGCTTGGTTGCGTTTGTCGCGCAAAATAGGGAAGAGGTCATAGACCTGCTCCATGGTCTGGCTGATGTCGTCGCGGCGAATAAATGCCCCCATCTCGAGGTTTTCTTCCACCGTCATCGATGTGAAGATGTTCGAGGTCTGGGGGACAAATCCCATGCCGCGAATGACGCGATCCTGCGGGGTGAGGTTGGTGATGTCCTCACCATCCAAACGCACAGAACCGGACCGAACGTCCAACATGCCGAACACCGCTTTCATGGCCGTCGACTTGCCCGCGCCGTTGGGACCAACGATGACTGCAATCTCCCCCTTGTCGACGGAGATGGTGCAGTCGTGCAGAATGTCCGGGCCCTTACCATAGCCGCCGGTCATAGTGTCGCCGATCAGAAAGGGGCCGCCCTCGACCTTATGCGTTTCGCCGCTTTTGGTGCGCGCAGGCGTCAGGGTGCCGACCCCGTGAGTATTGGTGATCGAGGCGTCTTTGTTGCCCTTGTCATCCTTGTAGGGGTTGTCGCTCATGCCAGCGGTCATGTGTGGGCCTCCAGCTTGTCTTTGTTCTTCAGGCCGGTGCCCAGATAAGCTTCGATCACCTGCTCATTGGCCTTGATCTCATCCAGAGTGCCTTGGGCCAGAACCTTACCCTCGGCCATACAGATAACCGGGTCGCAGATCTTGCCGATGAAATCCATGTCATGTTCAATGACCACAAAGGTATAGCCGCGTTCTTTGTTCAGGCGCAGGATCGTATCGGCGATTGTCATCAATAGGGTGCGGTTCACACCCGCGCCGACCTCGTCCAGAAATACGATCTTGGCGTCCACCATCATGGTGCGGCCAAGCTCCAGCAGCTTTTTCTGCCCGCCCGAGACCTGACCGGCCTTGTGATCGGCCAGATGTTCGATGGTCAGGAACTCCAGAACTTCGTCGGCCTTGGCCTTCAACGCCCGTTCTTCATCCGCGATCCGCTTGCGCCCGAACCAAGTGTTCCACAGCGATTCCCCCGCCTGGGCGCCTGGCACCATCATCAGGTTCTCGCGGCAGGTCATCGACGAGAATTCATGCGCAATCTGGAACGTGCGCAGCAGCCCCTTGTGGAACAGATCATGCGGCGGCAGACCGGTGATATCCTCACCATCCATGAACACACGGCCAGAGGTTGGGGCCAAAACCCCGGCAATTACATTGAACAGCGTCGTTTTTCCGGCCCCATTCGGCCCGATCAGGCCGGTGATCGAACCCTTTTGGATTTCCAGCGATGCCCCATCCACCGCGTGAAACCCGCCGAAATGCTTGTGCACGTCATCGACGACGATCATCTTTTCCCCCAGCTGCCGGTCCTGGCATTCTTGTCACGCCCCCGTTTTTCGGGGTGCGGCCTTTTTTCATTGAAACAGCCCGGACACAAGGCCCGGGCTGCTTGATTTTATGACTATTGTTCTCGGATCAACGGAAGTTGACGGTTTTATTCTCGCCGTCGGTCACTTCGATCTCGCGATACGAACCCGCGCTTTCACCGGGGCCGATCAGCTCAACACCCGATGCGCCGACATAGTCGATCTCCTGACCAGCAGCCAGCAGCTCCAGGCCTTTCGCCAGCTCACCGGGATAGATTTTCTCACCCGGAGCGTTGGCAACGTCCATGATTTTGGAACCATAGTCCGCCGGGCTGGTCGAGCCTGCAGCCTGCATGGCCAGCATGAACAGAGCAGCGGCGTCGTAGCTTTCCGGAGAGTAGGGCGACGAGCCATCAAAGCCTGCAGCTTCGGCCATGGCAAAATACTTCTCGGCGCCTTCACCACCCGAACCAGCGATCTGACCGAACGAGCCGTTCAGGTCCGGACCGACATTCGCAGGCAGCGAGTCACCGATCATGCCGCCAGGCAGACCGAACGTGTCAAACGCGCCGCTGTCCAGAGCCGACTGGATGATGCCCAGACCACCTTGATCCAGATAGCCTGCAACGACCAGAATATCGCCACCGGCCGAGGCCAGCGCGCCAACTTCAGCCGAGTAGTCGGCCTTGCCGTCTTCGTGTGCTGCGACGATGGTCACTTCGCCACCCGAAGCCTCGAACGAGGACTGGATCGCGTCCGCCAGACCCTTGCCGTAGTCGTTGTTAGTGTAGGTCAGAGCAATCGAGCTGATGCCGCGATCGTTCAGGATGTCAGCCATCACCTGACCTTCACGCGCATCCGACGGTGCGGTGCGGAAGAACAACCCGTTGTCTTCCATGGTCGACAGACCAGGCGAAGTGGCCGATGGCGAGATCATCACCATGCCGTTCGGAATCGCGACGTTCTGCAGGATCGCGCCGGTTACGCCCGAGCAGTCACCGCCGATGATGCCACTGACGCCATCCGCGATGAAACGCTCGCCGTTCGAAGTGGCCAGACCGTTGTCGATACAGCCGGTATCGGCACGGGTGCCAACAACCGTCGCGCCGTCCAGCAGCTTGCCCGACTCTGTGACTTCGGCAATTGCCATTTCGGCACCCGAGCCCATGGCCGGGGCCAGCGATTCAATTGGGCCGGTGAAGCCGAACAGAATGCCCAGTTTGACATCCTCGGCCATGGCCGTGCCCGCCAGCAAAGCGGTTGCTGCAGTTGCTGTAAGCAGCTTTTTCATGAAGTTACTCCCTGATTTGGTATTCCAACTGGGCACGACCCTAGGCAAGCTGTTCGCAAAAGAAAAGTCCCTAGAAACGCATGCTCATTGAAGAAACTCTGGTGACTACGCACAGCCCAAATTCCAGGGTGATAAACTTGGTGCGAACGTCGGCTAAGAATTCAGTTCTTGCTGCAGCCATTCCAAAAGCTGATCAGTCTTGGGATGTCGGTTACGTGTATTACCGCGGAACACCGAGAGTTCGGTCGGTCGTTCCATTTGCGCGTTGCACGGTCGGATCAACTTGCCTTCTTCGATCATGCCTTGAGTCGTCCTTTGCCAACCAAGAGCGATGCCCTGACCAGACACCGCAGCCTGCAGCGCAAGCGGATAGCTGTCGAATGAAACCAAACGCGGTCGATCGGTCAATTCAGCACCGATTCCAGAAAACCAACCACGCCAGTCGGTCCAATCCTGCGGCGTAACTGAATGGGCCAATAGCGGGTATGCCAGAAGCATCTCAGGAGCCAATGGCAGAGCGTTCTTTGGCAGAAACGACGGAGAGCAAACGGGAAAGATGTTGTCTGATGCGGTGAATGCAAGGCGTGCCGAACCCGTCGCGCGACCGGAGGTCTGCATGGCGACATCGTAGCGTTCGGACGTTTCTGTCAGTGGGTTGAGACTGCTCACAACACGTAGCTCGACGCTTGGATGGCGTTCATGAAAACCCGCAAGCCGTGGCATAAGCCAGTAGAAGGCCTCGCAAAGCTGGCAATGAAGCACAAGCTCATTTGTCCGTCTTTCACCCTTCAAGGTGGCGACTTCGGCAGCGATGTCCGATAGCGCAGCTTCTACCACGCGACCAAATCGCCGTCCGGCGTCAGTCAGGAAAACCGCACGGTTGCGCCGCTCGAACAGAGGCGTTTCCAACTCACGCTCCAGGGCTGCGATCTGCTTGCTGATCGCTGTCTGTGTCATCCCAAGTTCGTCCGCGGCCAGTGAGAAGCTTTCGTGCCTTGCGGCAGCTTCAAACGGTCTCAACCGAGACAACGGAGGCAGGGATTTCTTGTCAATTTCCATTCCAAAATCTCATGCATATAAGACGGAATATCATTTAATATATGAGGTAATACATGATTTTTTAGGCGCAGATGAACTGACATGATGACCCGTTGCCATGAAAACAACCGCAAAACCATTTCGGACAGGTACCGCCGTCGCAACCATAGTCATATCGGTCGCCGCACTGTCGCTGGGTGATGCGATAGTCAAAGCAACGGGGCTTGCCTTACCCCTCTGGCAGATGTTCATTCTGCGGTCCGCCATTGTGCTTCCCCTACTTTGGTGGCTGCTGCAGCGGCGCGGTAAGATCGTTTGGTCGAATATCGGTTGGATATTTCTTCGAAGCGCGCTGCTGGTCTGCATGTGGCTCAGCTACTACTCAGCATTGTCGTCAATGTCGCTGTCACTTGCAGCAGCAGCCTATTACACGGGACCGATATTCATTGTTGCGCTTGCCGCTTTGATAGCCCGTCGAAAGCCTTCTATCCGAGTGGCCTTGGCAATCGTCGGAGGGTTTTTCGGCGTATTGCTGGTCATCCGACCGGACACTGCTGACATTGCGCTGGCAACCTGGCTGCCGATCATCGCCGCTTTCCTGTATGGCTGCGCGATGGTGATAACCTCAGCCAAATGCAGAGAGGATGACCCGCTCGTCCTAGCGCTGATACTGAACGCTTCGTTTATCGGCTGCGGCGCATTCCTTTGGATGTTCGCCGGTCGACAGGGTTCATTCATTTTGGGAACGTGGCAGACGCTTGACCTACAATTGCTTGCGACGGTTGTTGCGCTGGCGGTTCTGGTGCTCATCGGCAGCGTGGGTGCTGCCTTCGCTTATCAAAACGGACCACCGGCAACGATTGCAGCCTTTGACTACAGCTACCTGGTGTTCAGCCTGATTTGGAGCGGTATGTTTTTTAATGAGCTGCCAGACATCATAGGGCTCCTCGGTATTGGCGTGATTGCCGGTGCAGGATTTTTTGCATTGCCAAAACGTCAGGTTTAGAAAGGCGCTTAGGGTGTTTTGCACTGGACTTCGATAACCTATACAGCGCTATTCTGAGGCTACATTTTTTGGAAACGCCCTTATCTAATGGAAGGTACCGGCCTCTAATGGTCGCGCAACCTGAACCTGCGGAGGACAGCGATGTTCCGACTATTTGCTCTCATTCTATCAATTTGTGCGGGCGGCGTAGCCTTTGCCGGAGTGCTGCAAACCAAAGAGGGCGCGGTTCAGGCCACACAGATGCTGGGCGGATTGGATACACCCTGGGCCCTGGGTCTCCTGCCAGATGGCAGCTTTCTGGTGACCGAGCGGGACGGAGAACTGATCTATGTATCGGATGGCGAAACCAACCGCGTATCAGGCGCTCCGAAAGTGGCCGCTGCCGGGCAGGGCGGGTTGCTGGACATAACAATCCCTCGTGACTTCAGTCAGAGCCGCGAGGTCTTTTTGACGTTTTCCAAACCTCAGTCGGGCGGCGCAGGCACGGCTTTGGCGGTGGCGCGGTTGTCAGAAAACGGAAAACGCCTGACCAACCTGCGTGTCTTGTTCGAGGCCGAGCCAGGCGGCTCGGGCGGTCGCCACTTCGGATCACGCGTGGTCGAGGCGCAGGATGGAACGCTGTTCCTAACCATTGGCGACCGGGGGGATCGGCCTTCAGCACAGAATACAAAAAATCAGATGGGTTCGGTCATCCGTATCAACCGTGATGGGACGGTTCCGGCCGATAACCCCTTTGTCGGGCAGCCCGGTTTTCGGCCCGAAATCTGGTCTTTTGGCCACAGAAACCCGCAAGGGGCTGGTTTGGATGCCAGTGGCGCGCTCTGGGTTTCAGAACATGGTGCGCGCGGTGGGGATGAAGTGAATCTGGCGCAGCCGGGCAAAAACTATGGCTGGCCGATTATTTCCTATGGCACGCATTACTCAGGTGAGAAAATAGGCGAGGGTACGTCAAAGCCCGGCCTTGAACAGCCTGCTTTCTATTGGGACCCCTCCATCGCGCCCTCAGGCTTGCTGGTTTACTCCGGTGATTTGTTTCCAAGATGGCGCGGCGACATCTTCGTCGGTTCGCTCAAGTTTGACTACATCGCGCGACTGTCCGGATCGCCTTTGCGCGAGGTCGAGCAGATTAAGGGACCGGAAACAGAACGTGTCCGCGATATCGTTCAAGCCCCAGATGGATCGATCTGGTTCATTTCCGTGGGTCAGAGTGCGGTCTATCGTATGACACCTGGCTGAGATGTCAGATCGACAGGCGCCCGCTTTGCGATCCTCGTTCCCGATAGGGCGTCGTGTTGTAATGCGCCCGGTAGCATTTTGAGAAATGGCTGGGCGAAGCAAAGCCACAGGCCAGCGCCACGTTGATCACGCTCATATCCGTCTGCATCAGCAAGTTGCGCGCTTTGTGCAGGCGCAGTTCCATGTAGTACCGTTTGGGTGAGCGGCTCAGGTAGCGGCGGAACAGACGTTCAAGTTGCCGCGTCGACATGCCCACGTCTTTGGCCAAGATCGAGGGTGAGATCGGTTCTTCCGTATTTTTTTCCATCATCAGGATGACCTGGCTCAACTTGGGGTGACGAACGCCGATACGGGTCGGCGTCGAAAGGCGCTGTGTGTCCTGATCCGTGCGAATCGAGGAATAGATCATCTGATCGGCGACCGCGTTGGCCAGTTCTTCGCCGAAATCATCTGCGATCAGCTTCAGCATCAAATCGATTGAAGATGTGCCCCCAGCAGTTGTCATGCGATTGCCATCGATCAAAAAGACCGATTTGGTCAGTTCAACGGTGTCGAACTCCTCTGCGAAACTGTCGGCATTCTCCCAGTGAATGGTCGCGCGTTTGTCATCCAGCAAGCCTGCTTTGGCCAGCGTATAGGCTGCGGTGCACAGACCACCGATCTTCAGGCCCTTGCGCGCCTCGCGGCGCAGCCAGCTTAGAACCTTTTTGGTGGTCGAGCTCTGAACATCGACGCCACCACACACCATGATCACATCGTCACGGCGCAAATCGCCAAGATCCGCATCAAGCTTGAAGGTGGTTCCGGCCGAACACGACACCACCTCGCCGCCTTCGCCGACCAGCGACCAGGTGTAAATCTCTTTGCCTGCCATACGGTTGGCAATGCGCAGACTGTCTAGCGCGGATGCAAAAGACAGTAGCGAGAATTTGTCTAACAAGATGAATACAAAGTTGACCGGCTTATCTGTGTCGCCGTCCACTGTGACAACTTGGCGTTGCTCTTGCATGGCTGTTGTTCCCCGAATCCACGACGGCTGCACCTCGTCGCGCGTATTTTGCCAGACACCATGCTCAAAGCTTGTTTCCGGCGTCAAGAGGCGCAAATGGGATATGGTCACTCTTCATTGCATTTTGTATAGAGACCACCTGAATACTATCAGCGGAGATCAAGGCTATGACCGAATGGCAGAAATCGAACTGGCGCAACAAGCCCCGGGTTCAGATGCCAGACTATACCGACGCGGCCGCCCTGGCCAAAGTCGAGGCGCAGCTTTCGCAGTATCCCCCGCTGGTCTTTGCCGGTGAGGCGCGGCGTCTCAAGCAACATCTGGGTGCCGCCGGTCGCGGCGAGGCCTTCCTGTTGCAGGGCGGGGATTGTGCTGAAAGCTTTGAACAATTCAGCGCGGATGCGATCCGTGACACGTTCAAGGTGATGCTGCAAATGGCGATGGTTCTGACTTATGGCGCCAAGGTGCCGGTGGTCAAAGTTGGCCGCATGGCCGGCCAGTTTGCCAAGCCGCGCAGCGCGCCGACCGAAGTTGTGGATGGCGTGGAACTGCCCAGCTATCGTGGTGACATCATCAACGAGTTGGCCTTCACGCCCGAGGCGCGAATTCCGAATCCATCCAAGATGCTGCAGGCCTACACTCAGGCGGCTGCCACACTAAACCTGTTGCGTGCGTTCTCGACCGGTGGTTTCGCGGATATGAGCCGCGTTCATGCCTGGACGCTGGGCTTCGCTGACGATCAGGACGTGCAGAAATATTCCGAGATTGCAGATCGCATTCAGGACAGCATCGACTTTATGGGTGCTGCCGGGATCACGGCGGATACAACGCATGAGTTCTCAACCGTGGAATTCTACACCAGCCACGAAGGGCTTTTGCTGGAATATGAAGAGGCGCTGACCCGTCTAGATTCAACCTCAGGCAACTGGTTGGCTGGCTCGGGTCATATGATCTGGATCGGTGACCGCACCCGTCAGCCTGACGGAGCGCATGTTGAATTCTGTCGTGGCGTTCAGAACCCGATTGGTCTGAAATGCGGACCGACCACGACCGCTGAAGACCTGAAGGTTCTGATGTCAAAGCTGAACCCGGACAACGAAGAGGGTCGCCTGACCCTGATCGCGCGTTTCGGGGCTGGCAAAGCCGGTGAGCATCTGCCGCGTCTGGTCAAGGCCGTGAAGGAAGAAGGCGCCAAGGTGACCTGGGTCTGCGATCCGATGCATGGCAACACCATCAAGTCGGCCACGGGGTATAAGACACGTCCGTTCGACTCGGTCCTGCGCGAGGTGCGTGACTTCTTTGGCGTGCATCAAGCCGAAGGCACCATCCCCGGTGGCGTGCATTTCGAGATGACCGGTCTGGATGTGACCGAATGCACCGGCGGCGTGCGTGCCGTGACCGAAGAAGATCTGTCCGACCGCTATCACACCGCGTGCGACCCGCGCCTGAACGCGTCACAGTCGCTGGAACTGGCGTTCCTGGTCGCCGAAGAGCTGACCAATCTGCGCCGGAACGGTTCCAAGCGCGCGGCCAGCTGAATAGAGTAATCCAAGCATCGAAACGGCGGGCCAAGGGCTCGCCGTTTTGTGGCGGCTAGTCGTCGCGCGAGACGACCAGTCGTAGATGGCTTCTTCGGCTAAACTCGGTCTGATCTTCGGCAAAGCCTGCGGCATCACGCTGAGGTTCGACCGGGCTGTGTAGATCGGAAACCTGCTTGATCCGCTGGTCTGAGATCTCAAAGCGGCGCGGGGTCGACCCGATGGCACCATCGCTAAGCATCACGCCCAGCACACGGCTGACATCACCCAGATCGCTGCGCAAGGGCAGCAGGATCATCCGGGCTTGCATGCGGGCGCGGCCAAATGCGCCGCTGGAGGTCAGGCCAAGCTCGGCCGTGGCGGGCGCGCTGAACACCTGTTCCAGTGTCTCTTTGACTTTGGGTCGTGCTTCGGCCTCGAAGAACGCAGTCAGCGGCATGCCACGCACTTCCATACCGGCAAGCTTACTCAGATGGCTTCCCGCCAAGCGAAAACGGGCCAATCCAGGCGCGATGCGTTCCAGAATGAATGTGTATTCCAGCACATTTTCCAACCCGCGCGGATCGATTTGCGACCGCTTGGGCACCCCGTCGCCGGACAACAGCGCGGTCCAATACGCCTCGGCCTGACGGATCGGCGAAAGAGAACGTCCACTGTCAAAGCGATCCATTGCGACGATCTTTCCAAATTCTGACCCGGAATCAGTCCCGAAAAAGGTTTTCATTTCCATCACCCTAACGCCATTCAGCCGCTATTTTCATAAAATGCAACGCATCCGGGGCATCTGCGGCCCGACAGCCTTTGCTTTGGCCAAATTGACACGGGTTAATACAATTTTGGAGGAATTCTTTAACGAATGGTTAACTTCTGCGGATGAATTGCCGCTTGAGCAAACTCTTGCCCTTGCAAGGCCAATGGCATTAGGTGCGGCAAGAGTTGAAAATGCGGAAAGCCATAGAAAGGTCTGTCATGATCAAATCCATGACCGGGTTCGCCTCGGGGACAGGCGAGTTTGGCCCGCATAGCTGGACGTGGGAGCTGCGCAGCGTCAACGGCAAAGGGCTGGACATGCGCATTCGCGTCCCGGATTGGCTGACCGGGCTTGAGGCCGGGTTGCGCGCAACCCTGTCCAAGTCTTTGAGCCGTGGCAACGTAACGCTTTCCATGCGCATTAGTCGAGACGAAACGCTTACTGAGCTTGCGCTGAATACAGCCGCGATGTCCGCCGCGCTGGAGGCGTTGCAGCAGACCCAGGACATGGCTGAGGCCAAAGGTATTGCGCTAACCCCGTCCAAAGCGACGGATTTGCTAGCCCTGAAAGGCATGATGGATGCGGGATCTGATAGCGATGATCCAACCTCTCTGGTCGCGCATCTGATAAAGGCGTTTCCCGCATTGTTGGACGCGTTCCTGCAGATGCGGCAAACCGAGGGTGAAGCCTTGGCCGAGGTATTGACGACGCAGCTGGATCAGGTTGCCGCGCTGACCGCGCAAGCGGCTGATTTGGCCGAACAGCGCAAGGATAAAATGGCCGAAGCCCTGCGCGAGAATCTGGCTCGGGTGATGGAGAATGCTCAAGGCGTCGATTCGGAACGGGTGGCGCAGGAACTGGCACTGATCGCGGTCAAGGCAGACGTGACCGAAGAGATTGACCGCCTGACCGCCCATGTGAACGCCGCGCGTGATCTACTGGCTCAGGACGGGGCGGTGGGTCGTAAACTCGATTTCCTGATGCAGGAATTCAACCGTGAGGCAAACACCTTGTGTTCCAAGGCGCAAAGCACCGATCTGACCTCGGTCGGATTGGAACTAAAGGCTGTGATCGACCAGATGCGCGAGCAGGTACAGAATGTTGAATAATGACGGAACATATTGAAATGGCAGATCGTCGAGGCCTTCTTATCATCCTGTCTTCGCCGTCTGGCGCGGGCAAATCCACCTTGGCGCGGCGTTTGATGGCCTGGGATGAGGGGCTGGAGTTTTCAATCTCGGCCACCACCCGCGCACCGCGTCCCGGCGAGCAGGATGGGCGTGAGTACTATTTCCAAACCGAGGATGCGTTCAAACAGCAGGTCGCCGATGGCCAGATGCTGGAACACGCCCACGTCTTTGGGAATTTCTACGGCTCTCCGGCCGGACCGGTGCGCGAGTCGATCAACGCAGGTCGAGATGTTCTGTTTGACGTCGACTGGCAGGGTGAGGTTCAGATCCGCAATTCCGACCTTGGCAAACACGCCTTGTCGATCTTCATCCTTCCGCCCTCGATCCAGGAACTGCGCCGCCGCCTGGAAACCCGCGGCCAAGACAGCGACGATGTGATCGCCAAACGTATGCTCAAAAGCTGGGATGAGATCAGCCATTGGGGCTATTACGACTACGTTCTGGTCAATGACGATCTGGATGCGACCGAAGAAAAGTTGAAAACCATCGTTAGCGCCGAACGCATGCGCCGTATTCAGCAACCCAGGCTGCAAGACCACGTACGTAAACTACAAAATGAGTTCGAGGCCCTGTGATGCCAATCTATGCTTTGGGCAAAGACGCCCCCGAAATACACGAAGACACTTGGGTTGCAGCGGACGCCAATCTGATCGGCAAAGTGGTGCTAGAGCAGGGCGCATCGGTTTGGTTCGGCTGCACCATCCGCGCGGATCACGAAGAAATTCGCGTGGGCGCTGGCAGCAATGTGCAGGAAAACTGTGTGATGCATATCGATGCGGGCTTCCCGCTGACCATCGGGGCGAATTGCACCATTGGCCATAAAGTCATGCTGCACGGGTGCACCATTGGCGAAAACACCCTGATCGGCATGGGCGCGATTGTTCTGAACGGGGCAAAGATCGGCAAGAACTGCTTGATCGGGGCAGGGGCTTTGATCACTGAAAACAAAGAGATACCAGACAACTCTCTGGTGATGGGATCACCCGGCAAGGTCGTGCGCCAACTGGACAGCTCTGCCGCGCAGCGGATCACATTCAGTGCACAATATTATCAGGAAAACATGCGCAGGTTTCGTGAAACTCTAACGCCCGTGTCCTAACCGGCCGAAGCGAACAAGGTTACAGGCGATGTCAGAGGATTTACTTGCGGAAATTGTGTCGGCCATTCCGATGCCCGCGCTGATGGTTGATCAGACTGAACGTATCATTGCAGCCAATACCGATGCGCGCACGCTTTTGGGCCAGAACATGTTGGGCCGACATTTTGCAACGATCCTGCGTCAGCCGCAGGTGATAGACGCAATGGAACAAAGCCTGCGCAGCAAAGGCCCGCGCAAGACCCGGCATCTGTCAAACGATGGTGCGCAGGATACAACATTCGAGATGCAGTGCCGCTATATGAACGGGATCGGCGCGGTCTCCGGGGGGGCGGTTCTGGCCGTATTTCAGGATATAACCCATTTAGAGCAAGCCAGTCAGATGCGGCGTGATTTCGTTGCTAATGTCAGCCATGAATTGCGCACGCCATTGACCGCTTTGATGGGCTTTATCGAAACCCTGCGCGGCCCAGCGCGCGAGGACGCGGCGGCCCGGGATCGGTTTTTGCAGATCATGACGGACGAGGCGAACCGGATGAACCGTCTGGTTGGTGATCTGTTGTCGCTCAACCGTGTTGAAAGCGAAGAACGGGTGCGCCCGAAAGAGCAGCTGGAGCTGAATGGCTTGCTGGAATCGACGCTGAATTCTCTGAAACCCTTGGCTGAAGATGCAGATGTTGTTCTGTCATTGACCACGCCTGGTGATCCGGTCTCGATCACTGGAGACAGCGATCAACTGCGGCAGGTTTTCACCAATCTGGTTGAAAACGCGATCAAATACGGCGGCAGCGGCGGCAGTGTTGAGGTTCGTATCGCACCGTCCGAGCGGGACACGGCAGTGCGTGGTCCAGCTGTGCGGGTTCAGATCGTCGACAAAGGGCCGGGGATCGATTCGGTTCATTTGCCGCGACTGACAGAGCGATTCTATCGCGCGGACAGCCATCGCTCGCGGCAATTGGGCGGCACAGGCTTGGGGCTGGCGATTGTGAAACACATCGTCAACCGTCATCGGGGGCGCCTTCGAGTTGAAAGCGATCTCGGCAAAGGATCGGTCTTCACGGTTATTCTACCGCGATAACGCGCACCGGGTTTGCGGCGGGCGATGGGTTCAACTCAGGGTGTAGTTTGCGCCTTTGTGCGAGGCGGATTTCAAATAAAACTTCAGCTGTCATAAAAGCGTTACAAACATGTCACAAAAGCCTTACGCGGGACCCCTAGGGGTTCAGCCGAGATCATCATGGGGGTGATCAAACATTCCTTTTTCAGGGAGACTGTAATGTCCTTTGTAAAACTGTCAGCTTCTGCGCTGGCGATCGCTGCTGTTTCGGCCACTGCTGCTGCTGCTCGTGACAACGTTCAGGTTGCCGGTTCTTCGACCGTTCTGCCTTACGCGTCGATCGTTGCTGAACTGTTTGGTGAAAACACCGACTTCCCAACACCTGTTGTTGAATCGGGCGGCTCTTCGGCTGGCCTCAAGCGCTTCTGTGAAGGCGTTGGCGAAAACACCATCGACGTCGCAAACGCGTCGCGCGCGATCCGCGAAAAAGAGATCAAAGCCTGTGCCGAAAACGGCGTGACCGACATCATGGAAGTCCGCATCGGTTATGACGGCATTGTGTTTGCAAGCCAGCAGTCTGGCCCCGCTTTCACCGCATTTGAGCCCGCAGACATCTTCAACGCACTGGGTGCGAAGGTTCTGAAAGACGGCGCGATCGTTGACAACCCGTACAACACCTGGGCCGAGTTCAACGGCGATCTGCCTGATGTTGAAATCGCAGGCTTCATCCCCGGCACCAAGCACGGCACACGTGAAGTGTTCGAAGAAAAAGTTCTGCTGATCGGCTGTGAAAAAACTGGCGCCATGGAAGCGATGATCGCTGGCGGCATGAGCGAAGATGACGCAGAAGATGCATGCCTGGACGTGCGCACTGATGGCAAGTCGGTCGACATCGACGGTGACTACACCGAAACCCTGGCCCGTATCGACACCAACCCGAACGGTATCGGCATCTTCGGTCTGGCATTCTACGAGAACAACACCGACAAACTAAAAGTTGCGACCATGTCGGGTATCGCGCCGTCGACCGAAACCATCTCGACCGGTGAATACCCTGTATCGCGCCCGCTGTTCTTCTACGTGAAGAAAGCCCATATCGGCGTGATCCCTGGCCTGAAAGAGTACGCTCAGTTCTTCGTTGCTGACGAAATCGCCGGCCCCACCAGCCCGCTGGCCAACTACGGCCTGGTTGCTGACCCTGAGCTGGCAAAAACTCAGGACGCGATTGCCAACGAAGTCACCATGGGTTCGGGCAGCTAAGCCTGACATTGGTCTAATTGCCGGGGGCGGCCGTAGTCGCCGCCCCTTTGCTTCTTTATTGAATTCCCAATCGGACCAGTGGGGGTGTTATGCCGATACTTTGGCTTTTCTTGATCGTTGCTGCGGTCGCTGTGGTCGGATTTGTGCTCGGCCGATCTCGGGCTATGCAAAGCGCCGGCGGTGATATCCGAAACCTGCACTCCCTTCCCGCGTTCTACGGCGCGAACGTCGCGCTTAAGGTGGTTGTTCCTGCGTTTGGACTTCTTCTGATATGGCTGCTGGTACAGCCGCTCTATGTGAATTCTCAGGTTTCAGGCATGATTCCCGACAGTGCGATCAAGGAAGGATCGTCACGCGGTCTGGTTCTGGCCGAGGTGCGCCGGACAGCGACCGGTCTGGACAATGCAGTTGCGCAAGGGGCGATCACAGAAGATACCGCTCGCAATGCGCGCGCGGATTTCACGGATATGACGCAGCGTCTGAAGGATGCCGGTCAGGTGGTAACGTCGAACATCACCCAAACCGTTCTGCGCGGTGCACAAAGCTATCGTATCATGAATGCGACCGGTTATCGGATCATGGCCATCGCGGTGATTGTTGTGGCCTTGATCGGGGCTGCCGTCAGCTGGGCGCAAACCAACGCTGACTACCGCGCCCGCAACGTTGTAGAACAAGGCATCCGGGTCCTGCTGCTGGGCGCCGCATCGATTGCCATTCTGACCACCATCGGCATTGTTCTTTCGCTGGTGTTCAACACCTGGGAATTCTTCCGGTTGTACCCGGCGTCTGATTTCTTTTTTGGCCTGACTTGGTCGCCCAGCTTTTCGGGTCGCGGCGGGGCCTCTGATCTGGGCATCATCCCATTGTTGTGGGGCACGCTCTATATTTCCATCGTCGCGCTGCTGGTTGCCGTGCCAATCGGTCTGTTTGCCGCAATTTACCTCAGCGAGTATGCCTCGCCTGCGGTGCGCGCTTTCGCCAAGCCGCTGCTGGAAGTGCTCGCCGGTATTCCCACCATCGTTTATGGTCTATTCGCTTTGCTGACAGTCGGTCCGCTTTTGCTGGATGTGTTCGGGGACAACGGGCTGGGTTGGATGAAAGCAGGCACCGCGGTGATGACAGCCGGTCTGGTCATGGGCATCATGCTGATCCCGTTTGTATCGTCTCTGTCCGATGACATCATCAACGCCGTGCCGCAGGCGATGCGCGATGGCTCCTACGGGTTGGGTGCAACGCAGTCTGAAACCATCCGTCAGGTGGTTTTGCCCGCTGCCTTGCCCGGCATCGTTGGTGCGATCCTGCTGGCCGCCTCGCGTGCCATTGGAGAGACCATGATCGTGGTTCTGGGGGCAGGGGCCGCCGCAAGGCTCAGCCTGAACCCCTTCGAGGCCATGACAACCGTGACCGCAAAGATCGTCAGCCAGCTGACAGGTGACGCAGACTTCGCCTCACCCGAAGCACTGGTGGCCTTTGCCCTAGGCATGACGCTGTTCATCGTCACGCTTGGGCTGAACGTCTTTGCCCTTTACATCGTGCGCAAGTACCGGGAGCAGTACGAATGACCGACGCAAGCATGCAAACCCCTGAAACGGGGCGCCACGCTGTTTCCCTGACTGCGTATGATGCGCGGACCCGCAAACGCGCCAAGGCAGAAAAACGGTTTCGCGCCTATGGCATCGTCGCAATTGCGACCGGTCTGTTTTTCTTGATCGTCCTGTTCGCCTCGATCCTGTCCGAGGGTATTCCGGCCTTCACTCGGACCGTTGTCAGCGTTGACTTCACCCTGACTCAGCAAGAGCAGGAAGAGGCAGAAGGTACGCTGTTCAAGACCAAAGCCTATTCTGACCTGTTCATCGCGGCCCTCAACAAAGAGCTTGATGAAAGCGGTCTTGAGGTTGATTTCGACGAAGCCGCGATTGAGCGTCTGCTTGGCAAGGTCGGCGGAACCATCCGAACCTTCTATGCTGCCAACCCGGACAAATTGGGTGAACCTGTCGAGTTTGATCTGGCCGCCTCCAGCCGTGTCGATGGCTACTACAAAGGCCGTGTTTCGCGAGACACAATTCAGGACAGTCGCTTCCTGCAGAAAAGCGACCTGGATCTGGTGGATGCGCTGCAAGAGGCTGGCATCATCAAACAGGTCTTCAACTGGCCCTTCATCACCGGGGCAGACTCGGGCGTGGATAATCCCGGCGGTGCTGGAATCGGCGCCTCGGTCGTGGGCTCATTCTTTATGATGTTGGTTGTGCTGGGCCTGTCGCTGCCCATCGGTGTGGCCGCGTCGATCTATCTGGAAGAGTTCGCACCGCAGAACAGGTTTACGGACTTGATCGAGGTGAATATCTCGAACCTGGCCGCGGTTCCTTCGATCGTGTTTGGTATCCTTGGTTTGGCCGTCTTCATCCAGTTCATGCACCTGCCGCAATCGGCGCCGCTGGTTGGTGGGCTGGTGCTGACGCTGATGACCTTGCCGACAATCATTATCTCGACCCGTGCATCGCTGAAGGCGGTTCCGCCGTCGATCCGCGATGCGGCGCTTGGGGTAGGGGCCTCGAAAATGCAGGCGGTGTTCCATCACGTGCTGCCGCTGGCCGCGCCTGGCATCCTGACCGGAACCATCATCGGTCTGGCGCAGGCGTTGGGTGAAACCGCCCCTCTGCTGCTGATCGGCATGGTGGGCTTTGTCGCCCGTGGTTACCCCGATGGTTTCATCGCAGGGTTTACCGAGCCGAACTCGGCCATGCCCGCCCAAATCTACACTTGGGCTGCACGAGCTGATGTGGGTTTCTATGAAAAAGCCTGGGGCGGGATCATCATCCTTTTGATTTTCCTGCTGACTATGAACATCATCGCAATCATTCTGCGCCGCCGCTTTGAACGCCGCTGGTAAGAAGGGCAGACCCATGAACGACATGTCACGAGTGGAGAGACAAGTGGATACCAATGAAATCAAGCTGGAGTGCCGGGACTGCCAGGTCTTTTACGGTGACACCCACGCCATCAAAGACGTGAATGTCGATATCGAAGATAAGACAGTCACGGCTTTCATCGGCCCGTCGGGCTGCGGTAAATCCACGTTCCTGCGCTGTTTGAACCGGATGAACGATACAATCGACATCGCGCGGGTGAAGGGCAGCTTTAAGCTGGACGGCGAAGACATCTATGACAAGCGCGTTGACCCTGTGCAGCTGCGTGCAAAGGTCGGCATGGTGTTTCAGAAACCGAACCCGTTTCCGAAATCGATCTATGATAATGTTGCTTACGGCCCGCGCATTCATGGTTTGGCCAAGAACAAGGCCGAGCTGGATGAAATCGTTGAGAAATCCCTGCGCCGTGGTGCAATTTGGGATGAGGTCAAGGATCGCTTGGATTCGCCCGGCACTGGCCTGTCCGGCGGTCAGCAACAGCGCCTGTGTATTGCCCGCGCCGTTGCAACAGAACCCGAAGTTCTGCTGATGGACGAGCCATGCTCGGCACTGGATCCGATCGCCACGGCCCAGGTCGAGGAATTGATTGACGAGCTGCGCGCACAATATTCGGTGGTCATCGTGACCCACTCGATGCAGCAGGCCGCACGGGTCAGCCAGAAAACCGCCTTTTTCCATCTCGGCAATCTGGTCGAATTCGGCGAAACCGGAACGATCTTTACCAACCCCGTAGACCCGCGCACGGAAAGCTACATCACCGGCCGCATCGGCTGAGCACAGGTATTCAGATATGACCGAAATGAGCGAACAACATATTGCATCTGCCTTCGACCGCGACCTTGAGGCGATCCAGGCGCATATCATGAAGATGGGCGGGCTGGTTGAAGCGGCCATCATGAGTGCGGCCCGGTCCCTTGAATCCCGCGACGTGGAGCTGGCGGAAGAGGTGCGCGATGGCGACAAGGCCATCGATGCGCTGGAAGAGGTGATCGACGAAGAGACAGCGCGCCTGATCGCGCTGCGCGCGCCAACCGCCAGCGACCTTCGTCTTGTGCTTTCGGTTCTGAAAGTGTCGGGCAACCTTGAGCGGATTGGCGATTATGCCAAGAATATCGCCAAGCGCACCACGGTTCTGGTCGATGCGGGCGAGATCAACGGCAGTGCCGCCGCATTGCGCCGCATGGCGCGCGAGGTTGAACTGATGCTGCGTGATGCGCTGGATGCTTATATTCAACGCGATGCTGAACTTGCCACTGACGTCATCAATCGTGATGAGGAAGTCGATCAGATGTATAACGGCTTGTTCCGCGAGTTTCTGACCTTCATGGCCGAGGACCCGCGCAACATCTCGGCCTGTATGCACCTGCATTTCATTGCCAAGAACATCGAACGCATGGGCGACCATGTAACCTCGATTGCCGAGCAGGTGGTCTATCTGGTCACGGGTGAACGCCCGGCCGAGGCGCGGCCCAAGGCCGATAACACGTCGCAAACCGTCTAGGAGACGCAGACCATGTCCGCAGATCAGCCGACTGTCCTGGTTGTCGAGGATGAATTGGCCCAGCGTGAAGTGCTGGCCTATAATCTTGAGGCCGAAGGCTTTCGGGTTTCCAAAGCGGCCAGCGGCGATGAAGCACTGTTGCTGGTCGACGAAGATTGCCCGGATATCATCGTGCTGGATTGGATGATGCCCAATCTCAGCGGGATTGAGGTTTGCCGGCGTTTGAAAACGCGGCCCGATACGCGTTCGATCCCGATCATCATGCTGTCGGCGCGATCGGAAGAGGTGGATAAGGTGCGCGGGCTGGAAACAGGTGCGGATGACTATGTGGTCAAGCCATACTCGGTGGTCGAGCTGATGGCCCGTGTGCGCACCCAACTGCGCCGTGTACGTCCGGCGACGGTCGGGATTCTGTTGGAATTTGACGATATCATCCTGGATTCGGAAACGCATAAGGTCAGCCGCGATAGCAAACAGCTGAAACTGGGCCCGACCGAATTCCGCCTGCTGAGCACTTTCATGGAAAAGCCCGGCCGCGTCTGGAGCCGTGAGCAATTGCTGGATCGGGTCTGGGGGCGCGATATCTATGTCGATACGCGCACCGTAGACGTGCATATCGGACGGCTACGCAAAGCATTGACGCAGCATGGGGGCGAAGACCCGGTGCGCACCGTGCGTGGCGCCGGATACGCCTTGGGCTAATGCCAAGGGCAGGGGGCGCGGGGTCGTTCACGCCGCTTTGTCTTTGATTGTCGCAATGTGCCAAACTCCTGTTGTTGTTTGCGTCGGACCCGCGCTAGGGTTCGGCAAAATTGATCCAACGGAGAAGCAAAATGAACGCGCCTCAGACGAAACCGACCTTGCGGGCAAAAGATGCCCCAGATTTGGGTAAATTTTCGTGGGAGGATCCGTTCCGCCTGACCGACCAGTTGCACGAAGACGAACGGATGATCACTGACAGCGCACGCGCTTATGCGCAGGAAAAGCTGCAACCGCGTGTGACCCAAGCCTATCAGAACGAAGAAACTGACCCCGAGATTTTCCGTGAAATGGGGGAAATGGGCCTGCTGGGCACAACCATTCCCGAAGAATATGGCGGTCTGGGTGGCAACTACGTCTCGTACGGTTTGGTCGCGCGCGAGATTGAGCGGGTGGATTCCGGCTATCGTTCGATGATGTCGGTGCAAAGCTCTCTGGTCATGTATCCGATCTACGCCTATGGCAGCGAAGATCAACGCCGGAAATACCTGCCGAAATTGGCCTCGGGTGAATGGATTGGCTGCTTTGGCCTGACTGAACCGGATGCTGGGTCGGACCCGGCGGGTATGAAAACACGGGCCGAGAAGATCGACGGCGGCTACCGTTTGACCGGTAGCAAGATGTGGATATCAAACGCCCCGATAGCTGATGTGTTTGTCGTTTGGGCCAAATCTGATGCCCATGATGGTAAAATCCGGGGCTTTGTTCTGGACAAAGGCCTCAAAGGTCTCAGCGCGCCGAAGATTGAAAACAAGCTGAGCCTGCGTGCGTCAGTCACCGGCGAGATTGTGATGGATGGCGTTGAAGTGGGCGAGGGTGCCTTGCTGCCGCATGTTCAAGGCCTGAAAGGCCCGTTTGGCTGTTTGAACCGTGCGCGCTATGGCATCAGCTGGGGCGTCATGGGGGCTGCAGAAAGCTGCTGGCATGCAGCGTTGCAATACGGTCTGGACCGCAAGCAGTTTGACAAACCTCTGGCGCAAACTCAGCTGTTCCAGCGCAAACTGGCCGATATGCAGACCGAAATTGCATTGGGTCTGCAAGCCAGTCTGCGTGTGGGGCGCTTGTTGGATCAGGCCGAGGCCGCGCCCGAGATGATCTCAATCGTCAAACGCAATAACTGCGGCAAAGCGCTTGATATTGCGCGCATGGCGCGTGACATGCATGGCGGCAACGGTATCTCGCTTGAATTCCACGTGATCCGCCACATGGTCAATCTGGAAACCGTGAACACCTATGAGGGCACACATGATGTCCACGCGTTGATCCTTGGACGTGCGCAAACCGGGTTACAGGCGTTCTATTGAGATCGTGCTGAATTGGGCCATCACGCGTTCAGCAGGTGGCCTAGTTCCCTGCAATTAATAATTCGCATAATTGGTATTATGGTAAATATTAAATCTAGTATAACGCCAGAAAACAACAGCTTACTAAATCAACTTTATCCAACTTGAGACAGCTAAATGGAACTGAATGGAAAAACCGTCGTAGTTACCGGCGCCGCTGGCGGGATTGGCAAAGGTCTTGCAGAACGGTTCGCCCATGATGGCGCTACGGTCATATGTTCTGACGTCGATCTACAGGCGGCACAGGATCTCGCCAATCGCATTGGTGGTCATGCTTATCCCTGCGACGTGGCCAGCGAAGCTCAGATCAAGGCTTTGATCGACTACGTCGAAGCTGAGGTCGCGCCGATCGATCTGTTTTGCGCCAATGCAGGAATACTGACACTTGGCGGTCTGGATGTGCCAGATCAAGACTGGAACCGCATCTGGGACATTAACGTAATGTCTCATGTCTGGGCCGCGCGCCATCTTGTGCCCAAAATGCTTGAGCGCGGTCAGGGTTACATGCTGATCACCGCATCTGCTGCAGGATTACTGAACCAGCCCGGAGCCGCGCCTTATGGCGTCACGAAACACGCAACGGTTGGATTTGCCGAATGGTTGTCGCTGACCTATGGCCATAAGGGCTTGCGTGTGTCAGCGTTATGTCCTCAAGCCGTTCGGTCCGAGATGACACGCGGACACGAAACATCGGTCGCTTCCATCGATGGAATGCTCGAACCCGAGGACGTTGCAGACGCGTGCGTTGAGGCCATTCGGGCTGAGCAGTTTCTTGTTCTCCCGCACCCTCAGGTGCTAGACTATATGCGACACAAAACAGCAGACTATGACCGCTGGTTGGCTGGAATGCGCAAGCTAAATCAAACCTTTGTGGAAGGTACTTAAGTCTTCGGTTTACGCATCAAACCTTCTTGGGCAACAGAAGCGACCAAAACTCCGTCCTGTGTGTAAATAGAGCCCCGGTTGAATGACCGGCCCTGCCCTGTCCACGGCGAATCCATCGCGTAAAGATGCCAATTGTCGAACTGCACTGGAGCATGGAACCATAGCGCGTGATCGAGGCTCGCGCCGTTAACCTGACCAGTAAACCAGCTGAGCCCGTGTGGACGCATGCCAGAACTCAGCAAGCTCATATCCGAGGCATATGCCAGCAACAGGTGCTGAGTGCGCGTGTCTGCAGTTTCCGCGGCCCCCATCCGGAACCAGATTTGATTGCGGTCGTCAGCGGCCACGGGGTTAAACGGATCAAGGTGATCCACCTCACGCACCTCGATGGGACGTTCACGCAGCAATTCGCCTCGCATTTTCTCGGGAACGCGCTCCAAATATTGATGGCGCAAATCGGACCGTGCGGGATAGCTTTCGGGCGCATCCAGATCCGGCATTGGATGTTGATGCGCCCAGCCTTCATCCTGAACATGGAACGAGGCGGACATGTTTAAAATCTGTTTTCCATGCTGAATTGCGACCACACGGCGGGTTGTGAAGGAACTTCCATCTCTCGCTCTATCCACCTGATATATAACGGGTATCGATGGATCACCCGGGCGGATGAAATAGGCGTGTAGCGAATGACATAGCCGATCTTCGACTGTTCTATAGGCCGCAGCCAGTGCCTGTGCGATCACTTGGCCGCCGAAGATACGCGTTGGTGTTTCACCACCGGACCCCGTGCCCCGGAACAGATCAACTTCCAGACGTTCAACATCTAAAAGATCAAGAAGAATGCGTTCTGCTTCGGTCATATTCTGCTCTCTGAGTGTGACAGATATCCGCCTATCAGTCGCCTTCGGATCAATCAATCACCGCACCTAGTACCAGCGCCTTTAACTCGGCCCGTGACGGATAAGAACTCGAGGGCGACAACTGAGTAAAAAAGATACCGCTCAGATCGCTTTCGCGATCAAGCCAGAAATAGGTTGAGGCCATGCCACCCCAACTGAAATCGCCAACCGAGCCGGGCACACGCATCCTTGCAGGGTTCAGAACCACGGACCCACCGAGGCCAAAGCCCATCCCCTCCATCGGTTGTTCGGCAAAACTGCTAGGACCCATTGATGCAATTTCGCCGGGTAAGTGATTGCAAAGCATAAAGTCTACGGTTCTGGGGCCCAGAATCCTATGCCCGTTCGCTGTCCCTCGATTGCGCAGCATTCCGACGAATTTGGCATAATCATCGATGGTGCCGATCAATCCGCCCCCACCCGAAAAAGTCGAGGTGTTTTCGAAGGGGGACGACCCGGCCTCATCCACCAGCCGAAGTGTATCGCTGCCCCGTTCGGCTGAGTTCAGCGCCATCGCATCACCCGACAAGGGAGAATAAAGAGACGCAAAGCGATCCCCTACCCCTTTGGACACGGAAAAACCGGTTTCCCACATGCCCAGAGGCGCAAAGATCTGCTGGTCGAAATATTGATCCAACTGTTGGCCTGAGACAATTTCGATCACGCGACCCAGAACGTCAATGCCGACGGAATATTCCCAACGCGCACCGGGTTGAAATGCCAGTGGCAAGCGCGCAAGATCACGGACCCGATCTGCCAGAAGGCCCTGATTGGGTTTGAACAGCAAATCCTGCTGTTCCATGGCCTCAGGCAAAACGCCGGGATTGAACGGGTAGCTCAGACCGCTTGTATGCGTCAGTAGGTGATGCAGCGTCGGACTGGTTGCTGTTTCGGTTTGATCCAGCCGGGTGGCACCGGGAGCAAGGGCCTGTATATCATTGAATTCCGGTATAAATTCAAACAATGGCGCATCAAGATGGATCAAACCCTGTTCGACCAGCATCATCAACCCGACCGAGGTAATGGGCTTGGTCATCGAATAAATCCGCGCCAGAGTATCGCGTTGGAATGGCAAGTTGTTTTCAATGCTGCGCTGACCACAGGCATGAAAAAACACCTCGGCGTCTTTGTGATGCAGCAGAAAGGCGCTGCCAGCGTATTTACGTTCGGTGACGTAGCGCTCCATCCAACTGCGAATGCGGTTAAGGCGGTCTGGGTCGAAGCTGTGTACGGGGTGTGTCATGAAATTTATTGCTTTGCTGAGTGGAACTGGTCAGGGATAAATCGAGAAATTTGGCCTTTGCTTTGCCCAGCCCTTAAGCGATTGTTTCCACATAAAGACGGCCCTTGTCGCGGATTCGTTGTGTGCCTGTTCTAAAATCTGCTGACACCCCGGATTGGAGTATCAACATGGCGCAAACTATAGATTTCGTTTACGATTTCAGCAGCCCAAACGCGTTTCTTGCATATAAGATGCTGCCGGAACTCGCCAAAAAGCACAAGGCGAAGATCAACCCGATCCCGGTGCTGTTGTCCGGTGTGTTCAAATCGACCAACAACCAGAGCCCGTTCGAGGCCTACTCCGAAAATCGTCAAAAAACAGCCTATCTGACCCACGATCTGCACCGCTTTGCCCGGCGGCGTGGTGTGAGTTTCCACATGAGCCCGCACTTCCCGATTAATAGCAAATTCGCCATGCGCGGTGCATATTATGCATCGGGCAAGTCGTGGGAAAACAAATATATAGATGCCGTTTTTGACGCGATCTGGGTGCATGGTCAAAAGGTGGAAGAACTGGGTGTGCTGACCGACATCCTGCGTGAGGCAGAACTGCCCGTTCGCAAAATCCGTGAAGCGATTGCAGCGCCTGAAACCAAGCAGATGTTGAAAGAGCAAACCAAGGCTATGGTCAGGCGCGGCGTCTTTGGAGTGCCCAGCATGTTTGCAGGGTCTGAGATGTTCTTTGGAAAGAATAGCCTCGGCAATCTGGACTTGGAACTTTCACTGCATAGATGAGCTAAAACAACGCTTTATTCGACCTATCTAATCTTGATTCAAAGCGGCCAAACCATGCTGCGCAAAAACGGGAACATAGGCTCCGAACGCCTGCGCTCGTTTCGGGTCAGAGGCGTTCCCATCCAGCGCGCGTTTATAGACACCTTGTAGGATTCCTGCCATTCGGAAGAAGTTGAACGCTAGGTAGAAGCCGAAGTTGTCAATCCCCGGCAACCCACGCCGTGCACAATACTGCGCGACAAAGTCCGCGTCGCTGGGCAGACCCAGCTGGTCCCGATCAAAACCAGCCAGCCCTCGCCCTTCTTTACCGGCTGGCATCTGCCATTGCATGATCACTGCGGCCAGATCGGCATAAGGGTGCCCGATTGTGGACAATTCCCAATCCAGAACGCCGATACAGCTGGTCCCATCTGCAGCAAACATTAGGTTGTCGATGCGGTAGTCCCCATGCACAAGCGTGCGCTGCCCGTCATCATCAGGGATCACAGAGGCGAGCGCTTCGATAAGCGCGTTCATATCAGCAATATCAGCGGTTTCAGAGGCGCGATACTGCTTGGTCCATCGGGATATCTGGCGTTCAAAGTAATTGCCAGTTGGCCCGTAGTCAGACAGGCCTACGGCATCGATATCCACCATATGAAGCTCTGTCAGAACGCGGTTCATTTCGTCCAGAACAGCGCTACGAACCTGATTGCTTTCCCCTTCCAGCGTGGGTTGCAGGAAGACCCGACCTTTAAGACGCTCCATGACATAAAAGGCTGAACCTATGACGGTTTCGTCCTCGCACAGCGCCAGCATCTTGGGCACCGGAACCGGGCTGTCGGCCAAGGCACTTTGCACGCGAAATTCGCGATCTACGGCGTGGGCTGATTTCAGAAGCACCCCGGGCGGTTTGCGACGCAGCACATAAGACCTTGTAGGCGTGCGCAGTTCATAGGTCGGGTTGGATTGCCCGATCGCAAATTTTCTGGCTTCAAGCGGGCCGCTATAGCCTTTCAAATGCGCTGATAGGTAGGTGTCGATGGCAGCCAAGTCCAAATCGGTGTTGGTTGTCATGTCCGATCCTCACCTAAAGGGCTTCGGCAAAGATATTAGGGGCGGTTACGACGTTAATACCGCCCGACACAGGAATGACTGCACCTGTCACGTATCCTCCGCCACGACCACAAAGGAACAGCATACAACCTGCAATATCCTCATCCCGACCTACGCGCCCTAATGGCACGGATTTACCAACCCTGTCGCGCGTATCCTCGTCCGCGGTCGCAAAAGCGGTCATCCGCGATACAAACGGCCCTGGGGCCAGCGCGTTTACGGTGACATGATAGGGCGACAGCTCTTTGGCCAGGATTTTGGTCAGATGCAGCACAGCTGCCTTCGAGGCGGAATAACTGTAAGCGCCATCGCCCATGGGCACTTCACCCATCACCGAGCCGACATTGATGACCCGCGCCGGGTCCTCGGCTGTTCCGGATTTCATCAGCAACGGCAGCAGTCTCTGCGTCAGTTCGAAAATGCCCGTCACGTTGACAGACATCACCTTATCCCAGGCCTCATAGGGGAACTGACCCATCGGCGCACCCCAGCTGACACCAGAATTATTCATAAGAATATCAAGTGTCTCGGTCCGCGCGTTGATGTCGGAAACAAGTGCCTCGATCCCCTCTTTGCTGCCCAGGTCGCCCGCAAACCCGACCGCGCCTCCCGGCGCATCCAGCGCGTTGAGTTCTTCAGCGACCGCAGCGCAGGCCTCACCCTTGCGTGAGGCGATCATCACATGGGCCCCGGCCCGCACCAGTGCTTCGGCAGCCATGCGGCCAATTCCAGTGGCCCCGCCTGTGACCAGCGCGGTTTTACCCTGAAGTGAAAAAAGGGTTTCGGGGGTCATGGGTGTCTCCTGACTTACACGTGGTGGCGGTTGCCGTGACGGGAACCAGAGGTGGCCGTTGACAATACATAACCCAGCCTCAAAAGTTTCCGATACCGGAATAACAGGGACAACAGGGTCAACATGCAAGCATTACTCAGCGTCGCCCCCGGTGGGCCAGAGACTTTGGAACTGACCACCCTGCCCGATCCATCGCCCGGCAAGGGCGAGCTGTTGATTGCTGTGAAGGCGGCCGGGGTGAATTTCCCGGATACGCTGATCATTCGTGACCTCTATCAGATGAAACCACCGCGCCCCTTTGCCCCCGGCGGAGAAATCGCCGGAGAGGTTCTGGCCATCGGAGAGGGCGTAACAGGGTTTGAACCTGGTGATCGGGTGCTGGCGCTGACGGGTTATGGCGGGTTTGCGACCCACCTGACGATCAAGGCCGCCACTGCCATCAAGTTTCCGGATGGTATGCCCTATGAGGACGCGGCTTGTTTCATTTTCACCTATGGCACCTCATACCACGCGCTCAAGGACCGGGCATTGCTTCAAGCCGGTGAAACCATACTGATCTTGGGGGCCGCGGGTGGTGTCGGCTCTGCCGCGATTGAGCTGAGCAAAGCTATGGGTGCGCGGGTGATCGCCGCCGTGTCATCCGAGGACAAGGCCGTATTTTGCAAACAGATTGGTGCGGATGAAACGATCGTCTATCCGCGCGAGATGGACAAAGACGCCCAAAAGGCGTTCTCGGGCCAGATCAAAGCGCTGGCCGGTCCCAATGGCGTGGATGTTGTCTATGATGCCGTCGGCGGGTCGTTTGCCGAACCCGCGTTGCGCAGCATGGCGTGGAACGGGCGTTTTCTGGTGGTGGGGTTCCCTGCTGGCATCCCCAACCTTCCGCTGAACCTACCTTTGCTCAAAGGGTGCCAGATCGTTGGCGTCTTTTGGGGCGCGTCGGTGTACCGTGATCCTCAGGGTCATGCGCAGAATGTTGCAGAGCTATTTACACTCTATGCAAAGGGTCAAATCAAACCCCGCATCAGCGCGCAGTTCCCCCTGAATCAGGCTGCCGATGCGTTGAAGCTAATGCCGGATCGTTCCGTGTTGGGCAAACTGGTCATCACACCGGACGCGACCTGAGGGTCACAGAATGGCGTGAAAGACGGTTCTGTAGCCGGCAGGCATTGTATCACTGTGCAACAAAGCGCAGTAGACAACTCAGGCTAATCGTGGCTATGAACCAGTGATGGGGAATAAAAAGACATGACGAACATTCTGGTTTTGAATGGTCCGAACCTGAACCTGCTTGGCACCCGCCAGCCGGAGGTTTATGGCAGCACCACATTGCAGATGGTCGAGGATCTGTGCGTTGACCATGGCGCTAAGCTTGGTCTGACCGTAACCCATTTCCAGTCGAACCACGAAGGCGCCTTAATCGATGCCATTCACGCAGCGCGCGAAACACAGCATGGGCTGATCCTGAATGCGGGCGGCTACACGCATACATCCGTGGCGCTGATGGATGCGATCTCGTCCGTCGGGTTGCCGCTGGTCGAAGTGCATCTGTCGAATATTCACGCCCGTGAAGCGTTTCGTCATAAGTCCTTTGTTGCGCCAGTCGCGCTGGGGCAAATCTGCGGATTTGGTGTGCAAAGTTACGTTCTGGCGCTAGACGCTATAGCGGCCCATCTTGGGGCAACGGGTGGCAGATGAAGCTAAACGAGTATCTGCACTTTGTGAGCTATGCCAAAACGCTGGAAGAGTTGTGGGACGCCCATTGCCGCCAAATGGCGCTGTTTGGCTTTGACCGGCTGATCTATGGTTATACGCAGTACCGGACCGAAACCTCGTTGGGCGATCCCGAAGATTTTGTAATCCTATCCAACCATGATCCGGCCTACACGGATGGCTTTCTGCAACATGGGATGTATTTTCACGCCCCGATGCTCAAATGGGCGCTGGACAATGAAGGCGCGGCCAGTTGGCAAATGATCCAACAGATGATGTCCACAGGCCAGATGAGTGCTGAAGAGCAGAGAGTGATCGATTTCAATCGATCGATGGGCGTTGTGAACGGCTATACGGTCAGTTTCAACTCTGTTTCTTTGCGCTCAAAAGGGGCCATTTCGCTGTCTGCGCAGGACGGGCTTAGCCAGGATGAGGTTGATGCGATCTGGGCTGAGCACGGAGATGACATATTGCTCATGAACAATATGGCGCATCTGAAAATCCTGACCCTGCCCTACAACCCACCCAACCGCGCGCTGACAAAGCGGCAGCGCGAAGCGTTGGAATGGGTCGGCGATGGCAAGACAACACAGGATATCGCGCTGTTGATGGGGCTGACCTCGGCAACCGTAGAAAAGCACCTGAGACTGGCGCGCGAGTCTCTGTCGGTTGAGACCACAGCACAGGCCGTACTAAAGGCATCTCTGCACAATCAGATGTTCCTTATGGAAGCCTGAGCACCTGGAGTGTTCACGACAGCTTACCTTAGGTAAGGAAATCATGACTTCCGAATTGGTCCACAAAATTGCAAATTGGTCTTGTTCCGTGAGTGGTGGCTTTTGCCAGGGAACACTTCGATCAGATCTTTGCAATACCAGAGCTCTCTGATCACTCTGACACAGGGGCGCCTATTTGTCCGCGTCACTAGGTCGGAAATTTGGGGGGCCTCGACCATCCCCATCATGCGGGGCCCTCCATTCTATTTTCAGTTTGTTGGAAGCAAAAAACGGGCTGCGACCAGCACAACCCGTTTCGATGCTTTGAAAAGGCCCCAGACCGGGGCCTTTGAAAGGCCTTAGCCCTGAGCCGCCTTGGCGACTTCGGCTGCGAAGTCTTCTTTTTCGACCACGATGCCTTCGCCAACTTCCAGACGAATGAAGCCCGTGATGGTGGCGCCTGCCTCTTTGGCCGCCGCTTCGACGGTCAGATCAGGATTCACAACGAACTGCTGATTCAGCAGAGTCGATTCGGCGACGAATTTCTTCATGCGACCGATGATCATTTTTTCAATCACCTGCTCCGGCTTGCCGGATTCGCGGGCGATGTCCATCTGAACCTGCTTTTCCTTCTCGACAATCGCCGGATCCATGTCCGCCTCGGACAGGGCCGCCGGGTTCACAGCCGCGATGTGCATCGCAACCTGCTTGCCGATCGCCTCGTCACCACCAGTCAGAGCAACCAGAACACCGATTTTACCCATGCCGTTGGTGGCGGCGTTGTGGACGTAGGACACAACCGTGTCGCCCGACAGTTTGGCCATACGCCGAACCGACATGTTCTCGCCGATGGTGGCGATCTTGTCGGTCAGCGTGTCGGCAACGTTTTTGCCGCCCAGGTCAGCCGCCAGCAGCGCGTCAACATCGTCGACACCTTCTGCCGCAAATGCGATCTTGCCAACCATTTCCTGGAATTCAGCGTTTTTCGCAACGAAGTCGGTTTCCGAGTTCACTTCGACTGCAACACCGGTGCCGCTGTTGACGTGAACAGCAACCAGACCTTCTGCTGCGGTACGGCCCGATTTCTTCGCCGCTTTGGCCAGACCTTTGGTGCGCAGCCAGTCAACGGCCTCGTCCATGTTGCCGCCGGTTTCGGTCAGCGCTTTTTTTGCGTCCATCATGCCTGCGCCGGTCGAGTCGCGCAGTTCTTTAACCATTGCTGCTGTGATTGCCATCTTTAGGCTCTCCTCAATTCAAACGGATTTGGGGCAGGTCTACCCTGCCCCATATGTCAGTAACGTGACGGGCAGCTTACGCTTCGGCTTTGGCTTCCGGCGCGGCTTCTTCTGCAGGTGTTTCTTCAGCAACGGCTTCTTCAACCGGAGCTTCTTCGAACGCACCCAGATCAACACCAGCGGCACCCATCTGAGCGGTCATACCGTCCAGAGCGGCACGTGCGGCCAGATCGCAGTACAGAGCTATGGCGCGCGCTGCGTCGTCGTTGCCAGGGATGATGTAGTCTACACCGTCAGGCGAGCAGTTGGTATCGACAACAGCCACAACCGGGATTCCCAGCTTGTTGGCTTCGGCGATGGCCAGTGCTTCTTTCTTGACGTCGATGACGAACAGCAGATCAGGAACGCCACCCATCTCACGGATACCGCCTAGCGAAGCTTGCAGCTTGGCCTGGTCACGTTCCATGCCCAGACGCTCTTTCTTGGTCAGGCCTTCTGCGCCCGATTCCATTGCTTCGTCAATCTGGTTCAGACGGTTGATCGACTGCGAAACGGTTTTCCAGTTGGTCAGCGTGCCGCCCAGCCAGCGGTGGTTCATGAAATACTGAGCCGACTTTTCGGCTGCCTCAGCGATCGGTTGAGCCGCCTGGCGCTTGGTGCCAACGAACAGGACACGGCCGCCTTTTGCAACGGTGTCACGAACAGCCTGCAGCGCCTGATCCAGCATTGGAACGGTCTGGGTCAGGTCCATGATGTGGATGCCATTGCGCGAGCCGTAGATGAACGGGCCCATGCGGGGATTCCAACGCTGTGTCTGGTGACCAAAGTGAACGCCAGCTTCCAACAGCTGACGCATGGTGAACTCGGGAAGAGCCATGCTATTTTCCTTTTCCGGTTTACGCCTGGGCGGGGGTGAAAGAAGCGGATGCTCCAACCGGCGGGCCTGATAAGGATGTCTCCCTCAAAAAGCCCAAACCCCGCCTGCGGGTTTGAATGGCGCGCGTATACGGCAGGTTTTGGGGTAGTGCAAGCGTCAAATGCCCTTATTTTTCAAGCCGCGCCAAGCTGTGTGCGTGACGAACGGCTTGCTCACACCAGGCCGCCAGCGCTTTGCGGTTTTCAAAGTCGCGGACCTTGGCTGGTGCGTGGTAAATCAACTCGACCGCTCCCTGTCGCCGGGCACCTAGTGTCTTGAGCAGATGCGGACCGAACTCCATATCTCCCCACCAGCCATAAAAGCGGGCTGGTTGTCCATCTGGCGCGTGGAACACCGCTGTAACGGGCTGTACATACATGAAATCGCGCAACTCTTCTGTAAAGAACGCGGCGAAAAGCGTTGTTTTAAATGGCAAAACCCGCAACCCGTCGGTCGAGGTGCCTTCTGGAAAAAACAACAGCTTATGTCCGGCTTTCAGCCTATCTTCGAAAATCTTGGTCTGTTCTTTTGCTTTTTTGGGGTTCCGCTCGATAAAGACCGTGCCCGTTGCCCGCGCCAGCCAGCCAATGCCGGGCCAACGCGCCACTTCGGCTTTTGAGACAAAATAAATCCGCTTACGTGCATTGAGGGCAAAAATATCCAGCCACGAAGTATGGTTGGCCACAACAGCCCCGCAATGCTGCATTAACGCACCCGATGTCGTGAACGTAATTCCGAGGATGCGAAAGGCGTTGCGGCAGACGAATTGGGTGATGAATGGCGTGACCGGGCGGTGTAGTCCATAAAGTGGCCGTTCAACAAGGCGCACCAGCAGCAAGATGATCAGCCCGCCAAAGACCAGAACGGCCAAGGGCACGCCGCGAAGCAGGACCAGAACCCAGCCAACCGGCCCCAACTCAATCGGGTCCGGCGCGTCTTCGCTGTTCCAGAGGGGATCGCTCACCGCGTTACGCTCCACCGTAGATGCGCCTTTGGCGTTCATTCATGCGCGCGGTGTCGAGGATCAGGCAAACATCCGTCGTGTTAAAGTTGTGGTCGATAAATGCCCCCTCGCCCACAAAACCGCCCAACCGCAGATAGGCTTTGATCAGCGCCGGCACCTGAACCATTGCGGCGCGGCGATCCAGATCCTGAGGCGCGACAAGATCCATGGATTGGAACACATCCGCCTGCGCCCGCACGCGCAGATCAGGCGGGGCAAGGTGGTTGTGATGCAGCATCGCCAAGGGCTGGGCCAAGGCGGCCACATCCGTGCCGTGAAAGCTGGCCACACCAAACAGAACTTCGATCTGGCGCTCTGCGACATAACCGGCCAGCCCGTTCCAAAGATGATACATCGCCGAGCCGCCGCGATAATCTTTGTGCAGGCAGGATCGACCTAGCTCCAACAGCCGGCGTCCGCTGTTTTTCAGCACGCTCAGATCATATTCATCTTCGGAGTAAAATTGCCCGATATCTGCTGCCCGTTCCCCAGGCAACATCCTGTAAACGCCGATGATTTCCCCGGTGCCGTCGTCATAAGCCAGCATATGGTCGAAATACGGATCGAACCTGTCTTTCTCGAGCCCGGCTTCGTGATCTACCAGGTCACCACCACCGCCCAGTTCACTCACAAAGACGTCATAGCGCAGCTTCTGTGCGGCGCGCAGCTCAGCCTCGGTCTCGGCGAGCTTTACTGTAAAGGTGGGGCCAGTATCTGGCATAAGGTGATCCGTTCTCGTTTAGGGGCTGATACCGCAGTCTTTCGACCAGGCGCAACTGTTGCGCCTTTGGTCAGGGTTGTTAACCTTTCCTAAACCAGTTTCACGGATCAAAGACGGGCATCAGGGCGATGCGCGTTCCATTGATTACCACTTTCCCCTGCTCGCGGAAGTTTACGGTGATCTTGCCTGCGATGTTGGACTGTACCTGTCCGACACCCCATTCGGGGAAATCCGGGTGGCGAACAAACATGCCCGGTGCAAGAATAGCATTCATGTCTGTCATGCGGGTCCCTTGTATCCTGCGGCAGATACAGCAGGAGGTACGCATGGGCGCATCAGACGTCAACCTGGCCGAATTGATCGGATCGAGGATCTGTCACGATCTGATCAGCCCGATCGGCGCAATCACCAACGGGTTGGAACTGCTCGAGATGGTGGGCGCGGTTCAAGGCCCTGAGATGGAATTGATCTCGGGCAGCGTCGGCAGCGCTGGTGCGCGCATCCGGTTTTTTCGCGTGGCCTTTGGTGCGGCCAGCGATCAGCCCTTGGGCAAGACCGAAATAGCAGAGCTGCTGAACGATATCGAACGTGCCGGGCGCGTTCGGGTCAGGTGGAACCTGACGGAGCCGGTGCCGCGCAATCAGGTTAAGCTGGCCTTTCTGGCACTGATGTGCTGCGAAAGCGCGATGCCTTTGGGGGGTGAAGTCGAAATCTCAACCATTGGCTCGGGCTGTCAGGTCGTCGGAACTGCTGATAAACTGAATGTTGACAGCGACTTGTGGAAAAGTGTCGCCACAGGACACCCCTTGGGCAAAATCACGCCTGCACAGGTGCAATTTGCACTATTGCCCGAATCGGCAGCAACGATGGGACGGCGGGTCGCGGTCGAAACCAGTTCGACCCGTGTAGCGCTGAGGTTTTAGCTCCGGACCGTGCCGTTGCCGCGCACCAGATACTGAAAACTAGTCAGCTGTGCCGCACCTACCGGGCCACGCGCATGCATCTTGCCGGTTGCGATCCCAATCTCTGCGCCCATCCCAAACTCGCCACCATCGGCAAACTGGGTCGAGGCGTTGTGCATCAGGATCGCACTGTCGAGCCGCTCAAAGAAACGTGCTGCCGCCTGATCATCCTCGGTCATGATGCAATCGGTATGGTTCGAGCCAAACTGCTGGATATGCGCGATGGCGGCATCAATATCGGCTACCGGTTTGGCGGCAATGATGCTGTCTAGAAACTCTTTGCCCCAATCATCGGCCGTCGCCTGGAGCGTTCCATCAACGGCCAACGCGCCCTCGGCATGGACTTCGACGCCTGCGGCGATCAGAGCAGCGATCAGGTCACGCCCCAGAGTTTCGGCAATATCCTGATGGATCAAAAGGCATTCCGCCGCACCGCAGATACCTGTGCGTCGAGTTTTGGCGTTCAGCACCACCTCAAGCGTTTTCTGCGGATCAGCGGCTTTGTCGACATAGATGTGAACAATACCTTCCAGATGCGCAAAGACAGGCACACGCGCCTCACGCTGCACCAACCCGACCAGCCCTTTGCCCCCGCGCGGCACGATAACGTCCACGTAGTCGGTCATGGTCAGCAATTCCTGAACCGCGGCGCGATCACGGGTCGGCACGAGTTGAATGGCATCTTCCGGCAGGTTTGCCGCTTTCAGACCTTCGATCAGACAGGCGTGGATAGCAGTCGACGAATGGAACCCTTCAGAACCGCCGCGCAAAATCACCGCATTGCCGGATTTCAGACAGAGCGCGCCTGCATCTGCAGTCACGTTCGGGCGGCTTTCATAGATCACCCCGATCACACCCAAAGGCGTGCGGACCCGCTGGATATGCAGGCCCGAAGGCATATCCCATTCGGTCATCACCTCACCCACAGGGTCAGTCTGTTCTGCAACGGTGCGCAGCCCATCGACCATGCCCTGAATGCGGGTCTCGTCCAGCATCAGGCGGTCCATCATTGCGGGGCTGAGGCCTTTATTGCGACCGAACTCCAGATCCTTTTTGTTGGCCTCGATGATATCGGCACGATTTGCCCAAACCGCATCGGCGGCGGCGATCAGGGCGGCATGTTTACGCTCGGCACTGGCAAAGGCCAGCTCTCGTGCGGCATCCTTAGCGCGTTTGCCGAGATCGGCCATCAGAGCGGGGATATTGTCGAGGTCTTTCATCTTGTGCACCTTTCTGCGCCGCTAAAGCGCCAAATCGTCCCTGTGGATCAGCGCCGCACGCCCAGGATAGCCCAGTGTCGCCTCAATCTCCGAGGATTTGCGCCCTTTGATCGCATCCGCCTCTTGCGCCGTATAGCGGCTGATCCCTTGAGCCAACCGCCGCGCCTGAGGATCCAGAACCGCGACCGGATCGCCGCGACCGAAATCCCCGGTCACTTCGGTAATTCCAGCAGGCAGCAAGCTGTTGCCGTTTGCAAGAGCCTTGGCCGCGCCCTCATCCACGGTGATCTCGCCCCGAGGTTTCATTGCTGAAATCCACCGCTTACGCGCCGCGTGCGGGTCCAGCTTGGCTGTAAACCATGTACAGTTTGCGCCATTCTCAAGCGATTGCAGAGGTTTAAGCGTTGACCCTTCGGTAATCGCCATATCGCATCCGGCGGCTGTTGCCATCTTGGCCGCCAACAATTTGGTCTTCATCCCACCTTTGGACAGGCCAGACCCGGCATCACCCGCCATCGCCTCAATCTCAGGTGTGATGTCATCAATGGTCTCATACCGCGTGGCCGAGGCATCTTCGTTCGGATTGCCCGAATAGAACCCATCCACATCAGATAGCAGGATCAGTTGATCCGCGCCTACCGTCACCGCGATCTGGGCCGCCAGACGATCATTGTCGCCATAGCGGATTTCATCTGTCGCTACAGTGTCGTTCTCATTGACAATCGGCACAACGCCGAGACCCAACAGAGTTTCTAACGTTGCGCGCGAGTTCAAATAACGGCGGCGGTCCTCACTATCTTCCAAAGTGACCAGCACCTGAGCCGTTGTGATCTCATGCGGGGTCAGCGCTTCTTCGTAAGCGCGGGCCAGTCGGATTTGACCCACCGCTGCGGCAGCCTGAGATTGCTCCAACGGCAGTGTCGCGGCGGGAAGGCCCAAAACACCACGGCCTAACGCAATTGAGCCCGAAGACACCAGAATGACATCAGCCCCCTGCCCCTTCAGCCAGGCCACATCCTGTGCAAGCGATTTCAACCAGTCCGAACGCAGCACGCCGGAATGCCGGTCCACCAACAAGGCCGACCCGATCTTGACCACCAAACGACGGGCTGCGGTCAGGGTTGCCACGATTGGGCCTCCTCCGCGGGTTTCTGGCGCAGCCGGTTTTCATCGATCTCGGCCCGCAGCGCACGCAACACCTCGGTCACGCCCAGATGGGCAACGCCTGACATGGTCATGACAGGGCCGCCAACCGCCTCTTCCAATTCGGCCTTGGCGAGGTCGCGTTCTTCTTCATCCAACGCATCCACCTTGTTTAGCACGGTAATGCGTGGCTTATCAGCCAGTTCACCGCCATAGGCTTCGAGTTCATGGATGATGGTGCGATAGTCTTCGGCCACAGTTTCTGAGGTGCCATCGACCAGATGCAGCAGCACGGCGCAGCGTTCAACATGTCCCAGAAACCGGTCGCCAATCCCGCGCCCTTCGTGCGCACCTTCGATCAGACCGGGAATATCGGCCACCACGAACTCAACATTGTCGACGCCGACAACGCCCAGATTGGGATGCAAGGTCGTAAACGGATAATCGGCGATCTTGGGTCGCGCATTTGATGTGGCGGCCAGAAAGGTCGACTTGCCCGCATTCGGCATGCCCAGCAGGCCCACATCCGCGATGAGCTTCAATCGCAGCCATATCGTACGATCAATTCCCGCCTGCCCCGGATTGGCACGGCGCGGGGCCTGATTGGTGGCGGATTTAAAATGCAGATTGCCGAACCCGCCATTGCCGCCCTTGGCCAGCAAAAACCGCTGCCCGACCTCTGTCAGGTCGCAGATCACGGTTTCTTCGTCCTCATCCAGGATCTCGGTCCCGACCGGCACACGCAGGATGATGTCATCACCATCCTTGCCAGTGCGCTGCTGGCCGCGACCTGGCTGTCCGTTCTTGGCAAAGAAATGCTGCTGATAGCGAAAGTCGATCAAGGTGTTCAGCCCATCGACAACTTCGGCCCAAACTGTACCACCTTTGCCGCCGTCCCCGCCATCAGGGCCGCCATATTCGATGTATTTTTCGCGTCGAAAGCTGACGCAGCCGCTACCTCCGGCCCCGGACCGGATGTAGACCTTTGCAAGATCGAGAAATTTCATAACTGTCCCCTACTGCAAAGGCCCCATCGGCCACAAGTCAGAGTTTTTTGCTATATGTCCAGGTGGGCACATTTGCGTCGCGCGCAACCGAATAGGTCTCGGCATCGCCAAGATATTCAAACCCGCAATGCGTCAGCACTCGCGCCGAGGCTGGATTGTCCTGAAACACACTGGCGAACATGCTGGAATGCTGTAGGGGGTTGGCCAGAACCAAAGCCTCTACCGCCAATGAGGCGATGCCGGTGTTCCAGTAAACCGGTGCGACCCAATAGCCGATTTCGGCCTGGTTACGATCCAACCGCTGTAGCGAGATCAGGCCGATCAATTCCGGCCCGCCATCCTTGGTGGCATCCAGCGCCCATACGTCCTCATCCCGTTCATCCGCCATGGCACGGGTTACAAAAGCCTCGGTCGAACCGGGTGGCAGCGGATGTGGAATCGTTGTGGTCATGCGCGCCACGCGCTCATCGCCTGCATAATGTTCAATGAGACCCATATCCGAACGGCGCAGTGGGCGCAGGTCGAACCGCTCGGTTTCGATGACCGGCTGGTTGATTATCGTCTCAAGTTTCATGTCTGTGCTCCTCCTCCGAACAACACGAAAAGTACGGACGCAACTGTGACACTCGCTAACGTCCACATCAGATATTTTTCCATAGGCCGTCCTTCAACCGCATGGGCGATTCTATCGCCCGCAAAAGTCCAGATCGGATGAAGAATTACCTGACAAAACAACAAACAAAGTGCGATTGTTAAAGTCGCCTGAAAGGCCGAAGTCCCCGCAGCGACAAAACCAGTGAAGCCTGCGATGATCATGGCCCAGGCCTTGGGGTTCAGCGGATGCACGATCAGCCCTGACCAAAAGCCCGGCACCGCAACATCGCCTTGCCCACGCGACAGGCGCAGGTTCGCGATTTTCCAGGCCAACCAGATGATATAGGCCGCCGAGGCGTATTTGAGCACCTCAAACACCAAGGGCACCCGATCCGCCAACTGCATCAGGCCAAAACCAACGGGCCATATGATCAACTGCTTGCCCAGGATGACCCCTGCAACAAACGGCAAGGCAGCCCGAAAGCCATAGCGCGCACCTGTCCCCAGCAGGACCATATTGGCTGGTCCCGGCGTGCCGACCTGACTGGCGGCAAAGATAAGGAAACTGGTGGTTGCGACTGTCATCTGGTTTTGATCATGACTGCATTAAAACGAAAAAGGGACCGGCACTTTCTGCCGGTCCCCTGTGAATTTTTTATTAACCTTCTGGGTCTCGGCTTACTCTGCGGCCTCCGCCACTGGCAGGACCGAAATAAAGGTGCGGTTTTTAAGTCCCTTGTGGAACTTCACGGCGCCATCGGTGGTTGCAAAGATGGTGTGATCTTTGCCCATGCCTACGCCTTCGCCCGGCCAGAACTTGGTGCCGCGCTGACGCACGATGATGTTGCCTGCGATGGCGGCCTGGCCACCATAGAGTTTCACGCCAAGGCGACGACCCGCTGAGTCGCGACCGTTACGGGAGGAACCGCCAGCTTTTTTATGTGCCATTCTCTCTCTCCTTAGCCTTTAGCCAGTTCTTTCGCCTGTTCGATCCAGCCTTCACGCTCGATCCGACCCTTGAACGACAGTTTCTCGTCCATAGCAGCAACGTCTTCTTCCGTCCATGCCGCAATCTGGGCAAACGTGGTGATGCCAGCTGCAAGAAGCTTCTTCTCGAGCGCGGGGCCAACACCGGACAGTTTCTTCAGATCGTCTGCGCTAGCGTCAGCAGAGGGTGCTTCGGCCTTGGGTGCCGCGTCTTTTTTCGCAGCAGCTTTCTTGGCCGGTGCTTTCTTCAGCGCAGCTGCTTCGACAGCCGCCGCAGAAACCGAACCGGTCGCCGCTTTGATGCCCGACTTGTCCGCACCCGACGACAGGATGTCGGTGATTTTGACCAGTGTCAGCTTCTGACGGTGGCCAACGGTACGCTTCGAGCTGTGCTTACGACGGCGTTTGACGAATTTGATGACCTTGTCACCTTTGATCTGGTCGATCACTTCGGCCTGTACGCCTGCGCCTTCAACGAAAGGTGCACCAACAACCGGAGCGTCACCGCCCAGCATCAGAACATCGTTGAATTGAACTTTTTCACCTGCGTCGGCAGCCAGTTTTTCAACGCGGAGGATATCGCCCGCCTGAACCTTGTACTGCTTGCCGCCAGTCTTGAGGACCGCAAACATGCGTCTTTCCTTTTCCAAATCGCGTTCTGCGGTCCCCGCATGGGTGTTGTCGGCTTTCGCCACCTCGAACAGCGCGCCCTTTACGGGCTGTGATGAATGACCTTTGAACCAAGTCCAAGGGTCAAATAATAACGATACCCGGCGCGGTATTCCGGCCGGGATGCGCGCTTATCCATGGATTAGGGGGCAAAGTCAACACCAAAGCGTGTCATAGATCGGACCCGTTCAAAACCTGCGCCACAGCCTCGCCCAATTGGAACGAGATCGTATTAAACATCTGGTCAAACCCGTCAAACAAAGCGGTATTCAGCGCTTGACCGGTCTTGGTTCTGGAAAAGGCGATGTATTCGCGCATTTCAGCCTCATCTAGCGGTGCATAGGCCATTAGCAGAAAGGAATAGAGCCATTCGGTGGTGTCTTCTGTTTTGGCGTCCTGTTCGGCCAAAAGCTGCGCCAACAACTCGGCGTCGTCGCCGGGCTGGCCTAGTGTCATCCCTTTGAAGAAGTTATATTGGGCGCTCAGCGTACCCTGCACATTCTGCTCGACCAAATCATTGACCCCAATGAACTCTGTCACGAGTTCGAACAACATCGAGTCAGGTAATGCGTCCTTGTATGTCGCGCGCGCCATTTCCTCGATTTCGGGGGTCAGAAAGGCGCGACGGGCCGAGTTTTCAAGTGAAACCACCATCTGACCCAGATCGCTTTTGTAGAAGACGATGGCCTGATCCATCTGTCCGTCTGACATTTGGGTGGCAAACGCGTCACGCATCTGGTTGCGCATCCAGGTCGGATCATAAATGTCCTGCACCTGAGCCTGGAAGAAATCTCCACCCGCATTATCCAGCAGCGTTTCATCCACTTCGCGCCGATATATGTCACCCTCTTCCGCAAGAATTTGCGCCACTTGGTCAAGCCGCATGGCCTCGGCCAATTGTTCGGCTTTCTCACTGGCGAACGCTGGCAAGGCCCCGACAAATAGCGCTGAAAACAAGGGCAGTAGGCGCATCAGATATCCTGAGCGGGGTGCAGTTCAGCCATGCGAGCGGCCAGCACTTCGAAGCGCATCGCCATGATTTCATACTGAATGGCATTCAGCAGCTCATAGACTTCCTGCATAAGCGGATGTTCCAAAGCGTCCACATAATCGTCAACTTCGGTGTCCGAGAACGCCTGATAGGTATAGGCCGCCCCCGCCAAACCAGAAAGCTGCAAGGATTGTCGCATCCCGGCTTCGTTGCTTTTCAACATCTGCCTCAGCTCATCAGCGCTCAACTGCAATTCGATCACGCCGGACGCGCTTGCAGCCAGCAAAAACCTCACCTGAATTTCCTGCAACGCCCGCAAGGACGTGCCCGAGGAATCAATGGCCGCATTCATGCGTTTGTAGCTTTCTACCCGCGGCGATCCAGCCTGCACCAGTGCGGCAAAAATCTCCTGCCCTTGCTGTTGTTTGACGTCGTCATCCTCTTCCATGTGCGAGGCGTTTTCAGCTTCGACCAGACGCTGACCCAGATCTGATGCGTAGAAATCGACTGCGTGGTTCAGGGCATCGTCGCTTAGCGTCTCTTCCAGGATCGAAACGGCAGTTTCATGCATGCCCTCGGTGTCGAACACCTCTTCTGTCAAGCGCGTCCAATCAGACCCGAACCCTTCTGGATCAATCCCCAGCATTTGCGGTGCTGAACCGGATGCCAAAGCGATACTTTCTAATGCAACGTCAAATCCGGTTGTGGTCAGAAACGCCTCAATCCGATCCCGATTGGCGGCAATAACAAGCGACGGCAACAGGATCAGCGCGACAAACGGGGCGAAAAAGGCGATGGCGAAGCGGCGTGGTTGATGTATCATATGGATGAGCCTAGGTGTTTTACCCCTGTAGGCAATGGAAAAACGCGGCTTTGCCGAAATCCGGAATTTTCTGCTTGCACCCCTGCCCGTTCCTAACTAAATCCCCCCCTCACAGACCCCCGCGGAGAGGTGCCGGAGTGGTCGAACGGGGCGGTCTCGAAAACCGTTGTGGGTGCAAGCCCACCCAGGGTTCGAATCCCTGTCTCTCCGCCAGCTTGTTTTGCCCAGCAAAATCGATCGTTCTTCTCAATACAAAACCATGGTTAAACCCATTCCCATCTCGCACTGGGCGTGTTCTTGCCACGCGGGTGGCGCGGGATCAGCGTAGCTTGGCCCATATCTCGCAGTTGCAGAAAAACACAAAGAATTCCCCTTTGAGAACAGATAGTTTTGCCCCATCTCGGCGACACATATTTCAAAGGAGAACCACATGTCGCGTACACTAATTCTGGCCATTGTCATCGCTGCAATCGGCGCTGGCGGCTATTTCTATTTTAACCAGGCAGAGAAAACTCCGGGTGAGCAATTGCAGGACGCGGCGCAAGATACTGCCGATGCTGTGGATGATGCCGCTGATGCTGCTGGCGACGCAGCAAATGACGTGGTCACTGACGCGCAGGAGGCTGTCAATGATGCCGTAGACACCGCTCAGGATGCCGCCTCGGACGCATTGGACGCGGCTGCAGATCAGGCCAGCGAAGCCGCTTCATCGGTTTCGGATGCCGCGGATCAGGCCGGCGAGCAAGTGGCCGCCGTGGCCAATCAGGGGCAGGAGTTGTTCAATTCCTGGCTGCAGGACGGGCTGCTGACCGCCGGAGAATTCGACTATGACGCGATGGTCGCTTCTGTTCAGGACAGCGACCTGACGCAAGAGCTAAAAACGCAGGCGATCCAGATATTTGACGAAATCAAAGCATCACCAGAAACCCTGCTGCAGAAGATCCAGGACCTGCGCAACCTGCTGACTCAACAATAAAAGATATTGGGCCAGCCCTAAGGGCTGGCCCTGCTTCTATGTAAGAAATTGCCAATTCCGCTACGTCAGCGCGACACGCGATTGACGCGGCACCGCCCATTTGTTTGGCTTGTCTTCAAACCAACCGCGTTGCTTTCCCTCGTCGTCATTTGATTTCGGAACTCATTGGAAAGCGCGCTGAATCGAGGGCGCATCTGTGACTGAAATTCCCAAAACGATGTTCGCAACTATTCTCAAATATGATGGGTATTCCGGCACCATGACCGGACCGATGATCGAGAATGCTGGTGACTGGCTTGCCGAAGCGGAACTGCCTGTTCCCCAACCCGGCCCTGGGCAGGTTCTGATCCGCTTGCGCACCGCATCGGTGAACCCGTCTGATCTGCATTTCATAAAGGGCGAATATGGACAGCCTCGGGTCAAAGGTGCTGCGGCCGGGTTTGAAGGATGCGGAGACGTCGTGGCCAGCGGCAAAGGTGCCGAGGCCCTGCAAGGGCAGCGCGTGGCATTTGTCGCCGCAGGCTCAGGTGCATGGGCCGAGTATGTCGTGACCCAGATGCAGATGTGCATCCCGCTGCGCCCGGATATCTCGGACGATGACGGCGCGGCGCAAATCGTCAATCCGCTGACCGCGATGGCAATGGTCGACATGGCGAAAGAGGCAGGAGACGCCTTTGTCCTCTCGGCCGCGACCAGCCAGCTGGGCAAACTGATGTGCAGCCTGGGGCGCGATCTGGGTCTGAAGCCCATTGCTCTGGTCCGACGGACCGAGGCGGTTGATATGCTCAAAGACCTTGGCGCGGCTGAGGTGCTGGTGACCACCGATACAGATGTTGCGCAGAAATTCTCCGAACTGAGCGCCACGCTCAAACCTCGCATGTTCCTGGATGCGGTGATGGATCAACTCTCGGAACAGATCTTTTGCGCGATGCCAAACCGGGCGCGCTGGGTCTGTTATGGCAAGCTCGGCAGCGAAGCCCCTACCCTGACACAAACCGGCCAGTTGATCTTTATGGGCAAGCAGATCGAAGGGTTCTGGTTGACCCAATGGATGATGTCCACACCACCTGCCGATCAAATGCGCGTTGTGGCTGAAGTGCAAGCGCGCTTTGCCGACGGTCGGTGGAAAACCGATGTATCGGAACGGCTTACACTCCGCAATCTGATCCCAAATCTGGCCGATGCGCTGAAAAAGAGTGACGGGAAGGTGATTATCACGCCATAGTAGAACAAACGCTGGATCACCAGCATGGGGAGGAAAGCTTGGATAACGCGCAGCTGCTGATCAGCGGGCTGGCGAACGGGTGTGTGTATGGCCTGATCGCGCTTGGTTTTGTTCTGATCTACAAGGCGACCGAAGCGGTGAATTTCGCACAAGGCGATTTCATGATGCTGGGGGCCTTTGTCACCATTGGCCTGACGAATACCGAATATATGGGATTACCCTTCTGGATGGCGCTGCCGATCTCACTCGGCATCATGGGGGCGCTGGGGTATCTGCTGGATCGGCTGATCATCCGCCGCATGTTTGGGGAAAGCCAGACCGCCGTTGTGATCCTGACCATTGCTTTGGGCTTTGTGATCCGCTTTGTCGCCGGGCTGATCTGGGGGCATGAACCTCATACCCTGCAAAACCCGCTGGCGGGGAAAGAAGTTCGTTTTGGCGGGCTTGTACTGGGGATGGAGGATGTGGCCGTCATCGTCGTAACCATCCTGCTGACCTGGGGGCTTTACGTGTTTTTCAGCAAAACCAAGCTTGGGTTGGCAATGCAGGGTGCCTCGCAGAACCAGTTGGCGGCCTACTATATGGGCGTTCCGGTCAAGCGCGTGCAGGGCTTCATCTGGGCGCTTGCCGGAGTTGTTGCAGGGATTGCGGGCATTCTCTTCGCTGCCAAAGGATCAGTGGACCCAACCACCGGCCTGCTGGGGATCAAAGCCTTCGCCGCAGCCGTGATCGGAGGGTTCGGCAGCCTGCCCGGCGCACTTGCGGGCGGGTTGATCGTCGGCGTGATCGAACCCTTTGCCAGCCGCTATATCGCTGCTGGCTACAGCCAGATCGCCCCCTATGCGCTGCTGCTGGCCGTGCTGATTTTCCGACCGAATGGCCTGTTTAGCCAGGTTCGGGTCAAGAAGGTCTGAGCCATGCGTATCGTTTTCAAAACCGATTACATGCAGGATATCCGCCCTTGGAAAGACAGCTATCAGCTGAGCCTCTATCTGATCTTGCTTGTTGTCGTCGCAGCGGCCCCATGGTGGCTTGATGATTTCTATCTGGGTGAACTGACCAACGTTCTAATTTGGGCTATCGCTGGTTTGGGCCTGATGATCCTGACCGGCCACACCGGTCAGGTCAGCCTGGGCCACGCTGCGTTTCTAGCGTTTGGCTGCTATGCCAACGTGATCCTGATCGAAGCGGGGGTGCCCTTTTTGATCGCCTTCCCGCTTGCCGGTGTGTTGACCGGCATAGCGGGAGTAACCGTCGCCATCCCTGCCTTGCGCCTGCATGGCATTTACCTCGCGATCTTCACGATGGCGCTGTCGATCCTGATGGATGACGTGATTGTTCTGAGCGAACCTTTGACCGGCGGCGTGGCGGGCAAGTTCATAGGTGGCGTCGATATCTTCGGGCTGAGCGTGGATCGTTGGGATACGCCCGCACCGTTCTTTTGGCTGGTGCTAAGCGTCGCCGTGCTGGTTACGCTGGGTTATATCAACCTGCTGCGCGCGCCATTGGGGCGCAGCTTCATCGCAGTGCGGGATTCCGAAGTTTCCGCGCAAGCCATGGGCGTGGATATCGCGCGCACTAAGATGATCTCTTTCGCGCTGTCTTGCGCGGTGACCGGCTGGGCGGGTGCGCTGATGGGAATGTTCTCCGGGGCGTTTAATAACGAGACCTTCTCTGTCCTGATTTCGATCCAGCTGCTGATGATGATCGTGATCGGCGGGTTGGGCTCGATCCATGGCGCGTTTCTGGGGGCCATCGTAATTGGCTTCCTGCCGCAATTCCTGTCAATCTCAAAGGAATACGTCGGTGCGGTCTTCGGCGGCTACACAGTTGCTATTCCGGGGCTAGAATTCGGCATCTTCGGCATGATCCTGATCGCCTTCATCCTGTTCGAACCCCTGGGCATGTATGGCCGCTGGCTGAAAATCCGTACATGGTTCGAGCTGTTCCCGTTCTACCGCAAGGACATGTTCAAACGGCAGAAATCCTACCTCAAGACGGAGCGTCTGAGATGAGCCTGCTGGAGTTTGAAAACGTCACCCTGAAATTCGGCGGCGTCACCGCGGTTGATGATCTGTCGTTTGAGGTCGAGGAGGGCGAGGTGTTTGCCATCGTCGGCCCGAACGGCGCGGGCAAGTCGACTGTATTTAATCTGATTTCGCGCTTCTACGACCCTGTCGCGGGCTCGATCCGGTTTGACGGTCATGATCTGTTGCGGGTGAAACCCTCAGGCGTTGCTGCATTCGGTGTGGCGCGGACGTTCCAGAATATCGAACTGTTCGAACATGCCACGGTGCTTCAAAACCTACTGGTTGGGCGGCACCGGCACCGCAAAACCAACCTGCTGTCCGAGGTTCTGTTTTTCCCCTCGGCCCGCAGACAGGAACTGGAAAACCGCGAGAAGGTCGAACAGATCATCGACTTCCTCGACCTGCAGGCCTATCGCGACAAGATGATCTCGGGCCTGCCTTACGGTGTGCGAAAAGTGGTCGAGGTGGCGCGCGCGCTGGCTACCGATCCCAAGCTGCTACTTCTGGACGAACCGGCCTCAGGCCTGTCGGTCGAAGAAACCACGGATATGCGCTGGTGGATCGATGATATTCGGCGTCAGATGGGGATCACCGTTCTGATGGTCGAACATGATATGGGGCTGGTCTCGGGCGTGTCTGATCGCGTGTTGGCTATGGCGGACGGCGCCAAACTGGCCCTCGGCACTCCGGCTAAGGTACAATCCCACCCCGCCGTGGTCGAGGCTTACCTGGGAAAAGCCTCATGAGCGAGCCGATCCTGAAAATCCGCAACATCGAGAGCTTCTATGGCCCGATCATGGCCATTCGCGGTGTGTCGCTGGATGTGCACCCGGGCCAGATCGTCTCGATCCTGGGGGCCAATGGCGCGGGCAAGACCACATTGATGAAAACGGTTTCGGGTGTCATGGACCCCGAAAAAGGCAAGATCATCTTTGACGGGCAGGATATTCAGGGATCTGAGCCGCATAAGGTCGTGCAACAGGGTATCGTGCATGTCCCCGAGGGACGCGAAGTGTTTCCCCTGCTGACCGTCAATGAAAACCTCAGCCTCGGGGCCTATACGGCCAAAGACAAATCCCAGATCGAACAAGACCGAGAGATGGTGTTCAGCTACTTCCCGGTTCTGAAAGACCGTCGCGGACAAGAGGCCGGGACGCTGTCAGGCGGGCAGCAGCAAATGCTGGCGATCGGCAGGGGGCTGATGGCCAGCCCCAAGATCATGCTGCTGGACGAACCTTCGCTCGGCTTGTCGCCGCTGTTGGTTCAGGAAATCTTTGGCATTCTGAAACGTCTGAACGAAGAGCAGAAGATGACAATGATGCTGGTCGAACAGAACGCTCACGCCGCGTTGGAATTGGCCCATCATGGTTATGTGATGGAGGTCGGGCGGATCGTCATGGACGGTGCTGCTGACAAGCTTTTGCAATCCGAGGACATCCAGAACTTCTATCTGGGTGTGCAGGAAGAAGGTGCGCGGGAAAACCGCCGCTGGAAACGCAAAAAGACGTGGAGGTGACGCGGATGGACAGTACGCCCCTGCCCCCTCAGATCGACATAAACGGCGTTCAGTTCAATGCAACTGCAGGTCAGCGCCCCGTGCGGGTCGACGGGGCTGTCACGATCTCGGAATTGTTCCAGAACCGCTGCGCTGATCTGGGGGATCGCACGGCGCATCGGGAAAAAGATCTGGGAATCTGGAGATCCTACTCGTGGGCCGACTATTGGCAGCACGCCAAGTGGATCGGGCTTGGCTTGCGTAAGTTAGGGCTTGAGCGCGGTCAGGTCGTCTCGATCCTGTCCGAGGACCGCAAGGAATGGGCGTGGTTCGACATGGGCATTCAATGTGTCGGCGGGATTTCATCCGGCATCTATACGACCGATGCGGCCAGCCAAGTGCAATATCTGATCAACGACAGCACCAGCCGCTTTCTGATCGTTGAAGACGAAGAGCAACTGGACAAGTTTCTCAAGGTCGAAGACGCGGTTCCCGATTTGAAGAAGGTCATCATCCTTGAAGATGAAGGTCTGCATGACCTCGACCACCCGCGCTGTATGATGATCGACCAGCTTTACGCCCTTGGTCAGCAGGCAGAGGCAGAGGGCTCGGGCCGGTTCGAAGCCGAAATCGCCCAAGCCCGACCATCCGACACCGCCTTGCTGGTCTACACCTCTGGCACAACGGGCCAGCCCAAGGGTGCGATGCTGAGCCATGAGAACATTCTGGCCGCCATGGAAAGTGGCGCGCGGGCCCTGCCTGCCAAGGCCAGTGACGAACAGCTCTGCTTCCTGCCGCTATGTCATATTCTGGAGCGCGATGTCTCGGTCTATTTCCCTTTGGCCTCCAAATGCACGGTGAACTTCGCGGAAAGCCCGGAAACGGTGTTTGCGAACCTGCAAGAAGTCTCGCCCACCACCTTCACCGCTGTGCCGCGCGTGTGGGAGAAGATTTATGCTCAGGTCCAGATCATGTCACAGGACGCAACGCCCTTTGGGCGGATTGCGTTTGGACTGGCGGTCAAGGCCGGTCTGGCGCGAGCTGAGTACCTGAGCAGAGGACAGCCTGTCCCGGCAGGTATCGCCGCCCAATTCTGGGTTTGGGATCATCTGGTCCTGCGCAACCTGCGGCGAATGCTGGGCATGGACAAGATGCGCCGAGGCGGGTCTGGTGCGGCCCCAATCTCGCCTGATCTGTTGAAATGGTACTGGGCGATTGGCGTTCCGCTGGTCGAAGGGTTCGGCATGACCGAAACCGCGGGTCTGGCATCACTGAACACCACCGATGAGAACCGTATCGGAACCATCGGTCGCGCGGCAGAGGGTTGCGATATCCGGGTCTCGGACGAAGGTGAGTTGCAGATCAAAGGTCTGAACATCTTTCAGGGTTATTGGCGCAACAACGCCAAGACGGCTGAAAGCTTCACCGATGATGGATGGCTGCGCACAGGCGATGTCGGAACGATTGACGCGGATGGCTATGTCTCGATCACCGGCCGAATGAAGGACATCATCATCACGGCAGGCGGCAAGAACATCACCCCGGCCGAGATCGAAAGCCGGCTGAAGTTCAGCCACTACATCTCGGACGCTGTGATTGTTGGCGATCAGCGCAAGTTCCTGACGGCGCTCATCATGATCGATCAGGAGAATGTCGAGAAATTCGCGCAGGACCGAAAGATCCCCTTTTCGAATTTTGCCTCGCTTTGCGCAGCACCCGAGATCAAAGAGCTGATCGGGGCCGAGGTCGCTTCGGTAAACGCGGATTTCGCCCGCGTCGAACAGGTCAAGGATTTCAGGCTAATCGACGTGTTGTTGACGGCTGAAGATGAAGAGCTGACTGCGACGATGAAACTGAAACGCGGGGCCGTGGAAAAGAAACACGCACATCTGATTGAAGACATGTACACTTAACCAAAGCACGAAACGGGAGGAGAACTATGAGCAAGCTGATAAACCGGCTAACGGTCGCGGCGGCTTTGACGGCGTCGGCCACGATGGGCTGGGCACAAACGCAGGGTGTGACCGATGATGAGATCGTGATCGGTGCGGTCAATGACCTTAGCGGTATTTTCGCCGCCGTGGGCGTTCCGGCGACCAAAGGCGCGAATGTGGTCTTTGATCGGGTCAATGCGGCAGGCGGCGTTCATGGTCGCACGATCCGCTATGTGGTCGAGGACAATGGCTATCAGATGCCGCGCGCGATGCAGGGCTATAACAAGCTGCTGAACCGCGACAAGGTATTCGCCATGCTGCAATCGCTGGGCACGCCCATGAACCTAGCCGGGTTTAAACTGCTGGACCCGAAAGGCATTCCCAACGTTGCCCCCCTGACCGCTGCACGGCAAATGCTGCAAGAGCCGGTCAGGAACAAGTTCACGTCGTTCTCAACCTATTACGACCAGGCGCGGGTTGGCGTGAAATACCTCGCCGGCGAGTTCGGGTCGCAGGCTGTTTGCACTATGTATCTGCCAACCGATTTTGGTGAAGAAATACTGGAAGGTAGCAAATCGGGCGCGGAAGAGGCAGGTATCTCATTTGCTTCGGAAACCACGCACAAACCGGATGAAACGGATTTTGTCGGCTCGTTGAGCAAACTTAAGGAAGATGGCTGTGACATCGTCACCATAGCGCTTGGGGTGCGTCAGGCTATCACCGTTGTTGGGACTGCCAAGAAGATGGGCCTGACGGATATGAAATTCCTGGGTACATCGGCCAGCTTCCTGACCGTTGTGGCACAGGTTCCGGGTGGTGTGACCGATGGGTTCTACGCCGCAGCATCCTGGCAGGACCTATGGGCGCGCGCGGATGAACCCGTCCCTGCCGCGTTTATCGAGGAATACAAGGCCGCCACAGGCGAAGACCCGGTTGGCTTTGCAATGCTGGGCTATTCCGCCGCTGAGATGATGGTCAAAGCGCTAGAGGCCGCCGGCCCAGACCTGACCCACGATAGCTTTATCGCCGCGATGGAATCGCTGGACTACACGGATGAGCTGGTCGGCAACCACATCTCGTACAGCGCGGATGATCATCAGGGCGCCGATACGGTCTTTGTGAATGTGGTGGAAAACGGAGCCTGGAACCTCGTCTACGAGGAGTAGGCCATCCAATGAAAGGGGCTGCGGCCCCTTTCGCACTCTCAGGCCCTAAGCAATTTCTTTAGTCTTTTCCGCAATTTCTGCGCTCTGGGCCGGGCATAGATCTGAGCTGGCGTCAGAGTTGCATACCCACCGTGATCGATGACGCGAAATCCCGTCTGGGCATTGACGATCAGAAACTGGTTGAACGGAAGCGTATAGATCGGAAGCCCCTGCGCCTCGCAGAAATAAATGGCATAGGGAAAAACCTCGCTGGGGCTGTATTCTTGGCTATGCTGCCAGATCGTCTTGGTGAAATCATCGCCGCCAATGAACCCATCCTTGCGGATCTTCGGTAGCATCGCATGAAGATCAATGGTGATCCCACGCAAGGTGTGATCGCCGTCGATATACGCCAAGTCCAGCGAGCGGTCTGGTATCTGCGACTGTGCGTTGCGTGTTGTGTCGCGAATTTCAGTCACCTTGTCCAGAAACGGGCTGACCCGTCTGAGCGCTTCGTTTCGGATTTCTTCGAACTCGATATCGGTTTTGTTGGCGGGTTTGTTCCAGTCCGGCAGATTCCGCCATGGATCGATCAGGGTATAGTGTTCAATTTGCGCGACCTGTGTCAGCAGGGTTTCTGCAAACTGGCCTTTCCAGACCCCAACCTCACAAACAGATATACACTTCAGCCGCGAGCTGAGATTGACCCACAATTGATGCCGGTCCTGACTGATCCCGATCGCCTGTTCAATAATTTCGTCAAGCTCTGCCGTGTCCATGGGTGCCTCGAACTACGCGACAACCTTAGGCCACCGCTTTGAAAGGAAACTACGGTCTTCTAACAGTCTGTACTCTTCGAGATCAGGTTTACACGAATTGGCAGCGCTGGTTTCAAAATTTGAGACAGGCAGCGCATTGTTGCCTATCAGCACAAAAAAAAGGGCGCCTGCGATTGCAGACGCCCGATTTGAAATCTGGAAGCAGTTGGTGATTAACGCTTCGAGAACTGGAACGAACGGCGGGCTTTGCGCTTACCGTATTTCTTACGTTCCACAACGCGGCTGTCGCGGGTCAAGAAGCCAGCGGCTTTCAGGGCGCCACGCAGGTTCGGATCATAAAGCTGCAGCGCTTTCGAGATGCCGTGCTTGACCGCACCGGCCTGACCGGTCAGGCCACCGCCTTTGACGGTTGCGACAACGTCAAACTCACCTTCTACACCGGCAACCTGGAACGGCTGGCGCAGGATCAGCTGCAGAACGGGACGTGCGAAGTACTTGTCCTGGTCCTTGCCGTTTACGGTGACTTTGCCGGAGCCCGGCTTGATCCAAACGCGGGCAACAGCGTCTTTACGCTTGCCGGTGGCGTAGGAGCGGCCCAGCTCGTCACGCACGGGTTCGCGCACGATGACTTCTTCGGCCACGGTTTCAACGCCTGCGACGGCGCTCAGCTCTTCGAGAGTATTGATCTGATCAGCCATCGGTCATTAGCTCCGGGTGTTTTTCTTGTTCATGGACTTCACGTCCAGAACTTCGGGCGCTTGCGCCTCATGAGGATGCTCGGCACCGGCATAAACGCGCAGGTTGGTCATCTGCTGGCGCGCCAGACGGTTGCCCGGCAGCATGCGCTTGACCGCTTGGGTCACGACGCGCTCGGGGTGTGCACCCTCAAGGATCTGCTGCTTGGTGCGCGACTTGATGCCGCCCGGGTGGCCAGTGTGCCAGTAGAAGTTTTCTTCGCGCTTCTTGCCGGTCATCTGGATTTTGTCAGCGTTGATCACGATGACATTGTCGCCCATGTCCATGTTCGGGGTGAACGACGCTTTGTGCTTGCCACGCAGGCGCATGGCGACGATCGAGGCGAGACGGCCCAGAACAACGCCCTCGGCGTCGATCAGGATCCATTTCTTGTCGATGTCTGCAGGTGTTGCAGAAAAGGTTTTCATGGCAGGATAGTCCTGTTTGATGTGAAAGACCGCCCTAATACAGAGCGGCCCGAATTCGATGGACGGGTTTTATGGGGTGAAAGCATGCAGGTCAAGCGCGCAAAGATAGATTTACTTGTTAGATAACAATGCTTTAAAAAATAGGTATTATTTTACCCCATATTACTCCACACATCTTTCAGCAAAACCCAGCGCATCCACATCGTAGGACCATTCCCCAAGTCAAGTGATTGGTTATCCACGTGTCGTGCCCCTAGTTTTGCTGTCGCTTTTTGCGATCGAATATTGGAAGGGTCGATATGAAACCAGACTTGGTCCCAATCCTGAAAGGCATAATCAAGCATCAGCGCCTTTACCGCCCGATTACTGGCGCCGCCCCAATGATCCACAGTCAGAAAACTATACCCAATCGCGATCCCCCCGGGAACCTCGGGTGGTTTGTAGTATTTTGAACATCCCACGACCTGACCACCTAATTCGCGGATCGTCACAGCACCTTCTGTCGCAAGCAGGAACTCAAAATACGGGCCAAAGACATCTCTTTTGTGCCTCGTCCTTGCCGGGTGGCCGGCCCAGATCACAGGGTCGCTGGCGGCAGCATAGAGCGGCTCGAAATCGGCTTCTGTCATTGGGTCGATTACAAACCCGCCGCCGCGCAATTGGGGGATATGCATTAAACCAGTCATTTTAGACCGAGATCTGTTCCGGTGGATTGTCCAGCAAAGACCGCAGACGCATCATCGCGTCTTCAAATCGTTGCAGCGAGACATGCCCGTTCATGGCAATGCGCACTGCATTTGGTGCACGACCATCCCGCAATGCGAACTCATCCGCAGACCGCAATTGTATCCCCTCTCGCTCAGCCGCACGGCTAAAGGCAGCGGCGCGCCAACCCGACGGCAGGTTCAGCCAGACAAACGGAACATCGGGGGCCCAGTTCAGATCAAACCCACCCAAGGCGTTTACTGTGATGTGAACATATTCCGTCATCCTACCACGTACGTCTTGTGCAATCTGACGCGTTCGAGGATCGGACAGAAGCAGGCGGGTTAACTCGGCCAAGGGCTGAGCCAAGCCAAAATACCCATATTCGGCAGACCGTCGCAAACCCACGCTGCGTTCACGTGGCGCGATGGCAAAGCCGACCCGCAAGGCCGGGGTCAGAATTTTCGAGATCGAAGACACGTGCCACCCACGCTCGGGCGCAAGGGCGCGGAAGCTGGGTTCTTTGGCATCCCCCATGCGATAGCAATCATCCTCAACGATTTGGACATCAAATTTCCGCGCGATCTCAACGATTTCTTTGCGCCTTTCCAAAGGCGTGTGCGTTGCGGTTGGGTTTTGCACTTCGGGTGACACGCACACCGCCTGCGCCGGGGTTTGGCGCAGAACATGTTCCATTGCGCCGGGATCGATACCCCATTTGTCCATTCTGATGCCGACCACCTCGGCGCGCATCAACTCTCCGGCACGACGGAAACCGGCGTAAGACAGGTCCTCGACCAAAACGACCGGCTTGGGCCCTTGCAGGATGGTTTGAAACACCAGGCATAGCCCATTCTGCCCCCCATGGGTCAGGACAATGTCATCATCGTTCAGCGGGCCCAGCGGAAGATCCGACAGCCAATCAACCACAGCCTGTCGCATGGGCTGATACGCATCGCGCGTGGGATAGTTCATGAACAACGCGGGATCGGATTGAGAGACTTTCTGCAAGCACTCGCGGATCAACGACACCTGCCCCATATCCACCAGCCTGGGGCTGAATAGGCTGACATGGTGGGTGTTCTGCGCCTCGGCCAGATGAAGCTGCCTGGACCAGACATCATCCAGAATCGGAGATTTTGGCGGGGCCACAAATGTACCACGTCCTACCTCGGCTTGTAGCAACCCCTCATCGGTGAGAATCGTATAGGCGCGTGCCACAGTGCCGGGTGTAATTTGCAATCGATACGCCAGTTCCCGCACCGGTGGCAGTTTGGTGCCGATATCTAAAGTTTTGTTATCAATAGCTTTTCGTATTGTGTCGGCAACCAGAGTATACTTTGGCCCCTTGGACTTTGGCAGCGTGTTTGGCCAAATTGTATCCATTACAATTCTTCCTTTGCGTTTGACACAATCTTGAATGTATCAAGTACACATATCGAACATCAATGCTTTGTGTCAATACAATTGGAAAGGAATACTCAGATGACACGCACAATGCACAACCCCGCCCTCTTGCTGCTGAACGACAGCCCCCGGTTGCCGCTGATCGCCGCGCTGGCCGTGCGGTTTGCGGCGGCGGTCACTCAATGGGAACGCCGTCGTCGCAGTCGCATTAACCTGAGCTATCTGGATGACAGGCTTCTTGAGGATGTTGGTCTGACCCCAATGCAGGCCAAACGTGAAGTAAGCCGCCATTTCTGGCAGCTCTGATTGATCCCCAGTCCCATTTTGGGACCTCTTCCTGGGCCGGGGTATATCCCCGGCCTTTTTTATCCAAACTTGGCCGCAGCCGACCCTGCCGGTGGAAGGGAATAGGTCATACTGGCCCGAGCAACGGGCTGATCTGACCCTTCTGAGTAGATCAGCACATCCCCGACAGCCAGGCTGCGCCCAAGTTTCAGCAACCGACAAGTTGCAACCAGATCTTTGCCGCCTTCCGGTTTTCGCAGAAAATCCAGAGAACTGTTGGTGGTTACGGCAAGCGACTGACGACCTTTGCGCGCCAGAACCATGGCGTAAACACAAACATCAGCCAGCCCGAACATCGAAGGGCCAGACACCGTACCACCCGGGCGCAAGTGACGATCTGCCACAACAAGGCGCATGGTGATGCTGTCTTCATCCAGCGCCTCGACCACGAAATCCTTATGGACCTGTGGGAATACCTCGGCCAGGTATTGTGACAGTTCGTCCTTGTTCAGCGCCAATCCCATGCTTCCCCTCCTGTATCTTGCGCCCTAGAGTTGGCCCAACAGCCAGCAGGAGGGCAAGATGGCAATTTTGGAACGTAACGACACTGGCGCGGTCGCGCAGCTTCGATTGAATGCGCCGGATCGGTTGAACGCCCTGAGCGATGAGATGCTGGCGGCCCTGCAAACTGAGTTCGACAAGCTGCGCGAGGACAGATCGATCCGCGCCATCACCCTATCGGGTGCGGGCAAAGCCTTCTGCGCCGGGCATGACCTGAAACAGATGACAGCAGGCCGGCAATCCGAGGATGGCGGCAAAGCCTATTTTCAGGATCTGTTCAATCGCTGTGCCAAGATGATGATGTCAATCCAGTCCCTGCCGCAGCCCGTTGTCGCGCAAGTGCACGGCATTGCGACAGCGGCGGGATGTCAGTTAGTGGCGACCTGCGATCTGGCCGTTGCGGCTGAAGGCACACGTTTTGGTGTGAATGGTGTGAATATTGGGCTGTTCTGTTCGACGCCCATGGTCGCACTTAGCCGCAACATCCCCAGAAAACTGGCCTTTGAGATGCTGACAACTGGTGATTTCATCACCGCCGAACGCGCAGCGGAACTCGGCTTGGTCAATCGCGTGGTGCCTGAAATGCTGCTGGAACACGAGACAATCTCGCTTGCAGAGCAGCTGGCCAGCAAGTTGGGAAGTGCGGTGAAAATCGGGAAAGAAGCGTTTTATCAACAGCTTCAGATGCCACTGGATCAGGCCTATTCCTATACCGGAGAGGTAATGGCGCAGAATATGCTGCATCGGGATACAGAAGAAGGCATTTCCGCCTTTATCGAGAAACGCCCCCCGAATTGGACCCAATAACGCAATTGTGGGGTATATTTTTTGCCACTGTTTTCATTTTTGCACTTTTCAAAAGGGCAGCACTGTGGCAAAGCTGAGACGAGGCTAAGGCCTCGGACATACTTTTGGGTCGCCGTGGGCGGAAGGTCCCTCCAAGCTGGTTTCTCTCACCGGCGTTGACATTCCCGCAGCGGCGACCCCAAGACCTCCCGTAAAATCAGCGCTACATTCCTTCGGGTGAGTTGCGTCCACTTGCCCCCTGCCCTATGTGGCAGCGCATGACACAAGTTTTGCATATCGTGGGCGGCGGCATGGCCGGGTCCGAGGCCGCATGGCAAGCCGCAGAGATGGGCGTGGATGTAGTTATCCATGAAATGCGCCCCACTATCGGCACTTTTGCGCACCAGACAGGCAACCTTGCCGAAATGGTGTGCTCAAACTCTTTTCGCTCTGACGATGATGAACAAAACGCCGTTGGTTTGCTGCATTGGGAGATGCGCGCCGCGAACGGGCTGATCATGACCACGGCTGATGCGCACCGCCTGCCCGCTGGTGGTGCGCTGGCGGTTGATCGCGATCCGTTTGCCGAAGACGTCACCGCCAAGCTACGCGCCCATCCCCGCGTGAGCGTCACCGATGAAGAGGTCACGACGCTGCCTGATGATGGGCATTGGATCTTTGCCACGGGTCCTTTGACCTCGCCGGCTCTGGGTAAAGCGATCCAGGCTGAAACCGGGGCTGAGGCGCTGGCCTTCTTCGATGCGATCGCGCCGATTGTCTATGCCGACAGTATCGACATGAGCCAGGCCTGGATGCAGTCTCGCTATGACAAAGGCGAGACCGAGGAAGAGCGGACGGCTTATCTGAACTGCCCCATGGACCGCGATCAGTACGAAGCCTTTATCGATGCCCTGCTGGCCGCCGACAAAACCGAGTTCCACGAAGGCGAAACCGCGGGCTATTTCGACGGCTGCCTACCCATCGAGGTGATGTCGGAACGCGGACGCGAAACCCTTCGCCACGGCCCGATGAAGCCCGTTGGCCTGACCAACCCACATCAGCCGGATGTAAAACCGCATGCCGTTGTGCAATTGCGCCGCGATAATGCCCTGGGCACGCTGTTCAATATTGTGGGCTTCCAGACCAAGATGAAATACGGCGCCCAGACCGAGGTGTTCCGCATGATCCCTGGCCTGGAAAACTCCAGCTTTGCGCGTCTGGGTGGTATCCATCGGAACACGTTCATCAACTCGCCTACCCTTTTGGACGGGCAGATGCGTTTGAAATCGAAACCGAACATCCGCTTTGCCGGTCAGATCACCGGAGTCGAAGGCTATGTTGAAAGCGCTGCGATGGGTCTGCTGGCCGGGCGACTGGCCGCAGCAGAAATTCTGGGGCACTCGCTGCCCGAGGTGCCGCAAGACAGTGCGATGGGTGCTTTGATCCACCACATCACGGGCGGGGCTGAGGCAAAGACCTTTCAGCCGATGAATGTGAATTTCGGCCTGTTCCGTCCGGTCGACGGCCTGAAAGGCGGTCGTCGGGGACGCAAGGACCGTTACAAAGCCTACACAGATCGCGCCAAAACTGAATGGAACAACTGGTTAGCCGCTTGCTGACTGGACGAAGCGTAGAGGTTCAGCCTACCATCGGCATATGAGCGACGAATTCTTCAAAAGCACCTACGATCTGGAAACCCCCGAACAGACTGAGGCCCACTACCAAAAATGGGCCGCAACTTATGAGGCCGAAGTGGCCGAGCAAGGTTATGCTACACCGGATCGCGTGGCTCAGGCGCTCTGGTCGCAAAAGCCCGAATCTCAGATGCCGGTTCTGGACTATGGTTGCGGCACCGGTCTGTCAGGGGTCGCGTTGCGAAATGCCGGTTTCGCAGTCATCGACGGCATGGATCCAACCATCAATATGCTGGCAGTTGCAAAAACCAAAGGCGTCTACAGAACACTGTCCAGCTTTGAGATCACCGATCCTGCGCCGCTTACCAATGAAGCTTATACTGCGATCACGGCCATCGGTGTCATCGGAGCAGGTGCAGCCCCGCCTGAAACGCTGGATATGCTGATGCACGCGCTGCCCAAAGGTGGAATGCTGTCGTTTTCCTTCAACGATCACACACTTGCGGATCACACGTATACAGCGCGGCTGAACGACTGGTTGGATATGGGCGCTGCACGACTGTTGTTCCGTGAACACGGTCCTCATTTGCCGGGTCTGGACATGAACTCCGACGTGTATGTACTAGAAAAAACGTGACATTCACCACGCGCTTTGCGCCATCACCGACGGGTCCTTTGCATCTGGGGCACGCCTATTCGGCGTTGCTGGCCCATGATATGGCGACGTCTGAAGACGGTGAATTCCTATTGCGGATCGAAAATATCGATCAATCCAGATCGCGCCCGCACTGGGAAGAACAGATCTATGACGACCTCACATGGCTTGGCCTGCGTTGGCCCAAACCCGTCATGCGCCAATCCGAGCGTCAGGCAATCTACGATGCAGCGCTGGATGAACTCTGGCGGCGTGGCTTTCTGTACCCCTGCAGCTGCAACCGAAAAGATATTGCTGCAGCGGTCAGCGCCCCGCAGGAAGGCGCACAGCTATTGGGCCCTGATGGCGTGATCTATCCGGGCACATGTAGGCACCGCGTACCAAAATCAGAAGATACACCCCGCCCACAAAACGAAGCGCTGCGCTTGGATATGGCCAAAGCGGCGCAACACGTTTTTAACAGTGACGCCATAGCCGGACAGTTCACCGAACATGGCACAGGCCCCAAGGGCGAAACCGGAACGGTCAAGTTTACGCCGGAAGAGTTGATCACAACGATCGGTGACGTTGTCCTCGCTCGTCGAGGCATGGGGACGTCGTACCATTTGTCCGTCGTTCTGGATGATGCAGCACAGGGCATCACGCGGGTTGTGCGAGGTCAGGATCTGTTTGACGCCACGCGCATCCATGTCCTGCTACAGGCCCTTCTGGAGCTGCCAGTCCCCGAATACTTCCACCACGATTTGATCCGTGACGACGCAGGCAAGCGCTTGGCGAAACGAGACGATGCCCGCGCGATATCGAAATACAGATCCGACGGTGCAAGCCCCGAAGACATCCGCGCGATGGTTGGTCTTTGACCACGCTGATTAGAATCAGGAATATGCGCACTCAAGGCAGAGCGCGGGCCTTTATTCCATCGGTTTCATCAACTCGGTCTCATCCCCGTCCCGGATGGCGGTATAGAAACAGCTGCGCCGGTTCGTGTGACAGGCAGGACCTTTCTGATCAACCAGAACCAGCAGACAATCCCGGTCACAATCAACGCGGAAATCGATCAACGCCTGCGTATGCCCCGAAGACTCACCCTTTATCCAGAAGGATTGCCGCGACCTTGACCAATAGGTAACCCGACCTGTTTCCAAGGTGCGTTCAATCGCTTGCGCGTTCATCCAAGCCATCATCAGAACCTCGCCCGATGCATGGTCTTGTGCGATGGCTGGAACCAGCCCCGCCTCATTATATTTCAAGGTTGCGGGGTCAAACACAATTGGATCAGTCATCAGAAAAACCTTTTGCATCCCAAGGGCTGGCCACTATGTATGGGGAACACGCAACGAGGGAAAGCCATGAGTGGCGAAAACGATCTGATAAAGCTGTACTCGGCAAGAATTCTTGCGCTGGCCGCAGATATCCCCCATCTCGAACGGCTGGAGAACGCCGACGCAACGGTGAAAAAGCGCTCACCTCTGTGCGGATCAACGGTATCCGTGGATGTAAAGATGCAGGATGGGCGTGTCAGTGCTTTTGGGCAGGATGTCAAAGCCTGCGCATTGGGTCAGGCTTCGGCCTCTGTTGTGGGTGACGCAGTGATCGGCGCGACGCGCGTACAGATCGAAACGGCCCGGGATCAGCTTGCAGCGATGTTAAAAAAGGACGGCCCGGTTCCGGATGCACCGTTTGACGGGCTTGAGGTTCTGATGCCGGCACGCGAGTACAAAAACCGTCACGCCTCGATCCTGCTGTGTCTGGACGCCACGGCCGAAGCCATAGCACTTGCCGAACAGGCCAACTGCGCCTGAGCGTAGCTTTTCCACACTTTCCCGTCTAACCTCGCCAACAACTGGTTAGAGGGGTTCGATGTGGACAATTTACTAGAGCATTTTGTAACCCTATGGGTCGTGATCGACCCGATCGGTACGATCCCGGTTTTCATCGCAGTGACCGCAGGTCTTGCGGCATCGGCCCGCAGACGGGTCGCCGTTCTGGCCGCACTGATCAGCGCCGGGGTCCTGCTGTTCTTCCTCATCTTCGGCCAATTGCTGATCGAAGCGCTGGATATCGGCTTGAACTCGTTTCAGGTCGCTGGCGGCATCATTCTATTCCTGTTCGCGTTGACCATGATCTTTGGTGAAAGCAAGCAGGATATCGAACAACGCGCAGCCGAAGATGACAAAGACGACAAAACCCATAAGCACAACCCAGCGATCTTTCCGTTGGCGGTGCCGTCCCTCGCCTCACCCGGCGCGATGCTGGCGATCGTCATTCTGACCGACAACAACCGCTACAGCGCAGTAGACCAGGGCATCACAGCCTTAGTCATGCTGTCTGTGCTCGTGATCGCATTTATTCTCATGTTGCTGGCCGAGCCGATCATTCGTCTGATCGGTCATTCCGGGGCTGCCATCATCAGTCGCGTGATGGGCATGATCCTGGCCTCAGTCGCCGTCAATTCGGTTTTATCAGCCATGCTGGAAATCATGAAAACTGGTCAGCTGTAAAAAAACCGCCGCTCCTTCCGGGCGGAAAGGGCGGCGGCAGTCTATGCGTGTCTCGCGTGGGGTCCGGAACGCCGCGCGGGGCCGAGGCAAGGCCCCTTCAAGGGGTTTGGGACAGGCAGGTCACCCTTGATCGTAATGGGGATGACAGGCGCGGGTTGATCGGCACGAGATCGCAGGCAGAAAGGCTTAGAATCCAACGGGAAGGTGAAGGGCAACCATCAGCATGACAACCAAGGACGCAACCCCCGCGACATCCTGCAGGATGGTCGTGTGCGAACGGCTAAACGCGGTCTTGATCTGGGTCAGCATTGGGCCACCTCCGGTCGAAGATTTAATCCTTTGTTGACCTTTTGTTCTCATATTTCCTCAAGTCAGTAAAGAACTTTTTAAGAACATTTGTGAACTTTAAGGGATTATTTTCCTAACCCACTGAAATCAAACGGATCGCCTGATCCTGTTTCATCAGCCATAGCAGAACACGCGCGGCTTTCCCTCGGTCCGAGGTCAACTTCGGGTCTTGGTTCAGCAGCGCGCGGGCATCTGATTGCGCCACCGCCATCAACCCGGCCTGCCGTTCGAGATCGGCAATGCGAAACTTTGGCAATCCTGATTGCGCGGTCCCGATCAGGTCACCCGCACCACGCATTTGCAGATCGGTTTCCGAGATACGAAAGCCATCCTCGGTCTCTCGCAGCACTTCCAATCGTTTGCGCCCCCCTTCGCTAAGCGGCGGTTGATACATCAACAAACAGGTTGAATCCGCATCACCTCGACCAACACGCCCGCGAAGCTGATGCAGTTGAGCCAGTCCAAAAATCTCGGCCCGTTCGATCACCATGATCGTGGCATTTGGCACGTTTACACCAACCTCGATGACGGTCGTGGCCACCAGAACTTTGGTGTCACCGCTCTGAAAAGCTGCCATGGCCGCGTCTTTCTCGGCTGGCGGCATCTGGCCGTGAACAAGACCCACAACTCCTTCACCTAGAATAGCACGCAGGCGTTTGAACCTTTCTTCTGCAGCGGTCAGGTCCGATACTTCGGATTCGTCCACCAAAGGACAGACCCAGTAGCACTGCCGCCCCTCATCAATCGCACGACGTAAATGCGAGACAACCTCATCCATACGGTCCGTGCTGACAATGGCTGTCTTGATTGGCTTCCGACCGGGCGGCTTTTCATCCAGAACCGAGACATCCATGTCGCCATATTGCGCCAGTGCAAGACTGCGTGGAATCGGAGTGGCCGTCATCACCAGCACATCCGCACCCTGCCCCTTTTCTGACAATTCCATCCGCTGGCGCACGCCAAACCGGTGCTGTTCGTCAACGATGGCAAGACGCAGCGCGTGAAACTCCACATCGCTCTGGAACACCGCATGTGTGCCAACCAGAATCTGAATATCCCCAGCTTTCAGGGCTGCCAGCTTCGCCCGCCTCTCGGCCCCTTTGTCGCGCCCTGTCAGGATTTCCAGCACCACGCCGGCCTCTTCAGCCAGTGGGCGCAATCCTTCCAGATGCTGCCGCGCCAAGATCTCGGTCGGGGCCATCATCACGCCCTGCCCGCCAGCTTCGACCGCAATCAGTAGCGCCATGAAGGCGACCAGTGTTTTCCCGGCCCCCACATCGCCCTGCAACAGACGGTTCATCCGCGCATCAGAGGCCATATCAACAGAAATCTCTTCGATGGCGCGGGTCTGTGCCTTGGTTGGGCGATAAGGCAGGCTACCCAAGACCCTCGATTGCAACGCGCCGGTTCCAGCGCTGACGATACCCCGCGCTTTACGCTCGATCTGGCGCGCCAAAGCCAGCGTCAACTGATGGGCCAGAAGCTCATCATAGGCCAGACGCTCTCGTGCGGGTGAAAACGCCGCCACATCATCTGCGCCCTGCGGGTTATGGGCCGCCTCGACGGCCCCCTTCCAACCTGACCACTTCTGTTGTGCCACCTGGGCCAGATCGATCCATTCCGCCAGGTCTGGCGCGCGCGCCAAAGCGCTGCGGGCGGCTTTGAAGGCCGTCTTTTGGGTGACGCCCTGGGTCAGGTGATAAACAGGTTCGAATTCAGGGATATCCTGTGCCTGCTCGACAGGCAGCATATGATCGGGATGGACCATCTGCGCCATACCATCAAACAGCTCCAGCTTGCCCGAGATCACACGGCGCGAACCCTGTGGCAGCAGTTTTTTCAGGTAATCGCCCCGCGCGTGAAAGAACACGAGCTGGAAATCGGCCTGACTGTCTTCGACATGGATGCGATAGGCACCGCCCTTGTTGCGCGACGGTCTGTGCGGGCCAACGGTGACCTCAACCGTCAAAGTCGATGGCAAATCAACACCTTGAATGGTATCGCGCCGACGCCGGTCAACCACCGCATAAGGCAGACCAAACAGCACGTCGCGCGGGCTTTCGATCCCGCTTTGCGCCATGGCTTGCGCCGTTTTTGGGCCGACACCCTCTAACGTTTCCAACCCGGCAAACAGCGGGAACAGCTGTTCGGGCCGTCCACTCATGCGCCGTCAATCAGCTGTAGCCAGCCATCCTCATCCAGTGTTTCGATCCCCAGTTCAACGGCTTTCTTGGCCTTGGACCCGGCACCTGGACCAGCGACGAGCAGATCGGTTTTCTTGCTGACCGAACCAGAGACCTTGGCGCCCAATGCCTCAGCCCGGGCTTTGGCTTCGGCACGGGTCATCTTTTCCAGCGTTCCGGTGAAGACGACGGTTTTACCCGCAACCGGGCTGCCTGTTGTATCCGGGCGCTTTGCCTCCTCTACCTGCAACTGGGCAACAAGATCATCGATGCTGGCTCGTTCCGCTTCTTGTGCAAAGGCCGAAACCAGCGCGCGGGCCATGACTTCGCCCACTCCGTCGATACCCAGCAGGTCCTCCCATTCGGGTCCCTCGAAGGTGGCCGCTGCGATCACGGCGGTTTCGAATTCGGCCCAACTGCCATAGTGAGTGGCAATCAGGTTCGACGCGGCCTCACCCATGTGGCGAATGCCCAAAGCGAACAGCAAACGCCCGAACCCGATATTGCGTTTTTCATCTATTGCGGCCCACAGGTTGCCCGCGCTTTGCGCGCCCCACCCTTTGCGGTTGGCCAGTTTGGTCAGATTGCCCGCATCGCGCTGTTGCAGCGTGAAGATGTCGACCGGCGTTTTGATCGGCAACTCGGGATCGTCATAGAACATCTCAATTTGCTTGGCACCCAGACCTTCGATGTCAAACGCCTTGCGCGAGACGAAATGCTTCAGTTTCTCAACAGCTTGCGCAGGGCAGATCAAGCCACCTGTGCAGCGCCGAACCGCATCGCCTTCTTCCCGGATTGCCTCGCTGCCGCATTCGGGGCATCGCGTTGGAAAATCGTAAGGCACTGCGTCATCTGGGCGTTTGGAGATGTCGACATCTGCGATCTTGGGGATCACATCGCCGGCGCGGTACACCTGTACCCAATCACCGACCCTAATATCCTTGCCATCGCGGATTTCACCGCCCTTGGCGTCACGGCCCGCGATATAATCTTCGTTATGCAATGTGGCGTTTGAGACAACGACGCCGCCCACCGTAACCGGATGCAATCGTGCAACCGGGCTAAGCGCGCCGGTCCGACCAACCTGAATGTCAATTGCTTCAAGCCGAGTCCAGGCCAGTTCAGCAGGAAACTTGTGGGCAATCGCCCAGCGGGGCGTGGTTGAGCGGAACCCTAACCGCGCCTGTAACGCCAGATCGTTGACCTTGTAGACGACACCGTCGATATCATAGCCCAGCGTGGCGCGCTGTGCTTCGATTTGTCGGTACTGGGCCAACATTTCATCCGTGGTTTTGCATTCTTGAGTTAACTCATTCGTTGAGAAACCAAACGCATTTAAGCGGTCAATCGCGCCTTTCTGAGTATCAGAAAGCGGTTCTGACACCTCACCCCAGGCATAGGCGAAGAACCGGAGCGGCCGCGCGCGGGTGATTTCCGAATCCAACTGCCGCAACGACCCGGCCGCTGCATTTCTAGGGTTGGCAAAAGTCTTCCCGCCGCTTTCGGTTTGACGCTGATTGAGTGCGTCGAAATCTGCGTGCGACATATAGACCTCGCCACGAACCTCTAAAATAGCGGGTGCATTCTCGATGGTTTGGGGAATATCGGCCAGCGTTCGGGCATTGGCTGTGACATTCTCACCAACCTCTCCATCGCCGCGCGTAGCCGCTTGAATCAGCTTGCCGTTTTCATAGCGCAGCGAAAGGGATAGGCCATCGATCTTGGGTTCCGCAGTATAGGCGAGTGGTGCTGCGTCATCCAGCCCGAGGTATTTGCGGATCGACCGGTCAAAATCGGCCACATCCTCATCGTCGAACGCATTGCCCAGTGACATCATGCGCACGGCATGGGTGACCTTGGAAAACCCGTCTGCTGCCCGGGCACCGACCTGATCACTGGGGCTGTCGGCGCGTTTGAGATGTGGGAATCGCATCTCGATTTCGGCATTGCGCCGTTTCAGCGCATCGTAGTCTGCATCCGAAATCTCGGGCGCATCTGCGCCGTGATACAGTTGATTGGCCTGCAAAAGCACCTTGGCCAGTTGAGCAAGCTCGGCCCGGGCCTGGTCTTCGGTCAGGTCTGCTGTTGGAATTGAATTGCCCATGGCCTCGCCCTGTCACGTCTTCTTGGACATCAGTGATAGGGCGAGGCCACGGCTAGGTCCAGACGTGCTGAGCCGTGAGTGTGGGTGCCGCCCTGGACCAACAGCGGCACAAGTGTTCGGATGTCAGGCGCCGACTGCGATACGGGTATCGTCCATGCTGTCGGATTGCGGATCACGCAGCACATAGCCGCGGCCCCAAACCGTTTCGATATAGTTGTCGCCACCGGTTGCATTGCTGAGTTTCTTGCGCAACTTGCAGATAAACACATCGATGATTTTCAGTTCTGGCTCATCCATGCCGCCATAAAGGTGGTTCAGGAACATCTCTTTTGTCAGGGTTGTGCCCTTACGCAGGCTCAACAGCTCCAGCATCTGATATTCCTTGCCAGTCAGGTGAACAGTCTGGCCATCAACCTCAACCGTCTTGGCATCCAGGTTAACAGCAACGCGCCCGGTATGGATCACCGATTGTGAATGCCCTTTCGAACGTCGGATAATCGCATGGATACGGGCAACCAGTTCTTCGCGATGGAACGGCTTGGTCAGATAGTCATCCGCGCCAAATCCAAAGCCCTTGATCTTGCTTTCCGTATCGTCAGCCCCAGATAGGATCAGGATCGGAGTTTCCACCCGCGCGATCCGCAATTGGCGCAGTACTTCATGCCCGTTCATGTCCGGCAGGTTCAGGTCCAGCAAAATGAGATCGTAATCATAGAGTTTTGCCAGATCGATCCCTTCTTCCCCCAAATCCGTCGCATATACGTTCAAGTTTGCATGCGTCAGCATCAATTCGATGCTTTTGGATGTGGTTGGATCATCCTCGACAAGAAGTATTCTCATTTCACTGCTCCAATTCAGGTCATAAAACTTCAATTCAATTCAAACCTGATCAAAAATGGTTAATCTGACGTTACCGTTGAATCATTTATTCACTTTCATCTTTAGGTTGTCGATATTTTTTTAGGGCTGTTACTTTCAATGCCTCGATTCCGTGTTCGGCGACGGCAGATACCCATGTGTTGAACTCTTCATCGCTGATGCCATATCGTTTCTTGGCGTCCGACAGAGTGATCAGGCCGTAAAGAACGCCACGCACAACAATGATTTTGCGAGACGCGACCCAGCGTCGTGTGTCAGCGGGTGGAAGATCTGCGCGCGACAGAACCGAGCCATCCGGCAAGGTAACAGATCGCGGCCCTTCAACTTTGTGCAAATACATCTTTCTACCCTTTTCCTGCTGCGACAAAGCTGACATCAGCCTACTTAATGCCGCGTGAAACCGCCCCTTGAGAGTGTGTAGAATTTTCCTATATTCTGCCGGTCTTTCTTAATCCGAACGGAATCGCCATGGCCCTCGCCGCCGAGACCCAACTCAATTCGCTTGGCTTTGCCAAACCGCCCTCGGAAACGCGGGTGGTTGTTGCCATGTCCGGTGGTGTCGACAGCTCGGTCGTTGCTGCCTATCTGGCGGACCAAGGCTATGACGTGGTCGGTGTGACACTACAGCTTTATGACCATGGCGCGGCGCTGGCCAAAAAAGGCGCGTGCTGTGCCGGGATCGACATTCATGACGCGCGGCGCGTGGCCGAAGAGCGTGGTTTCCCGCATTACGTTCTGGACTACGAGAACATCTTCAAAGACGCGGTGATTGATGAATTCGCCGACAGCTATCTGGCAGGCGCGACCCCAGTGCCCTGTATCCGCTGCAATGAGCGGGTGAAATTTAAGGACCTTTTGGAAACTGCCAAAGACCTTGAAGCCGATTGCATGGCCACTGGGCACTATATTCAGCGCATGATGGGCCCTAGTGGCCCGGAACTGCACAGCGCCGAGGATGCGAACCGCGACCAGTCCTACTTCCTGTTTTCGACCACGCCCGAGCAGTTGGATTTCCTGCGCTTCCCTCTGGGGCACCTGCCTTCGAAGGATGCAACCCGCGATATGGCGGCGCAGTACGGGCTGGCCGTGGCGGACAAACCCGACAGTCAGGACATCTGCTTCGTGCCCAATGGCGACTATGCCAGCGTGATCGAGAAACTGCGCCCGGGTGCTGCGGAACCGGGTGAGATCGTGCATGCCGATGGCCGGGTTCTGGCGAAGCACAACGGGGTGATCCACTACACGATCGGTCAGCGCCGGGGCTTAGGCATTGGTGGCCTGAGCGAGCCGCTTTACGTGGTCAAGCTGGATGTGGACAAGAAACAGGTTGTCGTCGGCCCCAAAGAAATGCTGGCGACCAGAACCATTCCGGTGCGCGAAATCAACTGGTTGGGGGACGAGCCCTTCACCGCGCGCAGCGAATGGCACTTGTCGGTCAAGGTCCGCTCGACCCGCCCCCCGCGCGAGGCGATTATTCGCCCCCTGTCCGACACGACCGCCGAGGTGGAGTTGTTGACGCCTGAGGAAGGGATCTCTCCGGGTCAGGCCTGTGTGTTCTACGCAAATGAAGGCAGCCGTATCTTTGGCGGTGGCTGGATCTGGCGCGGGTACTAAATCGCGTCAGTCCATGAGTTACTGAGGATGTAGATCCCAGCGCAGATCATTACGTAAGGCACAAGCGCCTCAAGCCGTTGCGCCCAGCCTCCGGTCATGATTGGCGCGCGCGCGCCCAAGAGTGCGAGCGCACTTAGGGTCAACGCCGCGGCTACAGCCCCAGCGACCCCTGCCAAGCGATAGCTCGGGGTGGAGTCCGCCAAAAGCGGTGCGAGAACCGCAAACGTATCCATCGACATACTGACAAACAGCAGCATGGTCACCAAGGTCGACGCGCCTGCAGATAAGCGCGCAGCCTGCTGCATCTCCTCCCCCCGGAATTGACGGAGTATTCCGATGATGCCAAGCCCCAAAGGGATCAATCCCAAATAGCCCGCCCAGTGCGGCACCACGTCATCGACCCCCAATGCCAGTAGGAAAGCGATGGTGATCACGATTATCTGCGCAAACAGGAACCCTGCAATGGCGCGACGTGGACCAGATACCATCATCAGCGCAACTAACGCGGCAAGATTGTCGAGATTGGTCAATATCTGCGCCGCAAAGGCCGAAGCAGCAAAGATCACATGATCCAGCATCACGCGTTCATTCTGTCCAAAACGGCCCTTGCTGCGCGCAGACCCGGTGCCTCGCCACCGCGCCCAAGACGCTCCATGGTCGTTGCCATGGCCCGGTTCTGAGCGTCCGGTGCGGCGGCCACTTGCTTTAACGAATCCGCGATCTTCGTTGGATCACAATCCTCAAGCAGGCATTCGGGCACGGCATGGCTGTCCGAGACCAGATTGACCAGAGTGACCGTATCCAGCTTCACCATACGTTTGGCGATCTGCGTGGTCAGCCAGTTCAGGTTGTAAGCGATCACCATGGGCGTCGCCTGCGCTGCCAATTCCAACGAGACCGTACCCGAGGCCGCCAATGCCAGATCGGCGGCGGCAAAGGCTGCTCTTTTCTGGCTCTGCGCTTCGTCCGAGGGCAGTTTGCGCGGATCGACAACAACCGGGTGACCAGGCCAGTCGTTGATGTGGTCCGAAACCATATCGACCATATGCGCAACCGCCGGAACCACGACGCGGGTGTCGGTACGATCTGTCAGGAACTCGTCTAGTGCCGCACCGAAGATCGGGGCCAACCGTTCGACCTCCCCTCTCCGGGAGCCTGGCAACGCCAGCACGATTGGCGCATTGCCCAGATCATGATCCGCACGAAATTTCTGGATGTCCTGATCAGAGGCAATCGGTTCGTTCACCACGGGATGGCCAACGAAATCACATTCCATCCCCACGCGTTCCATATAGGGCGGCTCAAACGGCAGCAGCGCCAGAACGTGATCAATCACCTTGGCCATCTTATCCGCCCGCCCCGGACGCCAGGCCCAGACGCTTGGGGCCACGTAGTGCACGGTGCGAATATCGCTGGCGGCTTTGACGATCTTGGCCACACGCAGTGAGAAGTCCGGACTGTCGATGGTGATCAGCACATCCGGCTGCGTGTCCAAAACCGCCTGCGCGGTTTCAGCGATCCGGCGCTTTAGGTGAAAGAACTTGGGCAGGACCTCGACAAGGCCCATAACGCTGAGCTCGGACATCGGGAACTGACTGTTCAGGCCCTGTGCCTCCATCAATGGCCCGCCAACTCCACTGAATTCAACGTTTGGAACAAGGGTCTTCAACCCTTCCATCAGCGCACCGCCCAACCGGTCACCCGAAGGTTCACCGGCGACCAGAAAGACGCGCATCAGACCGCCCTTTCACGGACGAACAGGAAAAGGCCCAGACGGTTGCATTCGGCGATCACCCGGTCGCGCTGCAATACCATGACACCGCCCTTTTCGATGACAATACCGGTCAATCCGGCTGCCACGGCGCTGGCCACGGTTTCGGGGCCTATTGCAGGCAAATCCACCCGCCGATCCTGAGCTGGCTTTGGCGCTTTGAACAGAACGCCACCACCTGCATCCGGACGTTGGGTCAAGGATTGCAACATCCAGGCGGTGCCAAAAATGCTTTCGACAGCCAAAGCCTGCCCTTTGGACACGGCGCAAGCCTGCCCGATATCGGCGCTGCCCATGGCACGTAGAATACCGGCCGCACGGTCTGCATCGACCAAATCGGCGTCAGATGGTTGCGCCTCGGTCAGGCAACCCACAGACGGCAATAAGTCCGGTGCTATCTCATGAGCGGCTTTGACCGACAGGCCCGCATCCTCAAAGATACCGATGACCGCGCGCAACGCCCCGTCGTCGCCAGAGGTCATCGCCTTTTGCAAGATCGGAACTAATGGCAAGGTCGCCGCATCAATGCGCGCGGGATCAACCCGCGGTCGCCGAACTGCCCCGGCCATGCAAAGCTCGGTCACACCGCGCGCGTTCAATTCGGCGATAAAGCTGCCTAGCTGTTCGAGCGGAAACACGATGTCTGGTCCTAGCGTATCCGGCTCAAACCCTTCCATCGCGCAGATCAACGGGCGCTCTGGCAAAGCGGCGACGACCTCATCCGGCAAGACACCTGTGCCTGCGATCAATGCCAGCATGCGCTTACTTCCTTGGTGTCAGGAAAGAACGATCCGTGTCACCGGTGACAAACTCGACAATGCGCCGGACATATTCGCTGTCGGTGCCTTCACCTGCCCGATGGGCACGTTCCTGAAACGTCCCCTCTCCACCGGTCAGTTCCTTGAACGCAGCCCGCAGCGCCGAGATGTCTTCGCGCGATACGCCCCGCCGTTTCAGGCCAACCAGGTTGAGCCCGTCCAGTTCCCCGCGCGGGGCCTGGACCAAACCGTAGGGAATGACGTCGTTCGGCACCATGGTCAGCGCGCCGATGATGGCGCCGCGACCAACCCGCACCCATTGATGCAGGCCCGAGATCCCGCCGATTATCACATCATCCTCAATGACACAGTGACCGGCCGCGCCCGCGTGATTTACCATGATCACCCGATCGCCCATCTGAACGTCATGGGCCACATGCACGCCCGCCATCAGCAGGCAATCATCACCGATACGCGTCACGCCACCACCGCCATCGGTGCCGGTGTTGATCGTCACATGTTCCCGAATCCTGTTGCGCTGGCCGATTTCCAGCCGCGTGTTTTCACCCCCGAATTTTAAATCTTGAGGGATCTCACCTATGACCGAGAAGTTGAAGATGACCGTATCTCCACCGACCGAAGTGTCACCCGTGACAACCACATGCGATTTCAACTCGACCCGGTCGCCCAAACGCACCTGAGGCCCGACATAGCAGAACGGGCCGATCGAACAGCCCTGCCCGATCTGAGCGCCCTCTTCTATGATTGCGCTGGGATGAACACCGCTCATGCCGTTTTTTCCATGTCCCAATCAACATAGGCCGAGAACTCGGCTTCGGCGGCGACTTCTCCATCGACGGTAGCCCGGCCATTGAACTTGAACAGCTTTCCGCCTTTCTTGCCACGCAGGGTTTCCACATGCATCTCCAGAACGTCGCCGGGCACAACCTTGCGGCGGAATTTGCACTTGTCGATGCTCATGAAGTAGATCAGCAGTTCCGTGTCGATCACATCCATGCCGACACCCAGCATGACGCCGGCCGTTTGCGCCATCGCTTCGACGATGGTGACACCTGGCATGATCGGAGTACCGGGGAAATGGCCCTGAAAATGAGGCTCGTTCATGGTGACATTCTTGATGCCTATGGCAGATTGATAGCCTTCGATATCAACCACCTTGTCGACCAGTAGAAACGGATAGCGATGCGGCAATATGCGCTGAATCAGCTGAATGTCGGCGCTTTTGGTTTCCGAGGTCATAAGTCACAAATCCCGTCTTGGAAGTCTCAGTTCTCGCGTGGTTAGCAATACAGGCGCGTAAGGGCAAGCAAACCTGTTTATTCGCCTTGTCCGTCCTGCAAGCCGGTTCCATCCCCGATGACCGCATTGATCCGGTCTATCGCAACATCGGTGATGTCCGATGCGTCCGAGCTGAGCAGCACACTTGAGCGTTCCAGAATGATCGAGCCGCCGCTTTCCCGCAGAATATCGATCAGAACCGGGCGCGCCAGTTCGTAAAACTGTTGCCGACTGTCTTCGCTGAGACGGGCCAAAGCGTCCAGTTTGGCCCGCTGACCTTCGCGGTGAGATTGCACTTTGATATCAAACGCTTCAGCCAAGGGGCGAAACTCTTCCGGCGTCAGTTCGCTACGCTTCTCAGTCAGAGTTTTTTCTTCAGTGCTCAGTTCAGCGACGATGCGTTCATTTTCCTCGCCCAGCAACGCGCCTTCCTGTTCAATCTCGCGTAGGACGCGCTGACCAAATTGGGATTCCGTAAACAAGCGATCACTAGAGATCGTTACGACTTCGCTTTGGGTCACACCCAACTGCTGTGCAAAACCGGGGATAGACCAAGCGCAGGCTAGAAAAACACACAGGGCCCGAAGCGGGCCCTGTAGTAGGTTGAAACCGTAGTCCGCCATGAAAAATCAGAACCTGGCCTGAACGGTCAAATCAAAGCTGCGTTCTTTATCGAACTCTTCTTTCTTCAAAGCATGCGAGAAGTTAAACCGCAGCGGACCGAAGGGTGTTTCCCACAGGACGGACACGCCAATAACCTGACGGATCGATCCGTTTGCACCGACGATATCCGCACCGGCTGTGTTGACGTTGCTGATATTGTAGAGATTGCCAATATCGTAGAACACGCCCCCGCGCAGACCCAATTCTTCGGGCAAGCCCAATGGGAAGTCTGACTCGAAGCGTGCAACCCAGTAGTAATTGCCACCAATGGCATCATTCTGACCGTTGGACAGATCACGCGGGCCAAGGCCGGCGGGTTCAAAGCCACGGAAGACGCTGGGACCCAACAAGAAACGGTCAACTGTGCGGCTAAAGTCGTCCCCTCTCCAGTGAAGTGCACCCATTTCAAGTGTGGCCCGCAACACGACTTCTTCGCTTAGGATGCGCGTCTGCGCGATACCACGAGCCGTCGTCTTAAAAAACTCATTGTCGCCACCCAGACCGGCCGCATCAACACCGACTTCGAACAAAACACCTGCATTTGGGTTCAAACCACCGATACGGCTATCATAGATATATGACACGCCAATCGAACTGCTGGTTCGTTTTCCCTGTGCGATTTCAGACGAAATAACAGCACCGTTGATCTCATCATCCTGCTGCGTCATCTCGCTGCGTTCCCAGCCATAGCGAAGGCGCAATGCGGACAGTTCGCCAATCGAGTAGGTCAACTGGGGATTAAAGAATAGGCGCTGGGTGTCGTAGCTTGCAAAACCAGAGTTGGTCCCTGAGAGACCAAGCCCAAGATCAAAGCGCAGTCTGCGACCTAACAGGTAAGGTTCCGTAAAATTGATGGTGTACTGTTCGGATTCCTGCGCAGTCGAGATGGAAAAACCAAGATTCTGACCACGCCCAAGGAAATTGGATTCGTTCAACGCAACAGCAAGTCCGATACCGTCCGATACCGAGTAGCTACCGCCCAGCGAAAGCGAACCTGTAGGCTGTTCTTCAACATCCACGTCCAGAATGACCTGGCTTGGGCTTGACCCTTCGCGCGGTTCAACACTCGCTGTGGCAAAGAAACCCAATGCGTTGATGCGCTCTGACGCCTGACGGATCGCTCGCGGATTGAACGGATCACCTTCGACAGTTTCAAACTGACGACGGATCACCTGATCCAGCGTTGTTGTGTTCCCTTCGATATCAATCCGTTCCACAAAGACGCGCGGGCCTTTGCTGAGTACGAATTCGATATCCAGTGTCAGGTCGCGATCATTCCGGGTGACACGCGGCTCGACCCGAAGAAAATCGACGCCCTGTTTCACCCCTAACCGTTCCTGCCGAGCGATCGAATTTTCGATCAGCGTAGGTGAATACGTTACGCCGGGCTTGATCTTTAGTGCGTCCTGATAGGGTGCCGGGTCCACGCCAGGGATTTCACTTACAGTTGTGATCTTGCCGAATGAAAATTTCTGCCCTTCGGTCACGTTCATGACCAGGAAAAACGCATCGCGTTCGCGCGTGAACTCTACATTGGCACTGTTTACACGAAAATCGATATAGCCGCGCGATAGGTAGAAATCACGAATGACCTGCTTGTCGAATTCGATCCGGTCGCCGATGAATGTATCGCTGCGGAAAAAGGTGCGCAGGATGGTGGCCTGTTTCGTCTCCAACACGCGGCGCAAGCGGCGATCAGAATAAGCGCGGTTGCCGACAAAGCTGACACGTTCGACTTCAATCGTAGTGCCTTCAGAGATTTCAAAAACCAGATCGACCCGGTTGTCGCTACGGCGAATGATACGGGGGATCACGGTCGCAGCCACACGACCTTGTGCCGAATAGACTTCAGCGATCAGATCGGAGTCGGCCTCGGCGGCCTGAGGCGTAAACACCCGACGGGGCTGCGATGAAATCACTTCGAGCAAGACGTCGTCTTTGACACGCCGATTCCCCTCGATGCTGATCTGGTTGATTGTCGGGTATTCCTGAACCTCGATCACCAGGGTCGTGCCGCGAGGTGTCAATTCGACTGTTTCAAAAACACCACTGTCAAGCAAACGCTGATAGGCGTCGTTCAGCTGACCGCTTGTCACCGTCTGGCCCGGTTCGATCCCGGTTCTGGCGATGATCGTACCGGTCTCGATACGCCGGTTTCCATCTACGTCAAACGAATTGATCGTGAAACTTTGCGCGGTCGCAACGTTTGGCATTGCCAGTAAACTTGCCGCAACAAAAAGGAAAAGAAACGTGAGCGTTTGCCACAAAATCTTGTTTGAAGACTTACGCCCCCCGCAGGATGTGCCCGCGCCTCGCCCGTCGGTCATTTTTATCTCAACCCAGAATTCTAAGACTTTAATGCTGAGTAACGGGTCTGGATGTGCTTGTCAAAAGGCCAAAATGCCCAACTGGCATTTGATTACCTTTGTCTTGCGCCGATACGCTGGGCCAGAATCAGAAACCGGCCAGATAAGCACCTAAACCAAGGGCCAAAGCGGTGACTGCAAAACTCAGCAACACATCCCAGTTCAGCATGAACAGGAAACTGAAGCTTTTATATGATTTGCGCAGTGCTTGTGTCATTGTTCGCCCTCAATTTGGCGAAAACACTAACGTCAGATTGAGGCAAGAATGCGGCTTTGTTGTGCGCGCGGTGTCACAATCAGCAGAACAGATCGTTTGTTACCGAAAACAGCATCAGGCTGAGAATCAGGGTGATTCCCACCGTCATCAAAATCCGGAGCGCCCGGTCGCTGGGCGGCTTTCCGGCAACGGCTTCATACGCATAGAAGACCAGGTGCCCGCCATCCAAAGCCGGAATTGGGAACAGGTTCAGCAGTCCAACAGCGGTCGACAAAACCGCAATAAAGAAGATGAAGTTCTGCGCACCCTGACTGGCCATCGCACCCGAGGTTTCGGCAATACCAATCGGGCCGGAGATATTGCAGGTACTGATCGCGCCGGTGATCATGTGCCACATCCCCGATAGCGATCCGTCGATAATGCGGATGGTCTGCCTGACACCGCCCGTCAGCGAATCCCAAATGCCAGCGGGCTGAGTCGCAGGTTCCAGCATCATGCCGCCCACGATCCCGATACGCCAATGAGTGATAAAGCCGCCTTCGGACTGGGGCTCATCCGTGCGCCGTGGGGCCAGAGCAAATTCCAGATCAACCCCGTCGCGCCAAACGTTCAGCAATAATACGCGACCATCCGAGCTTTCGACAAATTCCTTAAGCTGGTCGAAGGCAAAGATTGGCTGCCCATTGACAGCGGTGATTACATCCCCCTGTTCCAACTGGATATCCATCGCGGCACTGCGCGGTGCAACCTGACGGATCAGCGGCGGGAACAACCAAGGCGCTTCGACATCCAGCGTCTCACCATCGCGGATTACGGTATAGTCCAGAACAGGTTCAACAGGCAGCGATCCGGTGAATTCGCTCCAGTTGCTTTCCTCATCGAAATCCGGCGTTGTGATACCAGCAATCGCGACGATCTCATCGCCAACCTGAAGGCCTTGAACGGTTCCCGGCAAAGGTTGCAATTCACCCACTGTCAGAGGTTCGCGTGACACGCCTTGCGACCAAAAGATCATACCGAAGACGATGATCGACATGGCAAAGTTGAATACCGGACCCGCTGCAACGGTTGCAGCACGGGCCCAAAGCGGTGCGCCATGCATGGTACTGCGCAGCTCTTCCGGGCTTTGTTCGGCGATTTCTTCCATCGCCTCTTCGTCCTTACCCGAGGCCGCGTTGGAATCGCCCTTGAATTTGACGTAGCCCCCAAACGGCAGCAGCGCGATCTGCCATTTTGTGCCACGCTTGTCGAACCGGCTCCATAACACCGGGCCGAACCCTATGGAAAACACATCTGCATGAATGCCGGACCAGCGACCAACGATATAATGCCCGTATTCATGCACAGCCACGATGGCGGACAAAGCGATCACAAAGGCCACAATCGTCCAAAGCAAATTGCCGAATTGCGGGATCAGGGAAAGTACGTCCAATATTCTATCCTGCTCGTTTGTGCACGGCGTCATCTGCCCATTGCCGTGCCAGATGGTCCGTTTGCTGTACGTTATCAAGTGTCAAAGGGGCATCAATAAGACATTGTTCCGCATCAAATCTGTCCAGAACCATGGCGACACAATCTGCCATGTCCAGAAATCCGATCCGACGCGCGATGAAATGATCCAGCGCCCGCTCTTTAGCGGCGTTGAAAACCGCGCCCGACAATCCTCCGCGTTCCATGACGTCCCACGCCAGTCTAAGCGCGGGGTAACGGGCCAGATCAGGTTTCTGAAAGTTCAGCTGGCCAATCGCCGCTAAGTCGAGCCGTTCGACCGGCAGGCCCTGCCTGTCCGGCCAGTGCAGCGAATAGCCAATCGCGTGGCGCATATCGGGCGCGCCCATATGGGCCATCACCGCGCCATCCCGAAACCCAACCAGCGCGTGTACAATAGATTCGGGATGCACCAGAACTTCGATCCGCTGCGGGTCTAACCCAAAGAATTCTTTGGTCTCGATCACTTCAAGCGCCTTGTTGAACATCGAGGCGCTGTCGATGGTGATCCGCTGCCCCATATCCCAGTTCGGGTGGCTTGAGGCCTGTTCAACCGTCGCTTTGGCCAGATCTGAGACGGGCCAGTCCCGAAAGGCCCCGCCACTGGCCGTGATGATGATCCGCTCAACCGCGCTCATGTCCTCGCCCACAAGCGCTTGAAAAACCGCTGAATGCTCACTGTCCACCGGCAGCAGGCGCGCGCCATGCGTTTTGGCTGTGTCCAGCACCAAAGCACCGGCACAAACAAGCGTTTCTTTGTTGGCCAGCGCCAGCGTCGCGCCTTGCTTCAGCGCCTCGATCCCTGGTGCCAGCCCGGCCGCGCCCACGATGGCCGACATGACCCAATCTGCAGGCCGCGTCGCTGCTTCGGTCAGGGCCTGCGCACCAGCGGCCGCTTCAACACCTGAGCCTTCCAGCGCATCACGCAGGTCGGGCAACCGATCCTCATAAGCCGTCACAGCGATATCTGCACGCAACTGACGGGCATCTGAAGCCAGCTGCGCGATATTGGCGCCCCCGGTTAGGGCGACCACGTCATAGTGATCCGGCGCACGGGCGATCAGATCAACTGTGTTCTGGCCGATCGAACCGGTCGCACCGAAAATCGAAACCTTGCGCATCACATCGCCCCGGGTGAATAGATCAAACCCGCTAAAAGCACGAACAGCGCCGCACCCATCATTCCATCAAACCGATCCAGAAACCCGCCATGACCGGGGATCAGATTCGAGCTGTCCTTGACCCCAAACCGGCGTTTGACCGCGCTTTCAGCAATGTCGCCAGCCTGGCTGGCCATCGAAGCCAGCACCGAAATCACCACAAACATCACGCCAAACCCGCCCTGGACGGCGAACAGGATGCCGACCAAGGCAGCAGCTGCCCAGCCCCCTGCTGTACCTGACCATGTTTTTTTGGGGCTGACCTTGGGCCAGAATTTCGGGCCACCCACGGCCTTGCCGACAAAATACCCCGCGACATCGGTTGCCACGACCAAGGCAATCAGCCAGATCATCGCGGTAAAACCCAACGTCTCTCGTATCGAAATAAAGCCCAGCCCTGCCCCGGCAATCCACAGCATAAAAACCGCGCACAACCCGCGGGAATGGTTAACCTGCCCGGCCGAAACCAAAGCAAGCGCGGCAACGATTGGCAGAGTATAAACCTGAGAAAATTCAAAACGCCAAAGCTCTGCGACGCCAAACACCACCGCGCAGGTCAGGATTCCCAATTGCACCGCGACGCTTGTGCGCTGCGGCTCGATCATCCGAACGAGTTCCCATGCCATCAGCCCACAGGCCACCGCGATGAAGGTTTCGAACCAGATACCGCCCAGCCAGACTTCAATCGCACCAATGGCGACAAGCACAATGGCAGACAGAACCCGCGTCGTCAGATCAGACCATCGGCCATCGCTCATGCGATAACTGCCCCGAAACGCCGCTCACGTGATCCAAAGTTGTTGCACAAGCGCTCCAGCTCGGCGGCGGTGAAATCAGGCCACAACGTGTCGATGAACTCGTATTCAGAATAGGCGGATTGCCACAGCAAGAAGTTCGAGATGCGCGCCTCACCACTGGTGCGGATCACCAGATCAGGATCCGGCAGAACCCGTGTATCCAGGTATTTGGGCAGCGTTTCTTCGTCCACATCATCGGGATGCAAGCGCCCTTCGGCCACATCACGGGCCAGTCGTTTGGTCGCACGCGCTACCTCATCCCGGCCGCCGTAGTTCAGCGCGACGGTCAGATGCACCAGATCGTTGTTTTTGGTTTCTTCTTCCAGAGAATCCATAAGATCGGTCAGCTTTGAATCCAAACGCACCCGATCCCCTATAAACCGCACGCGAATGCCATTTTCGGCCAGCGTCTTGGTTTCCTTGATGATATAGCGGCGAAACAAGCTCATCAGCCCTGCCACTTCGACCTGCGTACGCTTCCAGTTCTCGGTCGAAAAGGCAAAGATGGTCAGGTACTTGATGCCCAGCCCCGGACAGGCTTCAACCACCTCGCGCACCCGACGCGCACCCGCGTGATGACCGAACAACCGAGGCCGCCCACGTGCCTGCGCCCAGCGACCGTTACCATCCATGATGATCGCCACATGGCGCGGGCCAGACCCTGGCTCGGTTTGGGGATCTTTGGGCATAAGACCGGCTCAGACCTGCATGATTTCTGACTGTTTCGTCTCAAGTGCGGTATCGACAGCCTTGATCATCTCATCCGTCAGGTCCTGCACTTCGCTTTCCCAGAACTTCTGGTCATCCTCGGACATGCCATCCGATTTGGCCTTTTTGATCTGGTCCATCCCATCGCGGCGTACATTTCGGATCGAAACCCGCGCGCTTTCGGCATATTGCCCAGCAACCCTGCCCAGCTCGCGACGGCGTTCTTCGTTCAATTCAGGGATCGGCAGCATAATGATCGTGCCATTCAGCTGGGGATTGATCCCCAAACCACTTTCGCGGATCGCTTTTTCGACCTTGCCCACAAGGCCCTTGTCCCAGACATTCACCGTCACCATCCGCGGTTCCGGAACATTGACCGTGCCAACCTGATTGATCGGTGTCATCGCCCCATAAGCGTCGACCATTACCGGCTCCAGCATCGAAGCCGAGGCCCGACCGGTCCGCAAAGAGGCAAATTCAGTTCTGAGGTTGGACATAGCGCCATCCATGCGGCGCTTCAGATCATCGGTGTCCAGTTCGAAGTCGTCAGACATGCTGCTCACTCCCCGTCTTCAAGTGCTGTTTGGATGGGTCTTACGCCATCACATATGGGATGTATAGCAATCATGGGCAGGAATTGCGGCAATAACCAGCAGAGTTTCGGTCCTTTTTGCCGGCTTTTGATCAGCAAGGGCAAGCCTATAACATGACCCGCCCTTACCGTGGTATCAAATCAGGCGTTTACGTCGACCACAACGCGCCCTTTGACCTGACCTTTGAGAATTTCTGCCCCAAGTGTTGGCAGGTCAGACAGGGTCGCGGCATGCACCATCGCCTCGAGTTTTTCCATCGGCAGGTCGGTCGCGATCCGCTGCCAGGCCCGAACGCGGTTGTCATAGGGCTGCATCACGCTGTCGATCCCCAACAAGTTCACACCACGCAGCAGGAAGGGAATCACCGTCGTTGGCAGCGCCGCACCGCCTGCCAGACCTACAGCCGCAACCGAGCAGCCATATTTCATCTGACCCAAAACACGCGCCAGCATGTCACCGCCAACGGCGTCAACACACCCGGCCCAGGTTTCGCTTTCCAGCGGGCGTTTGGTGGTCTCATTCAACTCGTCGCGTGGAACAATCGTCGTCGCACCCAAGGATTTCAGATAGTCCCCGGTCTCAGGTCGCCCGGTCACAGCCGCGACCTCATAGCCCAGATGCCCCAGAATCGCGGTCGCAACCGACCCAACACCCCCGGCGGCCCCGGTTACCAGCACAGGCCCATGGCCCGGTTGCAGCCCATGATCTTGCAGCGCCATAACCGCAAGCATTGCGGTAAAGCCTGCCGTCCCCACCGCCATCGCCTGCCGGGCATCCAAACCGTCTGGCAAGGGAACCAGCCAATCGGCCCGCGCATTGGCTTTTTGCGAATATCCGCCCCAATGCGCCTCTCCCACGCGCCAGCCGGTCAAAACGACCTTGTCGCCCGGCTTGTAGCGCGCATCCGACGAGGCCTCGACCGTCCCGGCATAGTCGATCCCGGGTACATGAGGGTAATTTCGGACCAGACCACCGCCTTTGGGTGACAGGCAAAGCCCGTCTTTGTAGTTCACCGTCGAGTATTCCACTGCAACGGTCACTTCACCATGCGGCAGATCCTCGGTTGAAAGCTGTTTAACCGACGCGCTCGCCAGCCCGCTTTCTTCATCCTTATCCATCACCAACGCATTGAACATATTCATATTCCTTTCGCTTTTTCTCGACCGGCCCATCACTTCACCTGGCCTAAAATATCCCGGGGGAGTCGCGCAGCGACGGGGGCAGAGCCCCCTTCCCACGTATCAGATCCAAAAATGACCCTGTACTGTAGCGTTCCGCATCCCGTCAGGCGTTTCCACCTCAAGCTTGGTCCCAGTGTCCCAATGGCTCAATCGCATCATCCCAATCGAAACATTGGTCGTGAAATCAGGAGACCAGGCGGAAGATGTCACCTGACCGACCTGTTTCCCCTCTGCATAAACCGGCCAAGGCTCAACGCAAGGCGGCACGGCATCACCCTCAATCGCAATCGGGCGAATCTGCTGCACCGGGCCTTCCTTGGCAACGCGCAACAAAGCGTCCCTACCCACGCAGCCAATGGCCGTGTGCGTGTTACAGAACTTGCCCAAACCGCATTCATGCGGCGTGTTGTCGTCTGTCATGTCATTGCCATATGACAGCAACCCGCCCTCGATCCGTTCGATCAAGTTCGGGCAGCCGGCGCGCACCTGCAGGTCTTCGCCCGCGTTGAACAGCGCGTTCCACAGAGGCATCCCGATATCGCCGCCTTCGACATAAATCTCGAACCCGCCTTGCTTGGAATAGCCCGAGCGGGCGACGGCCAAATCGCGCCCCTCAAACTCGAACATATCGAATTTGAAGAACCGAATATCACGTACCCGGTCCCCGAACACGCGCGCCATCAGCTCGTCTGCCTTGGGACCCTGAATGGCCAGAGGTGATACGTCGGGCTCATCCACCAGTACGTCCAGCCGATAGCCATTGGCCAGGCCTTTGACCCACAACAGCAAATCGCTGTCGGCAATGGATATCCACCAACGATCTTCGGACAGTTTCACCGCCACCGGATCGTTCAGCATACCGCCAGTCTCATCCACGATAGGCACATAGTAGCACTGCCCCGGCAGCATACCCCGCAGATCGCGCGGCGTCAGCATCTGCATCAATCGCGCAGCATCCGGCCCGCGCAGTTCCACTTGTCGCTCACACGAGACATCCCAGACTTGAACATGGGACTTGAGATGACGGTAGTCTGCCTCGACGCTTTCGAACACCGTCGGCAACAGCATACGGTTGTAAACCGTATAGCCTTTGACCCCTGCAGCCGTGACACCTTCCGAGAAGGGTGTGCGCCGCAGACGGCGAGACAATGATATTTGCGGCATTCAGCCCTCCGTTGGCATGAAACACAGATCGCTGACCGGCGCGCCAGAGCCGGTCTCGGTCAGCATTTTGTGTAACTGACCACGGTGATGCGTCTGATGGTTGAAAAAGTGCATGATGCATTGCGCATAAGGCAATGTGACTTCGGCCTCTTTTGACGCTGAATACCAGATAAATGGCCCTGATATGGGATCATTGCCCAGCGTCTCTGCCCAGTCTGAGATACGGGTGTCCATAGTGTTTCGCAGGCTCAGCCAGCTTTCCAGATCAGGGCACAGATACACGCTTTCATGTATGCCACCGCCGGGACGGTGAATATTGGCCTCTGGCCCGTCGCCCTTGTCGAAACGTGACATCCAGATCCAGTCGCCCCAGAGAAGATGGTTCGCGGTGCCCAAGATCGAGCCGAAAAACGCACCGCGTTCGCGGGTCAACTCTTCTTCGGTCAGCGCCTCAAGGAACTCTGACAACTGGTTGTTTTGCCAATGATTATACCGCGCCATTTCACGGGCATAGGCTCCGGTAATCATCACTTTGGTCCGTGCCAGTCGATCGGGCAAATCTCGGCGGATTTGCCACCGAAATCCCACACGCGACCATAGTCCCGAACCTTGGATTTGACTCCGCGTGCAACGATGATGTCCGGCCCCATCCAGTATTTCGAATTCGAGACCATCACCGGATGTTCGGGGTCTTTCCCGGCCAGCATTTCAATCTCACCCTGAATTTTACGGCCGATCACAATCCGGCGCTTGGTCCCATCGCGTTCGATCTGGACCGGAGCTCGCTCAGCACCGATAATCTCGCTCACCAGCATGGTAAACAGACCCGTGGTGCCACCTGCTTGACCGCTGAAGATCTGCAGCAACCCGTTATAGGCCTTGCCGCTGGCGCGTTCATCAACATAGGCGGCAACCTTCCATTGCCCCTCGCCCATGCGACCGGGAATATCGACCAGCAGACCCACGTTCAGACCGCTGAGGTCTTCGCCCTCATAGTGGCCCTCGTCGATGATCACGCCCATCCACGCATGGCAATGGCCCTCGGTTGGGGGATGTGCGCCCAACGAGACCACGCAGGGACAAAACACGTCGCAGGAACAGTTCAGGATCAGCTCGCCTTTGATATTCCACTCCGTCGGGCTCATCTCGCGCCGCTTGGGATTGGGCATCCGACTGTCGATCCGCTGGCTGATTGGAAGCCTGTCGGCATCAATCTTTCTGTTCTTAGCCATTCGCTTATCCTCCGTAGCTCAGGGGGAACGCCAGTAACAGCACACCACCTGCAATCAATAGAAACCCCATGGGCCGCGTCACGCGGTGCCCGATCTGGGGCAATTTCTCCAACACCATGAACACAGTCGCCAGACCCATCCAAAGCAAGCTCATGACGCCGCCCACAAAGCCGAGCGCCATGAAACCCCAGCAACATCCGACACAGAACGTGCCTAGGTCCAAGCCCATGCGCACTCCGCCGGTGAAGCCTGTTTTCCAATGTCCCAGAAAGTAAGTCATGGGTGCGTGGCACACCCCATGGCACACCTCTTTCACGCGCGAGAACTGGAATGTGCCAACAACAATCATTAGCCCACCGGCGACCCAGCCGGATTTGGCAATCCCCAGCATATCGACCACCCCGCCGAACAGCAAAACAAGTTGAACCCCGGTGATCAAAGCCGCAAATCCGACCCAGACGACCGCATATCCAGCCAGCACGCCCAGCCATCCGGCGCGCGTTCCATTGGCGCTGTTTATCAGATCATCGTAGCTGCGCAGGGTTGGCACCAGGGTCGGCAGCATCATCGCTGCCATCATGATGGCCCACATCCAAAACAACGGCCCGAACTCGGCCATGGGCATATACATGTCCATCCGCGGGTCCATCGCCGCCATGGCCTGACCCATCGGACCGGGCCGACCGATCCAGTCCAGATCCATCTCGCGGCTCATCGAGAACATCATCCACCACGCCCACAGGATGGCTGCGTAAAAGCCCAGCCACATTCCAGTGCGTAGAACCGCGCGACTCATGCGCCCCTCCCGACTCAGTTCTTGCTTTTCAAATGTCAGACTTTTAAATGTCAGACAAATAAAATCTGACTTTCGGGCAAGTAATTATGAAAATCGATCCTCAGAAACCGGCTGATCTATCTGCCCAAATCGCGCAGGCCATACGGGACGCTATAATCTCAGGCCAATTGATCGTCGATGAACGCCTGCCGTCTGAGGCGGAACTTGCCGAGCAGTTTCAGGTGTCGCGCCCCACAGTGCGTGAGGCATTGAAACGATTGGCAGCACAATCGCTGATCCGCACCCAACGCGGGGCGACGGGCGGAGCCTTTGTCAATCGGCTCAGCTTTGAGGATGCTTATTCTCAGCAGATCACCACCTCGACTTTGCTATTGTCGATGAATGCGGTGCGGTTCGATACGGCGTGCGAGGCGCGGTACGCGCTGGAGCGCGCCTGTGCGCCCTTGTCGGCCAAACGTCGAACAGCGGACCAATTGGCCACGATGCGAGCCGAGATTTTCCGACAAGCCCAGCCGGGTCTAACAGACGAAGCGTTCTGCGCCTCGGATGTGGCCTTTCACCGGGCGCTTGTCGATGGTGCGGCCAATCCGGTTCTGTCCTATCAACTGGCTGGGGCGGTTGAGGCGATGCAACCCCTGATGAATATGATCACCTTCACAGCGCGCTCCCGCGAAGCGATCATCGCCTACCACACGAAAATCACAGATGCGCTGGAAGCCATGGACGCTGAGACCGTCGATTCCGCATTGGTTGAGTTGGAAACCTATACACGGCAACTGGCCCAGGATGTGGCCGAACGCAAGCGCAAGCCAGCCTGAACACACAATACCTTTCCTTTGCAAACCAATAGATTATCTGTAGCGGACTGAACAATATCTGAGGCCGATATGATCACCATCCTGAACGTTATTGCCGCGTTGCTTACAATCGGCTTTGGACTCTTTGGGTTTCTGGCCCCGGCCTACACGGCCAACGCGTTGGATCTTGCACCCACGGGCAGCACCATGGGGTTAAGCGAGATGCGCGCCTCGGTCGGCGGGTTGTTTGTTGTTACCGGGATCGCGGTGATCTGGCTGAATGCGCCGATGGCCTATACCATGCTGGGCGTGGTCTATGCCGGGGCTGCATTGGGGCGGTTCGTGTCTCTTGTGCTGGACAACCCACCGTTTGTTAAAGCCGCAACGTTTGGTGGAATCGAGCTTGTGTTGGCGATCTGGCTGATCGCAGCGAACTTCAATAAAACTGCGTAACATACTGTTAAATAAAGATCAGCGCTCATTTATTCGGGATTTGCAACCCGAAGGAACCTCCCCTATATAGGGTATGTCCTTCGGGACTATGGACATAAACGCGCTCGTAATAAGCGGATCGGACCCGGGGGCGGTACCCGGCGGCTCCACCAACCATCCTTCGTTTGAGGATTCTGGGGCCGAAATAGGATCGACGAACGTCTAAAGGGGTTAGCTTTGTCTCGGCTGTCTGCCACCGTTATCGGCGAAACTAGTACAATTGCAAACGACAATCGTGCTCCGGTTGCAGTTGCTGCGTAAGCAGTAGCAAGACCGAAACTTAAGCCCTTGCGCCTAGCCGTGTAAGGCGGGGTTCGCAGGTACCTGGCAACAGAAACCTGCATTTCCAAAACATCTTATGTCTGAGTTTAATTCTTTTTCTGCAAAGATTTAGAGTTTCTTCATCCCTTTTGCTGATTGTCGTTCCAAACAGATAGGAGAGCCGGGATGACTCACACTGATATCCTCAAAGCATGGTATGCTGAGGTTTGGGAACAGGGAAATACCGACGCGATCGATCAGTATTTCGCACCGGATACAATGGCAGAAGGGTTGATCCCTGAAATGCAGGTCGGTGCGGATGACTTCCGCGATCTCGTTATGGCATTTCGGCATATTCTGGGTGAGATTTCTGTTGAAATGCCCAAGATCATCGAAAACGGTAACTGGGTATCGGCAATCCTGCATGTCAAAACCTTCCGCGCCGACAATGGCGCACCGCTGGAGGTGACAGGCCAAGTCATGGCGCGCTTCAAAGATGACAAAATGGTCGAGGCCTACAATCAGTTTGATTTTGTCTCGCTTTTCGAACAGCTTGGTCAGTTTCCACAGGATACGCTGCCCGTTTGTATGACCGGCCAACGGTTGGATTGGGCCTAAGTCACCGCCGTACAATCTTGACCCTTTGGTTGCTTGCACGTTAGCAAGGGCCATGGGGTAAGATTGCGAACGCCCCGTGAGGCGCCAGCCCAAGTTTCGCATGTATCCGAGATTGCAAGGAAACATGCCATGGCATCGCCGAACTCAATTACCCCAAAGCAACTGTTGCGTCTGATCGGAACACCTCAGGCCCCGATGCTTATCGATATCTGCGTGGACGAAGATTTTGAGGCCGACCCGTTTCTGATCCCCGGATCGGGCCGACATCCGGCTTCCGATATTGACGGTCTGATAAAACGTGTTGGGAACCATGACAGCGTGATTATCTGCCAAAAGGGTAAGAAACTCAGCCAAGGTATCGTCTCGTGGCTGCGTGGCGAAGGTTGCAAGGCTGAGTATCTTGAAGGTGGCATGTACGCCTGGCGGGACTTGCCGGGAAATCTGCGTATACCAGCGGCATCTTTGCCGCGCTCAATAGATCGACATACTGTCTGGGTGACGCGGCACCGACCAAAGATAGATCGTATCGCCTGCCCCTGGCTGATCCGGCGTTTTGTTGACCCGAAAGCTAAGTTCTTATTCGTCGCGCCCTCCGAAGTTGAAAGCGTGGCGGAAAAGTTCAACGCGACGCCATTTGATGTTGAAAACACAGAATGGAGCCATCAAGGCGACCGCTGCACGTTCGACACCATACTCGACAAGCTATACCTGCGATCGGATGCTCTCGACCGGCTTTCGACTGTGGTTCGGGCGGCTGATACTAATCGCCACGACCTCGCCCCTGAGGCTGCTGGCTTACTGGCGGTTTCGGTTGGTTTGTCCCGGCAATACCGCGACGATCACCAAAACCTTGAGGCGGGACTGCATCTCTATGATGCGCTGTACCGTTGGGCCCGTGACGGGTTTGGTGAAACCCACGACTGGCCAACGGACCGGAAGTCATGACGCCAACACTCCGCGATCTGATACGCGTATTCGGCAGGATCGGGCTGCTGTCCTTTGGTGGCCCAGCCGCTCAGATCTCGCTGATGCATCAGGAACTGGTCGAACGCCGCCCCTGGCTGGATGAACAAACCTATCTGCGCGCCTTATCGCTATGCATGTTGCTTCCGGGCCCCGAAGCCATGCAGCTTGCCACCTATGCCGGTTGGCGGTTGCGCGGGGTCATGGGTGGATTGATCGCTGGAACGCTGTTTGTGCTGCCAGGAGCCCTTGTGATCGCGGTTCTTGTCGCGCTTTATGCGGCCTTTGGCGATCTGCCACTGGTTCAGGCAGGGTTTCTTGGGATCAAGGCCACCGTGATCGTTATCGTTCTGCAAGCCCTGCGAAACCTGTCGCGCAAGGCTTTGAATGACACCCAGCACCGCGTTCTCGCAGCCTTGGGTTTTCTGGGGATATTTCTGTTCAACATCCCGTTTCCACTAATTATTCTGGCAGCGGCCTGTTGGGGCTATGCCTCATTCAGAGGTTCTGCATCGCAAGAACAAGCACCTCCTGCCCCTACTCTTGCCAATCCCTTTCGCACTGCCGCGATCTGGCTGACGCTGTGGCTTGGGCCGCTGATTGCGCTGTCGCTGTCCGGGCAGCAATTGCTGAGCGATCTAGGTTGGTTCTTTGCTCGTCTGGCCGTTGTGACCTTTGGCGGGGCCTATGCTGTACTGGCCTATATGACTCAGACCGTCGTGGACCAGTACAACTGGATCAGCACGGGCCAAATGATCGATGCGCTGGGCCTTGCAGAAACCACCCCTGGACCCCTGATCCTGGTTACCCAGTTTGTGGCGATGCTGACGGGGCAAATCAGCGGTGGGCTTTCGTTGGCGCTAGCTGCGGGTGCGGTGGCGCTATGGGCAACATTTGTACCCTGCTTTCTTTGGATTTTCGTAGCCGCCCCCTATCTGGACCGGCTGGCTTCAAGACCACGGCTGGCCGCAGCGCTGCATGGAATCACGGCCTCGGTCGTAGGCGTGATTCTGAACCTGTCACTATGGTTTGCCCTGAACGTCTTGTTCCATGATATATCCCAGTTTCAATGGGGCCCACTTTCGCTTCCTGTTCCAGGTTTCGGATCACTGAATTTCACCGCGCTGTTGCTCACTTTTGTAGCTGGGGTGTTGATTCTTAGGGCAAATCTGGGAATGGCCACGGTGTTGACGCTGATGATGGGCGCGGGAATTTGCTTTCATCTGCTCTGATCAATCCGGCGATTCCTGCCCTTTCGTTTCCGGTTAAAACGCCTATGCTGGGGACGACCACTTTCGAGGATGCCCCATGTCGCAAGACATTGACTATGGAAACCTGATGCACACTGCCATGCGCGGTCTCATCAAAACCGTTTTGACCGACGTGTCCGAAACCGGGCTGCCCGGTGCCCACCACTTTTTCATTACCTTTGACACCCGCGAACCGGGTGTGCAAATCGCGGAATGGCTGCATGAGCGCTATCCCGAAGAGATGACAATCGTGATGCAGCACTGGTTCGAAAACCTTGAGGTCGGGGATACCGGTTTTGCCATCACGCTAAATTTCGGTGACGCGCCCGAACCGCTGTATATCCCCTACGCGGCGATCAAGACATTCGTTGATCCTTCAGTTGAATTTGGCCTTCGCTTTGAAAGCCCCGAGGATGAATTGGACGAGGACGAACTTGTCGAAGAGACGATCGAGGTTGAAGACCCCGAAGAACATCACGACGCTGATGTGGTCTCGCTGGACAGCTTCCGCAAATAGTCTTCTAAACCCCGCCGCAACGCGGGGTTTATTGCTTTTTCAGGAAAGTTTCGACTGAGCGCGATTTTTTCCCATCGAGAAAGCGCGAGAATGACAGGTTCAGCCCGCCATCAGCCAATGTCCGGTCATATTGCTGCAACTCGTACCCGCCGGATTCGTTGATAAACAGCGAAAACACGGTCAGAGTATCACCTTCGATCCGGCCCCAGACAAAGGGTTCACCCTGCATCGGGTCCAGTGGCACCTCATGCCCAAATACATTGCGTTTCATCGCAGCCGAGAACACATCGGGCCGCTCGGAGGTTTGGAAATCAATCGAGAATTTCTGCTCTTTCACCCGCCCATCGGCCTTGTAGGTGGTGGTTTTCCAGCTGACATTGAACCCGTTTTTAGTGTCGTGGATGGAAACGCTCATATCCCGGGGGGTTGATGTACCATCCGCATCCACCACATTCGCCGATCCGATATAATCCCCGACAAAGGGCTCGATATTGGCGGCATGGGCAGCAATGTTCAGCAGCCCAAGCCACAGAGTTGCAACCAAAACCGCCGCCATGGATTTCAAGGGCACAAACCTTAGGGTACCGGGCATCTCGTCCTCCTCAACAGAAGCCTGTTTATTCTAGCTAAGCATGATCGCTGCACAATGCCACAATCCCTTGTTGCAAGAGCAAAATGACGCAGCCCGGCGCTATACCTTTGGCAGCCTTAGGGCTAAGGTGCGCGCAACTAGCCGATTGCGCGATACGCTTAAGGCAGCTAAACGGCATACGACTGCATACCAGACGGAGTACCCGATGTCTCAGACCCGCACCGAAACCGACAGCTTTGGCCCGCTAGAGGTTCCTGCCGATAAATATTGGGGCGCGCAAACACAGCGCTCGATCATGAACTTCCCCATCGGGTGGGAGAAACAGCCCGTCGCCATCGTGCGTGCGCTGGGCGTGATCAAGAAAGCATGCGCGATTGAAAACAAGGCAACCGGCAAACTGGATGCCAGGATCGCCGATGCGATCATTCAGGCCGCAGGTGAGGTGATTGAAGGCAAGTTCGACGACAACTTCCCGTTGGTCGTATGGCAGACCGGGTCCGGCACGCAGTCCAACATGAACTCAAACGAGGTCATCGCCAACCGCGCCATCGAGATTCTGGGCGGCGTTATCGGCTCGAAAGACCCGGTGCACCCCAATGACCACTGCAACATGGGCCAGTCGTCGAACGACACATTCCCGACCGCCATGCATATCGCCACTGCCATGAGCGTGCGCGACGTGCTGCTGCCGGGCCTTGAGAAGCTGGCCTCGGGCCTTGAACAAAAGGCTGGTGAATTCAAAGACATCATCAAGATCGGTCGGACCCATACGCAGGACGCAACGCCTCTGACACTGGGGCAGGAATTCGGTGGCTATGCCCATCAGATCCGTCAAGGGATTGCCCGTGTTCACGCAGCGATGCCGGGGATTTATGAACTGGCGCAAGGCGGAACCGCTGTTGGCACCGGCCTGAATACGCAGAACGGCTGGAGTGAGGCCGTTGCAGGCCATATGGCCGAGATCACCGGCCTGCCCTTCGTAACCGCGCCGAACAAGTTCGAAGCGCTGGCCGCCCATGACGCCATGGTCTTTCTGTCAGGCGCTTTGGCAACGATTGCAGGCAGTTGCTACAAGATCGCCAACGATATCCGGTTCTTGGGCTCTGGTCCCCGCTCCGGTCTGGGTGAACTGATCCTACCCGAGAATGAGCCCGGATCATCAATCATGCCGGGCAAGGTGAACCCGACCCAGGCCGAGGCGCTGACACAGGTCGCGGCCCATGTGATGGGCAACAACGCCGCGATGACCTTCGCCGGGTCGCAGGGTCATTTCGAGTTGAACGTCTACAACCCGATGATGTCCTACAACCTGTTGCAATCGATCCAACTGTTGGGCGACGCTGCCGACAGCTTCACCGAACGAATGCTGCTGGGCATCAAGGCCAACGAGCCGCGCATCGACAAGCTGATGAAGGAATCGCTGATGCTGGTTACCGCGCTGGCGCCCACGATCGGTTATGACAACGCAACCACGGTTGCGAAAACGGCCCACAAGAACGGCACCACGCTGAAGGAAGAGGCTATCGCCCTGGGCTTTGTGGATGAGGCGACCTTTGATGCCGTTGTTCGGCCAGAACAGATGATCGGCCCGAAAGATTGATGGGCAAGCCGGTCAATCTGAACCGGTACCGAAAGGAAAAAGCGCGGGCCGAGAAAAAGGCCCGCGCAGATCAGAACGCTGTCGCCTTTGGGCGGAGCAAAGCCGAAAAAGACGTCGTGAAACTGCGGCAAAACAAGCAGAAACGCGATCTCGACAATCATGAGTTGGACGAATGAGCGGTCGACCTGTCAAACGCTCTCTGACACTCAAAGGACATCGCACATCGGTGTCGCTGGAGGATGAATTCTGGCGGGCATTTCGAGATATCGCGCTTGAAAAAGATCAGCCAATCAATGCCTTGGCCGCTGAGATTGATGTCGATCGGGATCCGGAAACGGGTCTTGCCTCAGCCATTCGTGTTTTCATTCTAAACTGGTATCGCGACAAGCTTTGACCCTTGCCAGCCGCGCCATGATAGGTGTAGCGTCAAATTGGAACAAAAGGGGTACATTCATGAGCGACACCTTTATTGGCCCGGATGATCAACCCAGATGTGCCTGGGCCAAGGCCGCGCCGGAATTTCTGGAGTATCACGATAATGAGTGGGGTTATCCCGTGGCCGATGACCAGCGGTTGTTCGAAAAAATCTGCCTCGAGAGCTTTCAGTCCGGTCTCAGTTGGCTGACGATCCTGCGCAAGCGTGAGAACTTTCGCGCGGCTTTTTGTGATTTTAATTTCAACAAGATGGCCGCGTTTTCTGATGCAGATGTCGAGCGCCTGTTACAGGACACTGGCATCATCCGTCATCGTGGCAAAATCAAAGCTGTGATCAACAACGCCCGCCGCGCGCAGGACCTAGCGGCCTCTGAAGGCTCCTTTGCGGCCTATGTCTGGCGGTTCGAGCCAGAAACCCCTCCGCCGCCGCAAACCGCGTCAACCTCAGCAGAATCCATCGCCATGTCCAAAGATCTTAAAAAACGCGGGTGGAAGTTCGTGGGGCCCACCACCGTCTTTGCCTTTATGCAAGCGATGGGGTTGATCAATGATCACGCCGAAGGCTGCGCCTTTCGGGAAAAAGCGGCGCAGATGCGCCGCGATTTTGTCAAACCCATCTAAGGTTTAGCAGGAGGCGTTAAAAATCTTGTCAATGTTCCCGCCCAGGGCTGCGTTGAACTCCGCATCAGACTGTTGCTTAGACAGCCCTTCTGTCAACGCGCGCGAGAAGGACGCGATCATCTTGCTGTTCTGATCCAGCAGATCACAGGCCTGTTCGGTCGAATAGCCGCCAGACAAGGCGACAACACGTACAACACGCGGGTGATCCGCGACCGTATCATACAGACCCGCAACGCTGGGGATCGTCAGCTTCAGCATCACATCCTGGCCTTCGCCCAGCTGGTCCAAGTTCTTGATGATCTCTGTCTTCAGGATGTCTTCGGCCTCGGCCTTGGTTTCGGAATGGATGTTCACCTCGGGCTCGATGATGGGAACCATTCCGGCGGCAAGAACTTCGCTTGCAACGTCGAATTGCTGTGCAACCACGGCTGCGATACCTTCGGCATTTGCTTCGTGAATGACTGAGCGTTCCTTGGTCCCAAACACACCTTCAGCCTTGCCCAAGGTTTCTGCCAGACCGGGAATTGGCTTCATCAACTGCACACCATTTGCCTGATCTTCCAAACCTTTGTCGATTTTTAGAAACGGCACGATGCCTTTGATCGACCACAAGTAGTCAGCCACTTTGCGGCCTTCGATTTGCTCACCCAGCGTGCGTTCAAACAGGATAGCACCAATTACTTTGTCCTTGGTGAAATCATCCGCCAGAATGATCCGCGCACGCATCTTCTGGATCTCGCCAAACATCTCGGTATCTGATCCGTAATCCGAAGCTTCCACGCCATAAAGAGCCAGCGCCTTTGGTGTCGACCCGCCGCTTTGATCCAGTGCTGCGATAAACCCTGCGCCTGTGGACATCTGCGCGCGCTGTTCTGCCTTGGACATAATGCTTTCCCGTTCAAAACTGATTCCGTTGCCCTCCGAATACAGTACGGCGTGAGGGGATGGTAGTTTGTTAGCGCTCAACCATGCGCAACCAGATGCCATCCTTTGATCTGACGGTCAGATGTGCGACGGGAACAGGTGTTTTGCCGCGGATTGTTTCGAATTTGTAGGCGCGTAGCAGCATAGACAGGATCAACGGCCCTTCAACCATAGCAAACCCAGCACCTGTGCAAACGCGGGGGCCGGCCGAGAACGGAATGTAAGCCTCTCGCTGACAGGTCTTGCCATTCTCTGTGCTCCAACGGGCGGGGTCGAACGCATCCGGATGGTCCCATAGCCTCTCCTGCCGGTGCAGGTGCCAGGGGCTTATGACGATTTGTGAGCCTTTGCGGATTTCGCGACCCCGGAACTGTTCAGGACAGCTGGCCTGCCGCACCATCATCGGAACAGGCGGATATAGGCGCAGTGCCTCGCGGAAGACATCCCTGCTGACCTTGAGGCGTGACATGGCCGCGAATGTGCGGTCGTCCAACGCCTCTGCCTCGGATGCAACCTTGTCCTGCCACTCGGGATAAAGCGCCATCAGGTACAGCGTCCACGCCAGGGCGGAGGCACTGGTTTCATGCCCTGCCAGAAAGAAGATCGCCACCTGATCGACCATCTCATCCGTGCTGAACCGCTTGCCTGTATGGGGATCAGCCGTGGTCATGATCTTCGTGGCCAGATCATCTGGTGCCCGGCCCTGTTCGATCGCGTTCGCCCGTTCTGCTGTCAGCCGACCAATCAGAGAGCGAATATCCTGTGCACTTTGGCGGGTGTTCCTGGAATGAAACCGGGGCAACCAGTGTGGGAGAGGCACAAAAGCGGCCAGGTTCAACAAAGGCTGCGCGCGCTGATAGACGCGGAATTTCTGAAAGACCTCAGTGGCGATTTCATTGTCGATTGGTACAGAAAACAACGTGCGAAAAATCACATCGGCTGCGGCGTGGCTGGTGATTTCTTCACATTCGATCTGCTGGCCTGTTTTGTCGCGCAGTCTTGCTACGCAGGCCTCGGCAGCCTCACGCATGGCCGGAAAGGTATCTTTCAGACGACCGCCCTCGAAGGCCGGATCAATGATGCGCCGCTGCCGTTTCCAGGTCTCGCCATTGGTCAGGAATACTGAGTTACCCAACAACGGCCGCAGCCCCTCGCTGATCCGACTGGATTTTGGAAAATCATCCGGTCTTTTCTTAAGGACCGTATCAATCAGATCAGGCTGGTTGATCATGTAAGATCGGAAGAACGGCGTGCGAAACTCAGCCATCCAGGCGCGATAAAGGCGCTGAGGCTGCGCCGAGAGCAAATCCCGCCGAAACAGTTTCAGATAACGCCATAATGAAACACCATCCGGGCGGGATTTTGGCTTGGGCGGCGTCATGGGCTAACGTTTCTGTATTTGGAAACCGGGGTTTCGATACGCGTTTTAGACGGCTGCCGCCCCGCAAATCGCGCACCCAGCGTCTGTGGCCCAGCGGTGATGCGGAAATAGTCATAGGTGCCAGGTTGATCAAAGGCACAGAGATATTGGAAATGCAGCCGGAAGAATTTCCAGCGCAATGCCTGCCAACGCTCAGGCGACAATGTCTGCGTGAAAGCCGCAGACAGGACCAAGGGCCAGATCTTGTCCGGCCCGGCCACACCGGAAACCGCAACCGGATCGCATAACGCAAAGGAGCATCCATCGCCAGGGGCCGAGACATCTACCCAGGTCAGATTTTCTTGAGTTGACAGAAATTGCAGATCGCCCCGCAGTTTCCTGGCATCTGGCAGGAATGACACCATCGGGACCACCTGCCCCAGGCTCAGGAATGAAAGCGCCGGACCTTCCGACGCGTGGCCATTGCCACGGATGACATCGGCCAACACCGAAACGCCCAAATGCGCCCCGGAACTGTGGCCAACCACAAGAACCTCATCCACATTGTCTTGCAAGGATGCGCTGATCAGCGCGGCGAACTGATCCAGACGATCCTGCAGTACCGCTGGCGTTTCCCCATTCAATCGCGCGGAATAGGCGTAGTCATGCATCAGGTAGTAAGCAAACAGGCGGTTGTCGATCTTCCGGAACCAACGCAACAGCAAATAGGCGAAAGCCAGAGCTGAGAGCAGTGCCCAAACGCCAATCCAAATCCCCAGTACTGCCGTTACTCCGGCCACGACGCCCAATGCGGCAAGCAGTTGTAACAGCAGCATCCCGACAGGATAAAGCGCTGCAATCACCGGCCCTTTTCTCAGCTTACGAAGACGTCGCAGCGTTCCGGTTGAGACATAAATCCAGGCCGTACGGGCAAGCTGCAGGTAGGTCCCCAGGATCGAACCGGACATGCTGTCGCGCACGATGTCAGACCAGACCAGAACCTCGATATCCGTTTGCACCTCAACCCCGTCCTGAGTTGAGGTGACATGCCAACCAAACGGCCCCTCACCTGATTTCGGCGAAATAGAGATTTCATATCCTGAAATCGCAGCCTGTTGGTGGGATTCGGTCCGATACAGCTCACGATAGCGCCGGGCAGGAATCGGGTCGTAGCCCGGGATATAGAACACCCGCCGTCTGCGCACCTGTGGCTGTTTTGTCTGACTGCTCATGGCCTTACCTTCTGCTGCGCAGGTTAACGCAGCATTGCGGCCAAGGTAAGATGGATCAGCCCAGTACCGCTAGCGCCGGGAAAGTTTCCAGCAGCCACCAGCTGAATTCGGTGAACAGACCGGTGATCAGCATGATGCCAACAAACAGCAACAGCCCGCCCATCACCTTTTCAATCGTACCCATATAGGGCTTGATCCGATTCATCACATGCATCGAGCGGTTCAGGAACATCGCTGCCAGCAGAAACGGAATGCCCAAACCTGCCGCATATACGCCCAACAGAAGCGTGCCGCGCGCGACCGAAGCCTCGGACGCGGCAAGTGACAGGATCGCCCCAAGCTGCGGGCCGATGCAGGGTGTCCACCCGAAGGCAAAGGCGAGACCCAGAATGTAGGCTCCAAATACGGACCCTCCGGAATCACCAGTTTCAACCCGCGCCTCACGATCCAAGAGCGGGATACGGAACACGTTCAGAAAATGCAGGCCAAAGATGATCACCACCGCGCCGGAAGCTTTGGCAAAAAGCTCTTGATTCTTCAGAACAAACGCCCCAAAGGCCGATGCAGTGAACCCCAGCAGCAAGAAGACGGTTGACAGACCCAGCACAAAAAACAGCGCAGACAGCGTCGCCTTGCGTCGGGCACGCGCCTCATCCTGCATCTCGTTGATGGTCACACCGCTCATATAGGCCAGGTAGGGTGGCACAATCGGCAAAACGCAGGGTGACAGAAAGCTAATCAACCCGCCGATCATGGCGATGAACATGGCAGGCAGAAGTCCCGCGTCGATGATATCTATTCCGAACATAGACCTGCACATATGGCATGAAAGCGGCTTCGTCACGGGGCCAATCAGTCACAACCTCGTGGTTGCACACTGGACACCATGGCAAAGTGGAAATATCTGACCCTTATGTCAAATCCAACTGAGACCCTTGATGCGCTTGGGCTGCTTTGCCCCCTGCCTGTGCTGAAGGCGCGCAAACGGCTGAAATCCATGCCCGGCGGCGCGGTGCTGCGCGTATTGGCTGATGACCCCGCCGCAATCGTAGATGTACCGCATTTCTGCACTGAGTCTGGCCACAAACTCGTTTCGCAAGGCGAAGAGAACGGGCATCAGGTCTATCTGATCCAGAAACAAGGCTGATCGAGGCCCGAAGAGGCAACGAAAAAGGCGGGCGCCAAACCCGCCTTTTCTATTTGGTTTAGCTGCCCAGCGACCACCAGCCGCGCCGTTTGGGTTTGGCGGGTTCGCTTGGTTGCTCTGGCTCTTCTGCCACCGTTTCCAGAACGGGTTCGGCCTGAGCTTCTTCTACGGCAGGCTCTACAACTTCTTGGGTGGAAGGTTCTGCAACCTCTTCCACAGCAACGGACTCTTCAGCTGCCTGTTCAGGTTCGTCTTGCTCCGGCGCAAGTCCCTCAGCCGGAACGGGTGCTTCTTCTACGGCCGTCTCAGCCACTTCAGGCCCTGTCGCAGATTCTGAAGGTTCAACCGAGGCATCCTCAGCCGCTTGCACTTCAGGGTCTTGCTGAACTTCGGCATCTGCCACCTCAACCTCTGCCGCAACGGGTTCGGTGTCTTTTTTCTTGCGACGCGGCGCCCGGCGGCGTTTCGGCTTGGCGGGTTTTTCCTCTTCGCCTGTGGCCTCTCGGTCTTCCTGAGCGCTTTCCGCTGGGATGTCGTCCGGCGTTACCTCTTCGGGAGTTGCCTCGGACGCGTCAGCCTCGCCATCCTGTTGCTCGCCAGAATTTCCACCCTTCTTGCGGCGACGACGGCGACGTTTACGCTTGGGCTTGACCTCTTCTTCGGCCTGAACGGTTTCGTCCTCGACCTCGTCCTCATCAGTCTCGTCAACCATATCCATCAGCGACGCATCAACAGATACAACCGGCGCGGTCGCCTCGGGCACGATCCGGCTGGCCGTCTTGAATTTCTCCATCGAGAAATCCGGGCTGACCAGATGCAAATCCCCTTCGACACGCACAGAGAGACCATAGCGCGCCTCGATCTGAGCGATATGCTCGCGCTTCTGGTTCATCAGAAAGTTGGCAATCCCAACCGGGCAACGCACCAGAACTTCGCGCGAACGGCGGCGGGTGCCTTCCTCTTCGATCTGACGCAGAATCGACAGTGCCATATTGTCGTCCGAGCGGATCAGGCCGGTGCCATGACAATGCGGGCACGGCTGCGTGGTTGCCTCCAGCATGCCGGGGCGCAGGCGCTGGCGCGACATCTCCAGCAGGCCAAAGCCCGAAATGCGGCCCACCTGGATGCGCGCACGGTCGGTTTTAAGCTTGTCTTTCAGGCGCTTCTCTACGGCCGAGTTGTTCTTGCGCTCGTCCATATCGATGAAATCGATCACGATCAGACCCGCCAGGTCGCGCAGACGCAGCTGGCGTGCCACCTCTTCCGCTGCCTCAAGGTTGGTCTTCAGCGCCGTCTCCTCGATCGAGCCTTCCTTAGTTGCTCTCCCTGAGTTCACATCAACCGCCACAAGCGCTTCGGTCACGCCGATAACGATGTAGCCACCCGATTTCAGCTGAACGGTCGGGTTGAACATCCCGGCCAGATAGCTTTCGACCTGATAGCGCGCGAATAGTGGCAACGCGTCCTCATATCGTTTCACGTTCTTGGCGTGGGACGGCATGATCATTTTCATGAAATCCTTGGCGATGCGATAGCCGCCCTCGCCTTCGACAAGAACCTCATCGATATCGCGGTTATAAAGATCACGGATCGACCGTTTGATCAGATCGCCTTCTTCATAGATCTTTGCAGGTGCGATGGATTTGAGCGTCAGCTCGCGGATCTGCTCCCACAGGCGCTGCAAATACTCATAGTCGCGCTTTATCTCGGACTTCGTGCGCTTGGCCCCCGCAGTACGGATAATCAACCCAGCGCCCGTTGGCACATCGATCTCGGCGGCGATTTCTTTCAGTTTCTTACGATCAGGTGCGTTGGTGATCTTACGGCTAATGCCGCCGCCACGGGCTGTGTTGGGCATCAGAACACAATAGCGCCCTGCCAGAGACAGATAGGTGGTCAGCGCTGCCCCTTTGTTGCCACGCTCTTCCTTGACCACCTGCACCAGCAGAACCTGACGGACCTTGATGACTTCCTGAATTTTGTACCGGCGCGGGCGGGGCTTGCGCGGCGGGCGAATATCTTCGCTGTCATCCTCGTCAGCCACAGATTCGATGGATGCGTCTTTTTCAGCCGCGTCCGATCGTGCTTCACCCTCTTCACCTTCATCGGTATCGGAGTCAGACTTGGCTTGTTCGATCTCGTTGGCAGGATCTGCCGGTTCAGATTCTGCAGCCTCTTCAGCCACCGCTTCTGCTTCGGCCTCAGATGCTTCTTCCGGCGCCGCGTCTTCCACACCCTCTTGGGTTATCTCCTCGGCAACCGTGTCATCGGAGGTCTCAACTTCATCAACCGGTTCTTCGACGGGTGTTTCGGCGACACGATCCGCAGGCGAGGTTCCTTCCTCAACCGCCAGATCCGCTTCTTCCCCCTCTTCCAGGTCGATGGTTTCCATGCCGGTCGGTTCGTTCGACACTTCAATCGAGTCAACCGCATCATCGGATTTCACATCCGCCGCTTTGGTGCGCGAGCGGCGGCGCTTTTTCGGCTTGACCTCTTCCGCCTCATCGCGCGCTCTCATCGCTTCGGCATAAGCGCGCTCTTCCTCCATCAGCGCCTCACGGTCGGCGACGGGGATCTGATAGTAATCGGGATGAATCTCAGAAAACGCCAGGAATCCATGCCGGTTCCCACCATAATCCACAAAGGCCGCCTGCAGCGACGGCTCTACCCGGGTTACTTTTGCAAGATAGATGTTGCCAGCAAGCTGGCGTTTGTTTTCGGATTCAAAATCGAACTCCTCGACCTTGTTTCCGTCGACCACCACGACGCGGGTTTCCTCCGCGTGGGTGGCATCGATAAGCATTTTCTTAGCCATGTGTCCTTGGTGCACCGCGCCAAACGCGTTGTCCTGACCTGTCCAGGCGGACAGGCGCATTTGGGAAGGTGTCTTGTCAGGGCGATATTAGACGGCGCGCGGCAGGGTCTGGCGCTCTGGCCCCCTGCCCGGTCTTTCAAACGTTGCGCGCGCGTCATCGCGGTTCTTCTCCGACAGACGCGGCTCACCGCTGCCTGCCCATTTATTCCTTTCGCCCGACGCATCGGGCTCAGGCACTCCACTGCCCCGGGGAAAGGGGCACAATCGGTCTGCTTTGCGATGAAAACCAACGTTCACCTTCGGCAAAACAGCGAAACTCAAAAAATCGGGACTTAAAGACACGAAAAAGGTCCGGCCCGTCCGGACACAATAAAAGCAGTCCTGTGGAAAACACAATGGGCAAACTGCATCCCGCCTGCCAACACAGCGCAGGATCCCCTTCATCTGGCCAAAAAATATCCCGGGGGTGAATTGAGCCAACGGCTCAAGAGGGGGCTGGCCCCCTCCCCTTGTTCACAAATAGTCCGACCGTTGAAGACCGTACTTGGCCATCTTCTCGTTCAACGTCCGGCGCGGCAGGCATAGCTCATCCATCACTGACGCGATCGATCCCTTGTGACGGCGCATCGTGTTGTCGATCAGCATCCGTTCGAACGCTTCGACGTATTCCTTCAAAGGCTTACCTTCGGTGGTCATCACCGGCTGCATTTCCTCGTGATCCGACATCAGCAATGACGCAATCGTCCCCGACCCGCGCCGCGATTGCAGCACAGCGCGTTCCGCGATGTTGATCAACTGACGCACATTGCCCGGCCACGGGGCCTGCAACAATTGTGCGGCTTCTTGCGCACTCACCTGCGGTGCCTCGCAGCCGTATTCCTCGGCAAACTGCTCGCTCAGGCGCGTGAACAGGGTCAGAATGTCTTCGCCCCGCTGCCGCAAAGGCGGCATGGTTATCCGTAGTGCCGCCAGACGGTAGAACAGATCGGGGCGCAGCACGTCCTCGCTGGTCTTTCCGGCCTCTTGCAGGTTGGAAATCGCAACGATGCGCGTTTCTGCCGGGGTGCCCTGTTCGTTCATCACGCTTAGCAAGCGCGCCTGTAGCGTGTCGCTCAGCGCTTCAACGTCTTCCAGAACCAGTGTTCCACCGCGCGCCTCTTCAATCGCGGGCAGTTGCGCGTCCTCGGGCATCATCGGGCCAAACAGACGTTTAGACAAAGCCTCTTCTTCCAGCGCTGCGCAGGAAACCAGAACGAACTTCTTGCCAGCTCGGCTGCCCACTGCATGCAGAGCATGCGCAACAAGGGTCTTCCCAGTCCCGGTTTCACCGTCAATTAGCACGTGGCCATCGGCTTGACCAAGGTCCAGTATATCCTCGCGCAAACGCTCCATCACAGGGCTAGCGCCAATCAGTTTGTTCATGATCTGGGTGCCACCCGATAGCTCTCGGCGCAGGGCCCGGTTGTCCAAGGTCAGACGGCGGGCATTGCTGGCCCGCTTCGCCAATTCCGACATACGATCCGGGTTAAAGGGCTTCTCAAGGAAATCAAACGCGCCAACGCGCATCGCTTCAACCGCCATAGGGACGTCGCCGTGACCGGTGATCATGATCACAGGCAGAGTGCTGTCCGCCCCCATCAGCTTTTTCAGCAATTGAATGCCATCCATGCCGGGCATCTTGATGTCCGAGATCACAATCCCCGGATATTCGGGGCCCAGAACTTTCAGCGCATCCTCAGCGCTGGCAAAGGTTTCGGTGTCATACCCCGACAATGCCAGCCATTGGCTGATTGACTGGCGCATGTCCTGTTCATCATCCACAATGGCGATCTTCATGGCTTGGGCCATAGTCTTCCCTTTTATTCTGCGGCCTCAAGGCCGTCGCTGCCCAAGATGGGCAATTGCATTTCAAACACCGCGCCGCCGTGCTGGCCGTTACGCGCAGTCAGCCGTCCGCCATGGTCGTTCACGATCCCGGACGAGATGGCAAGCCCCAGCCCGACGCCATCGCCGGGCTGTTTGGTGGTATAGAACGGCTCGAACAGGTTCTCGATGTCATCGATCCCATAGCCATTGTCGCGCACGGTTAGCACCGCCATATCTCCCGCGGCCAAGATGATTTCCACATCCGGCTCAGCTACCGACTTGGTGGCGTCCAGAGCATTGCGCAACAGGTTGACCATAACCTGTTCGATCCGCATCCGATCTCCGTTCACCAACACCGGCTCTTCGGGCAGAATCTGAGTGATCTTAACATGTCTTTGGCGCAATTGCGGCTCCATCATCGACAGCGACGAAGCCAGCGCTTCTCCAAGATTTACGGGCGAAAACGCATCCGCACCCTTGCGCGCATAGGATTTGAGCTGTCGGGTGATTGCGCCCATCCGCTCGATCAGACCATCGATGCGGCCAAAGCTGGCCAATGCCTCTTCGGGCCTGTTTCGGCGCAAAAGCAGCCGCGCACCCGCCAGATAGGTTTTCATTGCAGCCAAAGGTTGATTCAACTCGTGACTCACCGCTGCCGACATCTCTCCCAACGCCGCCAGTTTCGAACTTTGGGCAAGCGTCTGCTCGGCCAAATCCAGCGTCTTTTCAACCCGTTCCCGCTCAGCAATTTCCCGCTGCAGCCTTGTGTTCAATGCGCGAAGCTCTGCCGACTCGCGCTGGAACAGCGCCATCCGCAAGGTGGCGCGGCGGCTGAGTGCGTAGAAGGCCAGCGCCAGAAGAATCGCAAATCCCATGATCTCAAGCGCTAAAACGCTGTTCACCCGCTCGCGCACTGACTCGAATGTGGTGAAGGATGTCATTTGCCAGCCGCGAAACGGAATGCGTTTTTCCATCCGCATCACCGCCTCACCCTGAAGATAGGCATCCGGCGGCAGCGCGGTCCAATCTGTGGTCACGCGGATCGCGCGTTGAATAGCGCTGAGCGGCGGTTGGCGCAGCATCGCCGCCTCTTCATCCAACCCGCGCCATTGTGGTTCGGTCGACAGGATGATGTTGCCGGCGCTGTCAGTGACCAGCACCGCATGTGCAATCCGCGCCCAGGCGGTTTCGAACTTCTGCAGGTCGACCTCGACCACGATCACGCCGAGTATGTCCGAGTTTCCCTGGATACGGCGTGAATAGACAAAACTATAGCCACCGGCCTCTCGCGGGATGACCGAGAAAATCGTCGAATTTGACCGTATCGCATCCACAAAATAAGGCGCGTTGCGATGTGCCTCACCCAGACGGTTACGATCGGTTGCGGCAACAGACCGCCCATCGCTATCAAGAAGCATCAGCGACGCTGCACCAATCTCTTCGACAAATGAAATCAAACGCTGGGTCGACAGCGTATAGTCGCTGGAGCGCAGGGCAGAAATCAGCGTCGGATCGCGCGCCAACAATTGCGGCACAATGGCATTGCGGCGCAGCTCACTGACCAGGTTGCCCGAGTCGAGTGTCAGCCTGAGCTCGGCTCTATTGCGCGTATCTTGGGTAAAACGATCCGTCAGCAAACGGTTCGTCGTCCAGACCGTCACAACCGTGGCGGCCAATAGGACAAAAACGGCCAGTCGCAATCGCCAACCAAGCGGCGCGCCGCGAAAGGGTCGTAGAAGTTTGGACCAGCCAGTGCGAACCTCTGTACTCATCCCCAGAAGGTACGCGCGCTATGATCTGACCTCAAGTCACGCTGGCGACAGGACGCCCGACAATGCGCGGAACAATGCCGTACCGTCGGTGCCACCATGCCCCTGATCCGCGGCCCGTTCCGGATGCGGCATCATGCCGAGAACGCGACGATTTTCCGACAGGATGCCCGCGATATCCCCGACCGAGCCATTCGGATTCTCGGTATAGGTGAACGCAACGCGGTCCTGGTCCCGCAGCGTGGACAATGTATCGTCATCGGCGAAATAGTTGCCGTCATGATGGGCAATCGGGATTCCGATCACGTCACCTGCGTTGTAGCCTTCGGTAAAGGGGCTGCTGCTAGTTTCAACCTTCAGGCCCACGGTCTTGCAGATGTATTTCAGGCCCGCATTTCGCAGCAATGCGCCTGGAAGAATGCCGGTTTCGGTCAGGATCTGGAATCCATTGCAGACCCCCATTGCATACCCGCCGCGTTTGGTGTGATCGACCACCGCCTGACAGATCGGCGATTGGGCCGCGATCGCCCCACAGCGCAGATAGTCGCCATAGGAGAATCCGCCTGGAACACCGACGATATCAACGCCGTCAGGCAGCGTCGCATCCTTGTGCCAGACCATATCGACCTGAAAACCGGCTTGCTTGAAAGCCACGGCAAGATCCCGGTCGCAATTCGATCCGGGGAAGACGATAACGGCAGCGCGCATGGCAAACCCTCCTTATGGGCCTGGATCAGACCAGTTCGATCTCGTAACGCTCGATGACCGTATTGGCCAACAGCTTTTCACACATCTCGGTCACATCCGCCTCGGTCGCGCCGTCTGCAAGCTCCAGATCGATCACCTTGCCCTGCCGAACGCCTTCGACCTGATCAAAGCCCATGGCGCCTAGTGCGTGCCGTACCGCCTCACCCTGAGGGTCAAGCACCCCATTCTTGAGCATCACATGCACCCGTGCTTTCATTTTCGCAACTCCACCTGGGGCCGCAGGCCGGCCCTATTCCGTTGCGCGGGGGATAGCGTGGTTGGGTGCATTGAACAACCCTGTATGATCCGCAGTTTGCCGCAGGTGGTACCCTAGCCGTCACCCTTGGACAATGCAGGATAGTGCGCATCGATCGCATTGAATGTGCCGGTCAAAACCATTTCGACCGCAACGGCCATTAACAATATCGCCATGATACGGGTCACAACGTTGATCATCGTCTCGCCTACAAGGCGCGAGATTTGATCCGCGAACAACAATCCCAACCCGACTATTGCACAGGCAATCAATATCGCAGCACCCAGCGTCAGGATTTCCGTACCGTCAGACAGCTGATGCGAAAACACAATGGTAATTGCAATCGTGCCGGGCCCGATCGTCAAAGGGATCGCCAACGGAACAACAGCAAAGTTCAGCTTTCGTTGATGTCCGTCCGCTACGGCGGCCTGATCGCCAGGGGTGCGATCCTCGGCCTTCAGCATCGACATACCTATTCCGAAAATGATGATACCGCCCGCGATCCGGAAAGACGGCACATCTATGCCAAAAATCCCAAGGATTCTTTCGCCTGTCAGCACGGCGGCCAATGCGATTATCGTGACAGAAATTGCAACGACAATCGCAACATGACGACGTTCCGCTGCCGAACAGTTCTTGGTCATGCTGAGAAAGATCGGAATGTTATAGAGCGGGTTAAAAATTGCCAGCACGGCGGCCAAGAACTTCAGGAAAACTGCCTGATCAAACAATTCCGTCATGCGTTAGATCACCCCGATCGCAAGCTATTTGGCTGCTTAAATCCAAACATGATCAGGAACGCATAAGCTGTCAAACGTTCTGAAACAGAAAAAGCGCCGCTAAGGATAAGCGGCGCCTTCACGGAATTCAGACCAGTATCGCCTAGTTGATCAGCGTCGGCTTGGTCACGTTGCTTTGGGGCAGAACGCCCAGGCGACGCGCGACCTCGGAATAGGCATCTGTCAGATTGCCCAGATCGCGGCGGAAGACGTCTTTATCCAGTTTCTGGCCTGTTTCAATATCCCACAGGCGGCAGCTGTCGGGGCTGATCTCATCGGCGACGATCAATCGTTGATAGTCACCATCAAAGACGCGGCCGATTTCGATCTTGAAGTCGATCAGTCGAATGCCAACGGCCATCATGACGCCGCTCATGAAATCGTTCACGCGCAGGGCAAGGCTGAGGATATCGTCCATATCTTGCTGGCTGGCCCAGCCAAAGGCGGCAATGTGTTCCTCGGTAACCAAAGGATCACCCAGAGCATCGTCTTTGTAGCAATATTCGACAATCGGACGTGGCAGCTGCGTGCCTTCGGCGATGCCCAGACGCTTGGACATGGTCCCGGCCGCATAGTTGCGTACGATGATTTCCAGCGGCACGATTTCGCAATTGCGCACCAGCTGTTCCCGCATATTCAGGCGACGGATGAAATGGGTCGGCACACCGATCTGGTTCAGACCGTTCATGAAGAATTCAGACAGGCGGTTATTCAGAACGCCCTTACCGTCAATCACGTCCTTCTTCTCCGCGTTGAAAGCGGTGGCGTCATCCTTGAAATACTGCACGATTGTGCCCGGTTCAGGACCTTCATACAGAATCTTGGCTTTGCCTTCGTAGATTTTCTTGCGACGCGCCATAAGCGACCTTTCCAGTCTGAGCAGTGGGAATGAGTCCCGCTGGTTGGCGCCCTCATAGTCCATGCCCCCCTTCCCCGCAAGTTTGCAAGGCAGCGAGACTTTGACACAGCGCAAATCCCTTGCACCCGTGCTGCCGTATGGTCATATCATCAACAGAGTAATAGCAACCCAAGAGGTCCTTGTCTCATGACCACCTTTGACGAACGTGAAAATGCGTTTGAAACGAAATTTGCGCATGACGAAAAAATGCAGTTCATCGCCCGTATGCGCCGCAACCGGTTCATGGCTGTCTGGGCCTCGACCCTGAAAGGCGAAACCGTAGAACAGGCGCGCAAATATGGTCAGGAACTGGTTCAAACCGACCTGAAGCACGTCAACGAAGATGACGTCGTCAATGCGGTCAAAGGCTACTTGGGCGATCTTGCCGATGAAGCCAAAATTCGCGCGAAGATGGCGGAACTTCTGGTCGAAGCCAAAGAACAGGTTATGGCTGAGGCCGACATCTAAGTCTCTTTGCAGCACCGCTCATGATGTTCATGAGTATTATGAATTTGATTTGACGCCCCGGTCATGTGACACGGGGCGTCTGTTATTCATAATGGCGCTTTGCGCCAATTTTCGGGCTTTTCTCATGACAAATGCGCTCACCGACCTTCTAAACACCGCCGACATAATTCTGGCCGATGGTGCAACGGGGACCAACCTATTCAATATGGGTCTGCAATCGGGTGACGCGCCCGAGCTGTGGAACGTGGATTCGCCTGAAAAAATCAAGGCTTTGTATCAGGGCTGGGTCGATGCTGGCAGTGATCTGTTCCTGACCAACACATTCGGCGGAACAGCGGCGCGTTTGAAACTTCACGATGCGCAGAACCGCGTGACCGAGCTGAACCGGATCGGGGCCGAGCTTGGCCGCGAAGTGGCCGATGCATCCGGGCGCACCGTTATTGTAGCCGGTTCTGTCGGACCAACGGGCGAGATCATGGAACCGGTCGGCAGCCTGTCGCACGGTGACGCGGTCGAGATGTTTCACGAACAGGCCGCCGCTTTGAAAGAAGGCGGCGCAGACGTCTTGTGGGTCGAAACCATAAGCGCCCCCGAAGAATTCCGCGCGGCGGCCGAAGCGTTTGCTCTGGCCGATATGCCATGGTGCGGCACCATGAGCTTTGATACTGCAGGTCGCACGATGATGGGCGTAACCTCCGCCGATCTGGCGCAGTTGGTTGAAACTTTCGAGAACCCGCCACTGGCCTTTGGTGCCAATTGCGGCACCGGCTCTTCGGATATCATGCGCACCGTTCTAGGATTTGTCGCGCAAGGCACTCAGCGCCCGCTGGTGTCCAAAGGGAATGCAGGCATCCCAAAATATGTAGATGGCAGCATCAAGTATGACGGAACGCCTGATCTGATGGCCCAATATGCCGTCATGGCGCGGGATGCGGGCGCGAAGATCATCGGCGGTTGCTGTGGCACAATGCCCGCCCATGTAGAGAAAATGCGCGAGGCGTTGGATACGACCCCACGGGCCGAACGCCCGACGCTTGATCAGATCACCGATGCTTTGGGGCCATTTTCTTCGGCCTCGGACGGAACCGGAGAGGAAGCGGCCCCGGAACGACGCACGCGTCGGCGCCGCCGGGCCTGATTGCGCTCAGCGCCCCTCGAACTTGGCGGGGCGCTTCTCCAGAAAGGCCACGACACCTTCGGCAAAGTCACGCGAGCGCCCGCAGTCTCCCTGCAGGCTCGCCTCGGTCTTGAGCTGCTGGGTCAGCGTGTTTTCATATGTACCGCGCAGGGCCGTTTTTATGGCCGCGAAGCCAGCTGTTGGGCCATTCGCCAAATACTCGGCGCGCTTGCGCCAATGCGCGGCGAAATCGTCATCGGCGACCGCTTCCCAGATCAGGCCCCAGTCATCGGCCTGACGGGCACTGATCTTTTCGGCAAAAAGCGCTGCGCCCATGGCCTTGGCCAAACCCATCTGGCGCGGCATGAACCAGGTGCCACCAGCATCAGGCAACAGGCCGATCCGGGCAAAGGCCTGCAGGAAGTATGCGCTTTCACTTGCAATCACCACATCGGCGCATAAGGCAAGGTTCGCCCCTGCTCCCGCAGCCGCGCCGTTTACCGCTGCAATGGTTGGCACCGGGCAATCGTGGATCGCTTCGAGCATCGGCTCATATTCGTCGCGCAAGGACCGTTCCAGATCGATCTTGCCGGTTGATGAGGCATCGCCCAGATCCTGACCCGAGCAAAAGGCCGGTCCAGCCCCGGTCAGCACCACGCAGCGCGCATTGCGAGCGGCCTCTTTCATCGCATGGGTGATCTCTGCCCGCATCTGAGTGGTCAGTGCGTTCATTTTGTCCGGGCGGTTGAACGTCAGAACGGCCAGACCGTCAGTGATATCCAACAGGATCGTTTCGTAGTTCATATAAAGCCTCCCCTCGCGCCAGGTTTTGCGAACCCTGACCTATTCGAACAGCAAGGGAAAGTGGAACCGAACGTCAGCCGTCGAGAATCTTGCGCAGCCGTTCTTTTTCTTCATCGCTGAGCGTATCATCAGCCTCAACTGCTTGAGCCCTTGACCGGTTGCGGACAAACGCCCATCCCATGCCCGCTGCAGCCAACAACATGAACGGCCCTGCAAGCCACAGCATTAGGTTGGCGCCTGAAATCTGGGGCCGGAGAAGCACATATTCACCATATCGGTCGACGATAAAGGCCATCGCTTCTTCGTCACTATCCCCGGCAACCAGACGCTCGCGGACCAAAAGGCGCAGATCGCGAGCCAGATCCGCGTTGCTTTCATCAATGCTTTCGTTCCGGCAGACCAGACACCGCAGTTCGGCGCTCAGATCACGGGCCCGCTGCTCAAGCACCGGGTCATCCAGAACTTCATCAGGCTGCACAGCATATGCCGGAGCAACCCACAGCATTAGGATCAGGATCAGGCGTTTCATTCCGCAGGCACCCCGGATACAGGCGTCTTACGTGCGCCAGCAGCCACCCGGAAACGGCGATCACACAGGCTGAAAACACCGCCCAAGGCCATCAGGATACATCCCGCCCAAATCCAGTTGGCGAAAGGTTTGATATAGGTCCGCACGACCCAACCCCCATCGGCCTGTTGGTCCCCGATCACCACATAGAGGTCTCGCCAAATGCGATAGTCAATCGCAGCTTCGGTCGTGGGCATACGTGCAACGGGATAATCCCGCTTTTCAGGGTGAAGCATTCCCAAGGGCCGACCGTTTGTCTCGACCGAGATATCGGCCATGGTCGAGAAATAGTTGGGCCCCTGAACACGCCGCACATCTTCCAGCGTCAGGGTGAACTGTCCAACTTCAAAAGGTGCTCCGGGCTGAGCAACACGGATGTCTTCGATCTCCCACGCGGTCAGGCCAGCAATCGCAAAGATCGTGACACCCAAACCGGTATGGGCAATCGCCTTGCCCCAATCCGCACCGGGCAGGCGGAACAAGCGCCTGAGGCTGCCTTTTCGGCCCGTTCTGCTCCAAAGATCGATGATTGCGCCGCAGGTGATCCAGACCCCAAGAAACAGCCCCACAGGCCCCAGCGCACTGCGCCCCGTCTGCATGGCCCAAACCAAAAGCGCCACAGCCAGCGCCAGCAGAAACGCGTAGCGCAAAGACCATGCGGTTTTTCCAAGTCTGCCACGCTTCCACGGCAGCAATGCACCGATTGGCAGAACTAGCCCCAGCAGCACCATGAATGGCGTGAAGGCAAAGTTGAAAAATGGCGGCCCGACCGAAAGCGTCCGGTCAAACATCATCTCGGCCACCATCGGCCACATCGTTCCCACGAAGACCACGAAACAACTTACCGCCAGCAGGACATTATTCACGACCAGCGCGCTTTCGCGGCTGACGACGCCAAACACGCCCTTGGCCTCCATCGTCTGGGCGCGGGCCGCGAACAGGGTTAGCGCACCGCCGGTGAAAAAGACCAGAATCATCAGAATGAACACACCCCGTTCCGGGTCGGTGGCAAAGGCGTGGACCGATGTCAGAAGCCCCGAACGGACAATGAATGTTCCGATTAGCGAGAATCCAAAGGCGATGATCGCCAGAAGAATGGTCCAGCTTTTCAACGCTTCACGTTTTTCAACAACGATGGCCGAATGCAACAATGCTGCCGCCAGCAACCAGGGCATGAACGAGGCGTTTTCAACCGGGTCCCAGAACCAGAACCCGCCCCAGCCCAGCTCGTAATAGGCCCACCAGGATCCAAGTGCGATACCTATCGTCAGAAACACCCAGGCCGCCAGTGTCCAGGGCCGCACCCAACGACCCCAGGCCGCATCAACCCGACCTTCGATCAACGCTGCAACGGCAAAGCTGAACGACATGCTCAGGCCCACATATCCCAGATACAGAAACGGCGGGTGAAACGCCAAGCCGGGGTCCTGCAACAGCGGGTTTAGATCACGCCCATCAAATGGCGCAACTGCCAGCCGATCAAATGGGTTCGATGTAAACAGAATAAACGCAAAAAACGCTACGGCGACGGCCGATTGAACCGCCAGAACACGCGCTTTCAAGGTAGGTGGCAGCCCGCCGCCAAACAGCGCCGCCATGGCCCCGAACAAGGTCACGATCAGAACCCATAACAGCATCGATCCTTCGTGGTTGCCCCAGGTTCCGCTGATCTTGTAGATCATCGGTTTCGCCGAATGACTGTTTTCCACCACGATCCGAAGCGAGAAGTCCGAAGTCGTAAATGCCCAGACCAGCGCCCCAAAGGAAAACGCCGTCAGCAAAAATTGGGAGATCGCCGCAGGTTCGGCAAAGACCATCCATCCGGTCCAGCGTTTCGCGGCCCCGATCAGAGGGACCACGCTTTGAACGATGGCAATCATAAATGCGAGGATGAGGGCGAAGTGACCAAGCTCTGTAATCATGCCTCAGGATATACCGCCCAGCTACATGGTGCGCCAATAACTTTCGCCAAATTCTTCCGAACATAGTGTCGCGGCTCAGGCGTGCCTCAGCCGTTTCCATTCGGTCAAGGCCGGATTGTCATCCACTTGTGCGACCTCAATCTGCAAACCCGCATCCGGGCCCGGATCAGCAATGCCAGGGCTGTCACTGCGCATCTGAGCCAGGCTGCGCAAATTGGCCAGCACCTTGGGTGCACGCATCATCGTATCCGAAATCTCACGCTGCAACTCCTGTGCCTTGGCCTGATGGCGCGCGCCGAAATAGAACGAAACGATCACACCCAAAAGCCACCAAAGCGGTTCCGGCACCAGTGCAATGCCCTGCATACGGGCGGCAAACCACAAGGGATCGATCATCGCGGCCACAAACAAACCCAATGTCCCCAAAGCCAGCGCTGGGCGGGGTAAACGGTTCAAACCATCCATGAATCGGTCAAAACCGCCCTTACGCGGCCCCTGAAACTCGGCCCCGAACTGCGCCATCGCCAGGCTTTGAACCGTCAATGCCCGCTGCGCACCCTCTTCGGCGTTTTCCCGAAAAACCTCTGCCGTTTCACGCACAACATTGCGCCCGCCACCAAACAGAAAACCCAGAATGCCCGATATCAGCCCCATGCTGCGACCCTTTCCTCAAACTGCGCGTCGGTCAGGTGGTACTTCGAAGAAAGGAACTCCTCGGCGCGTTTGATCCACCCCCCTTTGCCTCCCGCACGGCCACGCGCATATTTGCGCGAGGCAGGCCTGCGATCGGCCAAGCGAAAATAGTAGTTCCGTCGCGCCACCCCATATGCATCGCGCAAGGCTACCTCCCCCGGCAGGGCCGCCTGCGCGCAGGCGCGAGTGGTCTGCGGCCCGATCACGCCGTCCACTGAGACGTCAAACCCCATCTCGCGCAGCAAACGCTGCAGGATTTTCACGGCCTGGCTGCCCGCATTGACATACATGTCAAAAACCGACGCGTGCAGCACCACGGGCAACGCTGAAATCCGAGGTTTTTCAAAGTAATGCCGCACAAAAATGTCAATCGCCTGCCGCTTGCTCAGCGCGCGCACATCGCTCGTGTCAATGTGCCCGTCACCCGTCAGATCAAGTCCCAACCGCCGCATGGTGTAGATGGTCACACCAAAATTCGTAGCACCACCTGGATCATCCGGATCATCCACAAATCCACCTTCGCGCGCCACAATCTCTGTCGCTATATCCCGAACCGTCTGCATGTCGTCCCCCGAATGCTCTGTCAGGTGAAACGGTCCATCAGTAAGCTTAATATCCTCAAACAACACAGGGCGCTGCCCGCCCTTCGCGCGCAACGCCCCTTGTTCTTCTGTTCAAAAATACCTCCGCCGGGGGCACGCAGCAGCGCTGCGTTTAGCCTTCGCTTGGCTCTTGATAAACGCCTTGTTCTTTCAGCGCGTCCATCACCTCTTTCGGCATATAGGTCTCGTCATGTTTGGCCAGGATTTCAGTCGCTTCAAACACACCGTTCACGTAACGCCCGGTCCCGACCATGCCCTGGTTTTCCGAAAACAGATCGGGCAATACACCGGTAAAGGCCACCGGCACGCTTTCGCCACCATCGGTCACGACAAAACGAACAGTCTCGCCCTGCCCACGCTGGATCGAGCCTTCCGCGACCAGGCCGCCAATCCGGAAAACTTCCGTAGGCTCGGGCGGCTCGGCAATCACTTCGCTGGGGGATCGGAAGAAATTGATCCCATCCTGCAAGGCCCACCCAATCAACGCCGTTGAGGCCGCCAAAGCAACCACCGCGACCAGAATAACCTGTATCCGACGACGTTTCTTGAGCGATTTCATACCGTCCTCACGGGAAAAGCGGGGCCATCATCAGGCCTTTGGTTTCGTCCTCACCTAACATCAGATTGGCGTTCTGCAAGGCCTGACCGCTGCTACCTTTTGTCAGGTTATCCAGTGCCGCAACCACGATCGCGCGCCGCTCGATCCGATCCGCCACCACGCCGATATGGCAGAAATTCGAACCGCGCACATGGTGGGTCGATGGGGCCTCGCCCATTGGCAGCACTTCGATGAAGGGCTCGTCCGCATAGGCCTTCACAAGCGTTTCATAGACGCTTTGCGGATCGCCCTTTAGGTAGCTGGTCGCAAGAATACCTCGGTTGGCCGGGATCAGGTGGGGTGTAAATTGTATATGCACGGTCCGGCCAGCAAGTCTGGAAAACTCCTGATCGAACTCCCCCAGATGCCGATGCGTGCCTCCGATAGCATAGGCATTTGCACCCTCGCTCAACTCCGCATGCAATAGGTTTTCCTTGAGCGAGCGCCCTGCCCCCGACACCGCGCATTTCAGGTCCAGAACGATATCGTCCAGATCAATCACTTCGGCGCTGATCAGCGGCCGCAGCACATATTGCCCGGTTGCCGCGTTGCAACCCGTGCCAGCGACCAGCCGCGCAGTGCGGATGTCGTCCCGGTAGAACTCGGTCAGACCATAAACAGCCTCTTCCTGCTGCTCCAAAGCACTGTGCGGGTTACCGTACCATTTCTCATACTCATCCGGGTCCTGCAGCCGGAAATCTGCAGACAAGTCGATGATCTTCAGGTTTTTTGGCAGATCCCGGATCACCTCCTGACTGGTCTTATGTGGCAAGGCGCAGAAACACAGATCAATCTGCGAGAAATCGATTTCCGAGATTTTGCACAGATCCGGCAGGTCCATATGGCGCAGATGCGGAAAAACCTGCGCCATAGACAGCCCGGCTTTGCGCTCGGCGGCCAGGGCAACGATGTCCATATTCGGGTGCTCGGCAATCAGCCGCACCAGTTCAGCGCCAGTATAGCCCGAGGCGCCCAGAATTGCGATTTTATGGGTCATATCAGACCTCTTCTTTACATGTGTCACGAGATGTGACCGCCGATGTGACGGTCTTTATATTCAGAATTTCGAAAAGGATGCGCCTTGACCTAAGTCAGGCCGCCTCGAACGTGATTTGTCGTCGGAGGAATTGTGTGGCCCGGTCGCTGACAAACCCGGGCTTACCCGTGGTCAGGAACCCGCCGCCGCCCTCGCCCAGCATATTGGGGTGGCGCTGCAGATAGTCCGCCAGGCTTTCGGCAACCAGATCACCCTGGCTGAACACCTGTACCTCCGGGCCCAAAGCCGCCTGAAAGGTTTGGGCCATAAGCGGATAATGTGTACAGCCCAGAATAGCGGCCTGAGGCTCTGGCATTTTCCGTTTCAGAGCGTCCACGTGGCTGCGCACCAGCGCTTCGGCCAGGATCATATCGCCATCTTCGATGGCGTCGACCACACCGCCGCAGGCCTGTGCTTCGACATCGACACCAATCGCGCGGAACGCCAGTTCCCGCTGAAAGGCCCGACTGGAGACGGTGGCAGGTGTGGCAAACAGCGCCACATGCTTAACCGCCACTTCCCGCGGGGGTGAGTTGTCGCCCCATTGCCGTTCTGTCAACGCCTCGATCAGGGGCACAAAGACGCCCAGAACCCGCTTGCCCTCGGGCACACCGGCCTCCTGCATCCGCCGCAGCGCCGCCGCACTTGCGGTATTGCAGGCCAGAATCACCAGATTGCAGCCGCGATCCCACAGATCGTGCACCGCCTTACGGGTCAACTCATAGATATCGTCGGAATCGCGCACGCCATAAGGCGCATGCGCACTGTCCGCATAATACAGGAAATCAACGTCCGGCAGGTGTTTCTGCGCGGCGTTCAAGACGGTCAGACCGCCCAAACCGGAATCAAAGATGCCTACTGCCATTTGCCCCTTCAGGCGCGATGCCGTTCCTCGAATTCATAGCCGTAGTCATAAGACTTCAACGGCTTCGGAGACAGCTCATACGTGGCTTTGCGCAGGAAATCCATCATCTTGCGCGTATCCTTGCCAAGCGGGTCTAGAACATCACGCCCGATGGGTTCGCCAATTACCACTTTTACCGGGGTATCGACGCGTTTCTTGAACTCTTTGATCAAAAGCCCCATGCGCAACGTGTTGTGTAAATGGCTGGCGATCTGGAACAGGCGCGAGGTGTGGCCGTCAAAGAACACCGGCACCACGGTCGCATTTGATTTGGCCACCATCCGCGCGGTGAACCCGCGCCAGCCCGGATCCATCGGATAGGCAAACGGGTTGACTGCCGTGCTTACCGTCCCGCCCGGGAAAATGCCAATCGCCCCGCCATCGCTCAGATAGTTCAGCGCGGTTTTTCGGGTTTCTAGGTTCAGCTTCATCGCCTCTTTCGTCTCATCGAATGAGATCGGCAGGATAATGCGGTTCAGCTCTTCGGCTTTGCGAAACACCCGATGCGCTAGGATGCGAAAATCGCCGCGCATCTCGGACAGCATGTGCCCCATCATCAATCCGTCTAGGATGCCATAGGGATGGTTTGCAATCAGGATCAGTGGACCGTCTTTGGGGATGTTCGACAACGCCCCACCAACAACATCCAAGGTCAGACCGTAGCGTTCAACCATAACGGCCCAGAAGTCACGCCCGCTGGCGACGTCTTTTTCGTACCCATCCGCACGTTTGATCAGGCGGATCCGACCAGTTGTGTTTTCCATAAGCTTGATAACCATCCGGCCACCCTTGGTTTCGGCAGAATGGGCATAGGAAATGTCACGAACAGCATGACGGCGCGAGGGCATCTAAGATCTCCGGTATTTCGCCTGCATTATAAATTAAGCGACACTTTTGCCTAGCTCTTGTGACAGATTTGTGACGCCTCATTCCGCCGCAGCGCGCAATTCGGGGCCTCCGCTGCGGATGCTTGCCAGCAATTCTTCGCGTCGTTTTGCAGCTTTGGCCTCATTTTCCAGCAAAACAGGGCCGAAACCTCGGATTTCCAGCGGTAAATGCGCCAAGGCTGCAATGGCGTCGTGCGTGTCCTGCGATAGCAGAGGCAGAACCTGTTTCATGTCACTTTCATATTGCTTGATCAGCGCACGCTCCATCCGTCGTTCAGCGGTATAGCCAAAGATATCCAGCGGCGTGCCGCGCAGCGTTTTCATCCGGGCCAACAATTTCAGTGGCCCCATCATCCATTCGCCAAAGGCACGTTTGCGGGGTCTGCCATTGCCATCCACCCCGCCCAGGATCGGAGGCGCCAGGTGGAAGGTCATTTTGAAATCGCCGTCAAACTCTGCCATGGCCTTGTCGCGACTGCTCAGCAACAACCGTGCAACTTCATATTCATCCTTGTAGGACAACAGCTTATGATAGCCTTTCGCCACGGCTTCACGCACCGTTTCATCCTGAATGTCATCGACCAGCTTACGGTAGCGTTTGCCCAGACGGGCCGATTGGTAATCGGTCAGATGCTGGGCCCTGAAATCGATCATTTGATCCAGAGTCTTTGGCAACTCAGCAACAGACGGTGCCAGCACCGCCTGTGCCTCTGCCGGAAACAGAACCGCCCATCGGCCAAAATCAAAAGCGCGTTTGTTGCGTTCAACCGCGGTGCCGTTCAGTTCGATCGCAGCCATAATGGCCGAATGGCTGACGGGCAAGATGCCCCGCTGCCAAGCGGCCCCGAACACCATCATGTTTGAGTAAATCGAGTCCCCCATAACGGTTTTTGCCAGATCGGTCGCGTCAAACAGGCTCACCCCATCCTTAAGACGTGCCTGCAACGCCATTTCCAATTGATCGCTGGGGATACGGAACTCGGTATCGCGGGTGAAATCACCTGTCACCGTTTCGTGGTTGTTCACCACGGCGCCGGTTTGCCCTGCCCGTGTCAGGCCCAGCGTCTTGGCCCCGGCAGAGACAACCAGATCGCCGCCAATCAGCGCATGCGCCTCGCCCGTGGCCACACGAATGGCACTGATATCCTCGGGCCTGTTGGCCAGACGGCAATGGATATGCACAGCGCCGCCTTTCTGGGCGAGCCCTGCCATCTCCATCATGCCGGCGCCTTTGCCGTCGATTTGCGCAGCCTGCGCCAAAACGGCCCCAAGCGTGACAACACCCGTGCCGCCAACACCAGTGATGACGACGTTATGGGTCCCGTTGATTTCGGGCAGCTTCGGCATTGGCAGATCGGGTAGATCAAGCTGCTTCGTTGCTTCTTTCCGGATTTTCGCACCTTCCAGCGTGACGAAAGACGGGCAGAACCCGTTCAAACACGAGAAGTCCTTGTTACAGCTGGATTGGTCAATCGCACGTTTGCGGCCCAATTCGGTCTCTTTCGGCACGATCGAGACGCAGTTGGATTGCACCCCGCAATCACCGCAACCCTCGCAGATATCGGTGTTAATGAACACGCGTTTATCCGGGTCCGGAAACTCGCCGCGCTTCCGCCTGCGACGTTTCTCGGCAGCACAGGTCTGCACGTAGACGATGACGGAGACACCTTCTATCTCGCGAAAACGGTCTTGAACCTTCATCAACTCTGCGCGTTCAAAGCTTTCCACGCCCGCAGGCAACGCGCTCAGGTTCACGTCTTCCTTTTCATCATAGACAAGTGCGACATGCTGAACGCCCATGGCCTTTACCTCGGCCACGATCCGCTCGGCGGTCAGATCACCCTCGTTCCCCTGCCCACCGGTCATGGCGACCGCGTCGTTGAACAGGATCTTGAATGTCATGTTCGTCCCCGCCGACAGCGCCGCGCGGATCGCCTGGACGCCCGAATGGTTATACGTTCCGTCGCCCAGGTTCTGAAACACGTGTTCGGTGGTCGAAAACGGTGCTTCACCGATCCAGTTCGCGCCCTCGCCCCCCATTTGGGTGAAACCAGTCGTCTCGCGATCCATCCACTGCACCATGTAATGGCAACCGATGCCGGCATAAGCCCGGCTGCCCTCAGGTACTTTGGTCGAGCTATTATGCGGGCAGCCCGAACAGAAATACGGCAGACGTGTTGCGATTTCTTGTGCGTTGTCCGCTCGGCGCGCCTCGGACAGTTTTGATAGACCGGCACGCACCCCGTCTGTGTCGCGGCCTTCTTCGATCAAAATCTCGCCCAGCTTCTCGGCAATCATGATCGGATCAAGCGCATCGCGGGTCGGGAACAATTCTTCCCGATGCAGCGCGCCCGCACCGCCTTTGTACCAGCCATAAACCCGGCGACCGCGACGGTCGTCAAAGATGGCCTCTTTAACCTGAACCTCGATCAGTTTTCGTTTTTCTTCAACGATCACAATCAGGTCCAGCCCCTCTGCCCATTCATGGAAACTGGTCATATCCAGTGGGAAGGTTTGACCGATTTTGTAGGTCGTAATGCCCAGACGCTCCGCTTCTGCTTCATCGATACTCAACAGCGACAGCGCATGGGTCAGGTCCAGCCAGTTTTTGCCTGCCGCGACGAATCCGACCTTGGCACCGGGTTTACCCCAGACCCGTTTGTCCAGCTTGTTGGCCCTGCAGAACATTTCAGCCGCAAAGCGTTTGTAATCAATGACCCGTGCCTCTTGCAGATGCGGTGTATCGCCCAGCCTGATGTTCAACCCACCCTCGGGCATGTCAAAATCAGGCATGACCAGTTGCATCCGATCCGGCCTGCCATCCACAACCGAGGTGACCTCAATCGTGTCTTTCATGGTCTTCAACCCGACCCAGACACCCGCAAAACGGCTAAGCGCAAAGCCATAGATGCCGTAGTCCAGAATTTCCTGAACGCCCGCCGGGCTGACCACCGGCATATACATATCGACCAGCGACCATTCCGATTGGTGCAACACGGTCGAGCTTTCGCCCGTGTGGTCATCACCCATGGCCATCAGAACGCCACCATGCTGCGCTGTGCCCGCCATATTCGCGTGGCGCATCACGTCGCCGGACCGGTCAACGCCCGGACCCTTGCCATACCAAAGGCCAAAAACCCCATCGTATTTGCCATCACCACGCAGACCTGCCTGCTGACTGCCCCAGAGCGCAGTCGCGGCCAGATCCTCGTTCAATCCGAATTGAAAAGTCACATCGCTCTGGGTCAGGTAATTTTGCGCGCGCATCATCTGCTGATCGACCGCCCCGAGCGGCGAGCCACGATACCCGGTCACCAGACCTGCTGTATTTAAGCCCGTTTGCTGATCGCGCGCCTTCTGCATCAACATCAGCCGCACAAGCGCCTGCGTCCCGTTCAAAAGAACAGGTGATTTCTCAAGATCAAACCGGTCATTCAGCGAAATCTGTGGCTGACTCATCAGACGTCTCCCTTCGTCAGATCAGTGTGCTTTATCTTCGCGCATATTAGGTCACAATTGCTGACCTGTATAGAGTTTATCCACTGAAACCTAAGCATTTCGTGGTTTGTTTGTGGAACTTGTTACCTATTTCATATAGGTCTTCCCGAGGATAACGAAAGTTGCGGCGATGGATTGGGACAAGCTTAGAATATTTCACGCAGTTGCGGACGCGGGCAGCCTGACCCATGCAGGCGACAAGCTCAATTTGTCTCAATCCGCCGTGAGCCGCCAAATCCGCGCTTTGGAAGAATCACTCGACGCGACCCTTTTTCACCGCCATGCTCGCGGCTTGATCCTGACCGAACAGGGTGAGTTGCTGTTTGACGCCACCTCGGCCATGTCCAAACGACTTGATACAGCAGCTGCCCGTATCCGCGACAGCGAAGAAGAAGTTTTTGGCGTTTTACGCGTCACCACGACCTTTGGCTTTGGCACATTGTGGCTCGCCCCGCGCCTACCCAAGCTTTATGAGGAATATCCCGATCTGAACATCGACCTGATGTTGGAAGAACGTGTGCTGGACTTGCCCATGCGCGAAGCAGACGTGGCCATTCGCATGAAAGAGCCCAGCCAAGCTGATTTGGTACGCAAACGCCTTATGACCGTTCAGATGATGCTGTATGCAACGCAGGAATACATCGAAACGCATGGCGGGATGTTGAATACGCTTGAGGACATCAAGGATCATCGCCTGATCTGTCAAACACCCGCAGCCCCTCAGGTGGGCGCAAGTGCCTCGATGGTGCGGCACCTGATGACCTACAATCCGGGGTCACTTTTGACGGTGAACAACTATTTTGGGGTGCTTCAGGGCGTTTTGCACAATCTGGGAATTGGTGTTCTACCTGACTACGTGACCCAGGACTTCCCGCATTTGCTGCCGGTTCTTTCCGATATCGAAACTGCCGATGTCCCCGTCTATTTGGCATATCCGGAAGAATTGCGTCACTCCAAACGTGTCGCAGCCTTCCGTGATTTCGTTCAAGATGAGATCATTGAACAGCGTAAGCAAATGAAAAGAATGGGTAAACTTTAGATATGCACTGACAGCATATCGGACATGACCAATCTACACGCTGTTATTCCTTGAACGTTCACAAACTGCCACCTAAATGAACTCTCGAAGGCGGTGATGCTGAAACGCTCATCATCTTCATACCTCCCTGTTGGACTACGGCCGAGCTTAGTGCTCGGCCTTTTTTTTGGTTTTCCGACATTTGCATCCCTCAAGGCGCGAATAAGTCTGGGAAAACAGGCGGGTGCGCCTTAAGATCACTAAAAAATGATCGAATTTCTAAGATCGAGGGAAAATTCATGCTCCACCCACTCCGCCTGATTTTGGCGCTAGTATCTGTCATGTTCCTGACCCTGCCGCTTCATGCACAGGTACCAGGGACCACTTCGAGCGAAACGTCGACCAGCGTGACAATCCCGGAAGACCTTACACCGGAACAAGTGGATGATCTCGTTGCACGCATGTCAGATGACCAGGTCCGCTCGATTCTGTTGGAGCGTCTGGACGCGGTGGCCGAGAAAAACGCAGCCGCTGCAGAGGATCGCGAGGATCCAATTACCGAGCTTAATGAAGTCTGGACCGAAATGGTCACCTCTTGGACACATGTCATAACCACCGTCCCCAATCTCTTCAGCGCGCAAGCGACCGCCATCAAGAATTTTGTGGCCACTTTCACTTCATACGGTGCATTGGTCTTGATGGGGTTGGTTGCCAGCGTTCTGGTTGTGGGCTTGATCGCCGAAAAACTGTTCGAGATCCTGACACGCCGCTGGCATGTTCAAACCGAGGCTGAATCCGAAGGTGATCTTTGGGGCGCCGTCCGATATCTTTTCGGTCGCTTCTGTCGCGAGATCGCTGGACTTGTGGTGTTTTATGTGGTCATCCGTGCGGTTGGGCGTGGGCTTCTGACACCTGAGCAAATCACTTACGCGGCGCCGTTTGTGTTCTACTTGATCTGGGTACCGCGGCTTGGTGCGGCCGCCTCGCGCTTTGTTCTGGCCCCGAACAAACCGCATTACCGTCTGGTCAACATCGAAGATCACTGGGCAAAGTACCTGCATCGCAACCTGATCGGGCTGCTGATCCTGATCGGTTTCACTCTGTTCCTGCTGCATTTTAACCGGCTGAACGGGATCACGGGTGATGAAACGCGTATCGGTTTCTGGCTGAACGCAGGTATTCACATTTATATTGGCCTGATCGCATGGAAAGCGCGCGAAGGTCTGTCGCAGATGATGCTGGGAACTGACCCGGACCACACCAGGTTCGACGAGGAAGTAGCAAAATACTACCCCTACTTCGCCGTTGCGGTCTCGGCTGCGACCTGGCTGCTGGTCGAATTTCTGGTGGCGCAGCGCAATCCCGCATCGCTGGCTCTGCTGGTTCAGGGGGCGCATTTCACGACCATGTTCTGGTTGTTGATCGCTCCGGCTCTCGACACATTGATCAGGGGTTTGGTCCGCCACCTTCAACCACCAATGCTAGGCGATGGACCTGTAGCGGAACAGGCGTATAAATCCACAAAGCGCAGCTACATTCGGATTGGCCGCGTTGTGGCGGTAATATTCGTAATCCTGATGATTGCCCGCGCCTGGAACCTGAACCTCAGCGAAATCGCTGGTGGCAGTGGGGAAGAAGGCAGTCGTGTCATCCAATTCTTCATTATCGCCGCAGTAGGTTACATCTTGAATGAGGTTGTCTCGCTTTGGATCAACCGCCGCTTGGCGAAAGAGATGACCGCATCCGAGCAGAGCCCTGATGAAGAGGCCGGCGAAGGTGGCGGCGCGGGCGGCTCTCGTTTGGCAACTGTTCTGCCGCTGCTGCGCGTGACGGCACAGGTTGCGATTGCAGTCATCTTCGCCCTTCTGGCCCTCGGGGCCCTTGGGCTGGATATCACACCGCTTCTGGCCGGTGCTGGTATCCTGGGCCTCGCCATCGGTTTCGGCGCGCAGAAGTTGGTTTCCGACATCGTCGGTGGGATTTTCTTCCTGATCGACGACGCTTTTCGTGTGGGTGAGTATGTCGATGTTGGTGGCACCACGGGTACGGTCGAGAAAATCTCGATCCGCTCGATGCAGTTGCGCCACCACCGTGGGCCAGTGCACACCATTCCTTATGGTGAGATTCAGAAACTAACCAATTACAGCCGCGACTGGGTCATCATGAAGCTGAAATTCACCGTGCCGTTCGATACGGACCCCAACAAGGTCAAGAAGATCTTCAAAAAGATCGGTGCCGAGATGATGGAAGACGAGACCCACAAGGATGGTTTCCTGCAACCATTCAAGTCGCAAGGTGTGTTCGATTTTGACGATGTGGGAATGATCATCCGCGGCAAATTCATGGCCAAACCGGGCAAGCAGTTCACACTGCGCAAGGAAATCTTCAACCGGGTCAAGGCGTCGTTCAAGGAAAACGGTATCGACTTTGCCCGCCGCGAGGTGCGCGTTGCGATCCCCGGGCTGGATGACAATGATGACCTGTCTGGCGAGCAAAAGACTGCTATTGGCGCAGCGGCAGGAGCTGTTGCTCAGCAGGCCCAGCAACAGAAAGATCAGCCCAAATAAGCGGCGGATCATTCCGTGATTCAAAGATCAAATTCAGGGTCGCCATGAGGCGGCCCCTGTTTTCTTCAGACATCGCATACACACTCAAAATCCTGTCTCAATTGACAGAGCCGCCTTTCCTCTTCCCCCCGGCGGCTGCTTCCCCTAAAAGGCGCCAGACATTGCCATCTCGGGGACGGATACAGGATGCAAGAGCCAGCCATCACACCGGATTTGATTGCCGCACACGGGCTTAAGCCCGAGGAATACGACATGATCCTAGAGATCATCGGGCGTGAGCCAACCTTCACCGAGCTGGGCATCTTTTCTGCCATGTGGAACGAGCATTGCTCATACAAATCCTCCAAAAAATGGCTGCGCACCCTTCCCACCGAAGGCCCTCAGGTCATTTGCGGACCGGGCGAAAATGCTGGTGTGGTTGACATTGGTGATGGTCAGGCGGTGGTCTTCAAAATGGAGAGCCATAACCACCCGTCATATATCGAACCCTATCAGGGCGCGGCGACCGGCGTTGGCGGCATTCTGCGCGACGTTTTCACAATGGGCGCGCGCCCGATTGCCTCGATGAACGCGCTGTCCTTTGGCGAGCCAAGCCACCACAAAACCCGCCAGCTGGTCAACGGCGTGGTCGAAGGCATTGGCGGCTACGGCAACTGCTTCGGCGTGCCCTGCGTGGGTGGCGAGGTTCGCTTCCACCCGGCCTATAACGGCAATTGCCTTGTGAACGCATTTGCCGCCGGTCTGGCCGACAGCGACAAGATTTTCTACTCCGCCGCCTCCGGCGTCGGTATGCCCGTCGTCTATCTGGGCGCGAAAACCGGGCGCGATGGCGTTGGCGGTGCGACCATGGCCTCGGCCGAATTCGACGACACCATCGAAGAAAAACGCCCCACCGTACAGGTCGGCGACCCCTTCACCGAAAAGCGCCTAATGGAAGCGACCCTGGAGCTGATGCAAACCGGCGCAGTGATCTCGATCCAGGATATGGGCGCGGCGGGTCTGACCTGTTCTGCCGTGGAAATGGGCGACAAGGGCGGTCTGGGCGTGCGTCTGGATCTGGAAAACGTCCCCCAGCGCGAAGAGAACATGACGGCGTACGAGATGATGCTGTCGGAATCTCAGGAACGCATGCTGATGGTCCTCAAGCCCGAGCTTGAGGCCGAAGCCCGCGCCGTTTTTGAAAAATGGGATCTGGATTTCGCCATCGTTGGCGAAACCATTGCCGAAGACCGATTTCTGATCATGCATAACGGTGAGGTCAAAGCCGATCTGGTTCTGTCGAAACTCTCCTCAACCGCGCCGGAATATGACCGTCCGTGGGTTGCGACACCCGAGGCCGAAGACCTGGCCGAAGTCCCTCAGATCGACCCCATCGACGGGCTGCGCGCCCTGCTCGCCTCGCCCAATTACGCAAGCAAGCAATGGGTTTATGAGCAATATGACACCATGGTCATGGCCGACAGCGCTCGCACACCCGGGCTGGGCGCGGGCATGGTGCGTGTCCACGGCACCGACAAGGTACTGGCTTTCACCAGCGACGTGACGCCACGCTATGTCCGCGCCAACCCGGTAGAGGGCGGCAAGCAAGCGGTGGCCGAAGCCTATCGCAACCTGACCGCTGTCGGGGCCAAACCGCTGGCCACCACCGACAACCTAAATTTCGGCAACCCCGAAAAGCCCGAGATCATGGGCCAGTTCGTCGGCGCCATTCAAGGCATCGGCGCAGCCGTTGGCGCGCTGGATATGCCAATCGTGTCGGGGAACGTCTCGCTGTACAATGAGACCGATGGACAGGCGATCCTGCCGACCCCGACCATTGGTGCGGTTGGCTTGCTCAGCCACAGCGATGAAATCATCGGCAACGAGGTTCGTGAGGGCCATGTGGCACTGGTGATTGGCGAAACCCTAGGCCATCTGGGCCAATCCGCCCTACTGGCCGAGGTGTTCAACCGTGAAGATGGCGACGCGCCTCATGTCGATCTGGATGCAGAAAAGCGCAACGGCGATTTCATTCGCGCCAACCGCGATATGATCAAAGCCTGCACCGATCTGGGCGATGGCGGCCTTGCACTGGCGGCGTTCGAATTGGCCGAGGCCGCTGGCGTTGGTGTGCATCTCGATGAGGCCCCGACCGAATTCCTGTTTGGCGAAGATCAGGCCCGCTATCTGGTGGCTTGCAACTTTGATCAGGCCGAAGCTCTGATGATTGCGGCCGGTCAGGCCGGTGTGCCGCTGGTCTCGGTTGGCCGCTTCGCTGGCGACACTGTGAAGATCGGCGGTTCTGAAGCAGCTTTAACCGACTTGCAGAACACATTCCGCAGCAGCTTTGAGGCGGCCGTCGCCTGATCACACGCGAACAACGCGAACCAGCCTAATGCACTCCTGCGCTTTCGTGGCGCAGGATTTAGCGTCTTGGGCGATCCGTGCCATCTTGCACGCCCCCGTCCATCGCTCTACATCTTGGGAAAGACTTTCAGGAGTAACCTACATGCCGATGAGCGCCCACGAAATTGAAACCCTGCTGCGCGAGAGCTTTCCGAATGCGGAAATTCAGGTTGGCGGCAGCGATGGCGTGCATATGTCCGCCATGGTCGTGGATGAAAGTTTTCGGGGCAAAAACCGGGTGCAACAGCAACGGGCCGTTTACGCGGCATTGAAAGGCAAGATGGACGGCCCGGATGGGGAGCTGCACGCACTGGCTTTGACCACCAAGGTGCCTGAGTGAAGACGACGTTCTGGGACCTGCTCGCTGCTATTGTACGCTGGCGCGTTCCCAAACAGGATGGCAAGCCCCCCCTTGGTATGGAGGCGACAGATATCGACCTCGTGAACAAAATACAGGCTGAAAATGAACGATTGGAGCGTATCAATGGACGCGACTAGAATCTTGGTAGTTTAAAGGCAGAGATGGACCTTGGGTTGGGCATCATATTGGGCGGTTTTGTCGTTATCTCGATAACAGCGCTTTTGGCATGGAGCCGTTCCAAGAATGAGCCCAAATCGAAGCGAGGTTCCCTTCCGGGAATCGGATATCGCACCATTCATGCAAATTATGACTCAGGCGGGTCAGGAGGCGGACACTCCACTCAGTACCGCGTCCCCAAAGACCCACAAGACTACGCCAAAGCGATGATGCCGAAGAGCAAAGGAAACGCGAAATGACCGACGTGAAATCCCAGATCGACGAAACCGTCAAAGCCAATGACGTTGTGCTGTATATGAAAGGCACCAAAGAGATGCCTCAGTGCGGTTTCTCATCCCGTGTGGCAGGTGTGCTGAACTATATGGGCGTCGAGTATGCCGATGTGAACGTTCTGGCCGATGAGGCTGTGCGTCAGGGCATCAAAGATTACTCTGACTGGCCGACCGTGCCGCAGCTTTATGTCAAAGGCGAATTTGTCGGTGGCTGCGATATCATCACCGAGATGACCCTGTCCGGTGAACTGGACACGCTGTTTGACGAAAACGGTGTTGGCTACAACAAAGACGCTGCAGACAAAATCCGCGAAGCGAACGCCTGACCCGGCCTTAGCGGCTGGAGCAATTCTGATAGATGACCTGCTCGTCGGCGGCACCTGAGGCCGCCGCGTAGCTTACGCTGGCATCCCACCCTTTTGATCGCAGAATATAGGTTCCGTTGGTGTCCACGGATTCATACCGAATGCCCGATCCGCTTTCGACCTGACGCATCGAGACAAGGGTGTTGTCCAAAATCGTCGCCGCCGCGCCCGACCCGTCTGCCGCGTTAAAGTAGGTCACGGGCAGTGGCACGCCATTTTCACAGGTGAAGCTTACGGTCAGAATGTCGATGTCTGCGGATGCAACGGATGCAGACAGGGCCAGAACGGCGGTACAGGCCAAGGATCGCATCATGGTCATTGGGATTTCTTCTCCTCGATCACGGATGCCAAAGCCTCGGCCCGTGCGGCCAGTTCAGCCAATGTGTCAGTTACTGACGGGGGCACCACGGCCACCTCAACCCGTTCCGGTTCTGGCGCAGGTGCTGCGCGCAGCGTATTCAACTCGGCCTCAACCTCGGCCAGTTTGCTTTCCAAAACTTTGACCTTGTCATCCGTAGCGGCGGTTTTGTCGGCCAGCATCAAGCCCGCCATCAACAGCATCCGCGCCTCGGGCATCCGGCCAATCTGATCTGACAGAACCTGCGCTTCGTCATCCAGCATCTTGGCGGCAGTGTGCAGAAACGCCTCTTCCCCGTCCTGGCAAGACACTTCGAAACCACGTCCGCCGATATGAATGGTCACTTCGGGCATTATTCTACCTCACCTTCTGCCAGTTCCGCCTTGCTGAGCAACGGCTCAAGTCGGGCCAGAATGGCATGCGCTTCGGATGCATCCGAAGCCTGTTTTGCGCGGGTGGCCTCCAATTCGGCGGCGGTGACCTGATCCAGCAGTTCGGCAACGGGCTGCCCCTGCTCTGCCGCCGCGCGCAGCTCATCAATCGCACTTTGAAGCGCCGCGTTCGCCTTCCGCATCCGCTGCAAATCGCTGTCCAGGCGCGACATCGCCGCCCCATGGCTGGCGCGTTCGGCACGCAGCATATCAAGCTCGGCGCTCAGGTCTTCCAGCCGTTCGGTATCGGCAAGTTCCGACCGCAACCGGCTGTTTTCCGCCTCAATCTGCTTGGATTGCTCTACTAGCCCACGCAACTCATCCAATTCTGCTTGAACCGGCGCTGTGTCGGCAAGCATATCCATTTCAGATCGAAGCTGCGCATTCTCAGTCTTCAATGCATCAAGTTCTTCCGAATTCTCCAGCGCCTCTTTGGCCTCGGCCAGTTCCAACCGGGCTGCCTCAACGCTTGCAAGCTTGGTCGATGCTTCCGCTAGCTGTTCGCGCAGCCCCTCAACCTCTGCGTTGTCACCAGACGAAGCCTGCGCCTGATCCAACTCAGCGCGCAGACCGTCCATTTCCTGATCATGACGTTCTTTCAGGGACTTCAGCCGCTCCTGCAACTGGGCATTGGCAACGCGCTCCTCATCAAGCGCGGTTTTCAGGCTATCATCGGCCGGTTCGCTGCCGGGGGCCGCGTGCTGCATGGCGTCGACACCTGCGCCGATACGCTCCATCGCGGCGATGATGCGATGCTGTAATTCCTCGATCTGGCTCATGCCCCTGTCACCTCTTTATCAAGGTTCGTTCTGTTACAGGGTGATCCGAATCAACTTCACCCCCGCCTGCGCCTAGTCTAACGGAATGCGACGGAAAATACCCACTGTTTGGTTTCAACAACTTGGACCGCGCTGTTGAAGCATAAACCTTGTGCAAAACCCAGTTCTGCTTGCACTTTGAGGGGTGGATGTTATTGAGCGCGCAATCTGCTTGTAATCCGAAGGAACAACGCCCGTGGACCTGACTGCGCTGCGCAATGCAAACCCCGAACACTGGGACAAAGCTGCGGCCATCCGCACCCTGACCCTTGACGCCGTCGCCGCCGCAAATTCCGGCCATTCCGGTATGCCGATGGGCATGGCCGATGTTGCGACCGTACTGTTCGAAAAGCACCTGAAATTCGACGCCGCAAACCCCGGCTGGCCCGACCGCGACCGGTTCATCCTGTCCGCCGGTCACGGCTCAATGCTGGTCTATTCGCTGCTCTATCTCACCGGCCACGCGGATGTGACATTGGATGAGATCAAGAATTTCCGCCAGTTGGGTGCCAAAACTGCGGGCCACCCGGAAAACTTTCTGATCAACGGTGTCGAAACCACCACCGGCCCGCTGGGTCAGGGCATTTCGAACGCTGTGGGTTTTGCCATTGCCGAGGAAATCCAGCGCGCCCACTACGGCAAGAAGGTCGTCGATCACTATACCTATGTCATCGCAGGCGACGGCTGCCTGATGGAAGGCGTCAGCCAAGAGGCGATCACTCTGGCCGGTCGCCACGAACTGGGCAAGCTGATCGTCTTCTGGGACAACAACAACATCACCATCGATGGCACCGTCGATATCGCCGACCGCACCGATCAGGTGAAACGCTTTGCCGCTTCGGGCTGGCAGGTGATTGAGATTGACGGGCACGACCCCGAGGCGATTGACGCGGCCATCGCCAAGGCAAAAACGTCGAAAAAGCCGACGATGATCGCGTGCGAAAGCCATATCGCACTGGGTCACGCGGCGCAGGATACCTCAAAAGGTCACGGTGCACTGACGGATCAGGATCAGCTAAAGGCGGCAAAGGCAGCCTATGACTGGCCGCATGATGCGTTCGAAATCCCGGCCAATGTGAAATCTGCATGGGAAGCCATTGGTGCTCGTGGGGCCACCGAGCGTACCGCTTGGGAAGAGCGTTTCGCGCAGCTTTCCGAACGCAAGCAGGCCGAATTCAACCGCGCCTATGCGTTTGAAGCGCCCAAAAAGCTGGCCGGGGCCATCCGTTCGTTCAAGAAACAAATGTCGGAAGGCCAACCGAAACTGGCCACTCGTGCCTCGTCTGAAAAGGTTCTGAACGTTGTGAACCCGATCATGACCGAGACCGTTGGCGGCTCGGCCGACCTGACCGGCTCGAACAACACCAAATCGGCTGACATGGGTGTATTCCTTCCCGAAAACCGCAAGGGTCGTTACATCCATTACGGTATCCGCGAACACGGTATGGCCGCTGCGATGAACGGCATGGCGCTGCATGGCGGCATCCGCCCCTATGGCGGGACCTTCATGGCCTTCACCGACTATGCGCGCCCATCCATGCGTCTGGCCGCGCTGATGAAAATCCCGTCAGTCTTCGTGATGACCCATGACTCGATCGGTCTGGGTGAAGACGGCCCGACCCACCAGCCGGTCGAGCATCTGGCGATCAGCCGCGCGACGCCGAACACCTATGTGTTCCGCCCCGCCGACACCGTTGAGACCGCTGAAGCCTGGGAACTGGCGCTGACCTTCAAGGACAGCCCTTCTGTCCTGTCGCTGACCCGTCAGGGCGTGCCGACCGTGCGCAAGGATCACAAAGCCAAGAACCTGACCGCCCAAGGCGCTTACGTTCTGGCCGAAGCCGAAGACAAACGTCAGGCCATTCTGATCGCCACCGGGTCCGAGGTTTCGCTAGCGATGGAAGCCAAAGCGATGCTTGAGGCCGAAGGTATCGGCACACGCGTCGTCTCCATGCCCTGCATGGAACTGTTTGCGCAGCAAGACGAAGCCTACCGCAAGCGCGTATTGCCTGCCGGTGCCGTCCGCGTCGGTATCGAAGCCGCCGTACGTGCCGGTGGTTGGGATCGCTGGCTGCTGGGCGAACGTGGCCGCGAAGCCAAGGCGGGCTTCATTGGCATGTCCAGCTTTGGCGCATCGGCCCCTGCGGGTGAGTTGTACAAGCATTTCGGCATCACGGCCGAGGCGACAGTTGCGAAGGTCAAAGACCTGCTGGGCTGATCCCTGCCTGAAAACGTCAAAAGCCCCGGTCCGCACCGGGGCTTTTTTGTTAGACGAAGATAATCACAGACTGCATTCCGTCGACCAGCAGATCACCCTCGGTGTTCCAGACCCGCATGACCTGTGAGCTGTAGCCATCGCGCCCGGCGGTCAGTTGATGCTCCAGCAAGAACCACCCGTCACGCGTTTGAATATCCTCGTCCAACACATTGAAAATCCAATTCATTGACGAGTTTGGACCCGGTTTCTTTAGCGTTGGATAGATTGCAGGTGGCGGCAGATCGGCAACCGAAATTAACCCTTCCATCCGATCCCACATGCGCGGATCATTGTGTCGCGCCCAAAGACGCAGATATCCTTTCTCAGCACCCGAGAACGGCAATGCGCCTTCAACCAGCCGGACATCGAAGTTTTGAAGGAACGGGATAGGAGGTCTGGGCAAATCTGGCGGGAAATAAGGCCCCGTGTCTTCAGGTTCTTCCGCAGGTTTAGCCGGGCGGTCAAACGCGACATGGCTATCCTGAGCATGACCAAAGGAGAACGTTGCCATAGCGGCGACTTTCCCGTCGATCTGAGCGCGGGCATTGATGATGGTCACATTCCGCCCCTGCCGCAGCACCTCAGTGCCGATGATTGGCGAAGTCCCAATCGGTGCGGTGAAATTCACCAAAGCCGAGCGCAAGGGCGGCAAATCCTTATGCTGCGCGCGAACCGCATCCAGCATAAGCGCAGAAGAGAATCCTCCGAAAGTAGTCCGGCCCTGCATCCAATTGAATGGCACGGGATAGCTTAGGCCATCGCCCTGCGGCGTTCGGCTTTCTAGAACCTCGGTTAGCGTATGAGACGACATTTGAGTTCCAGTTCTTGTGTTTCAGGTCACAGCCTAACTGCCGTTCGGCGTGCGGCCACAACGACCCAACGTCACAAACAGAATTTTCAGTGCTGTTTGCTTGATCCTGAAACCATCCCCATCAACGGCGCAACGACCCTGGTTGCCACCGGGATCAGCGCCAGCCCATAGACCAGACCGAAAATGCCATCCATTGTTGCTTTGGAAATCCACTCGATTGCTCCGACCCATTGCTCGGATGCCATATGCCCCAGCGCATAGGCCCAATCGTGGATATGGTGACCCAGCCAGCCATAGCCCAACACTTCAAGCCCGTGAATAACAATCGACCCACCAACCCAAAGCATTGCGGCGGTGCCGATGATCGACAACAGCTTCATCACTACAGGCATGGCCTTGACCAATCCGCGCCCGATCCCGCGGCCAATCGGCGTGGGCGCGTTGCCAGCCAGGAACAGCCCCACGTCATCCATTTTCACGATCAGCGCGACTGACCCATAGACGGCCACGGTCACCCCGATCCCAACAACGGCCAGGGTTGCCGCCTGCATCCACAGGTTCGGGGCCTCAATCGCTGCCAATGCAATGGTCATGATCTCGGCGGACAGGATGAAATCCGTCTTGATCGCGCCTTTGACCTTCTGTTCTTCCAAATGGCCTGGGTCGCGGTTTTTCATATCCTCGTCGATGACGTGGCTGCCATGGGGAAACAGCACGTGGAATATCTTTTCGGCCCCTTCGAAACATAAGTATGAGCCGCCGATCATCAGCAACGGCGTGATCAGCCATGGTGCAAAATTGGCCAACAACAATGCAACGGGCAGCAACAATATCAGTTTGTTAAAAAAGGACCCCCGAGCAATGCGCCAGATGATCGGCAATTCGCGCGCGGGCGCAAAACCCTGAACGTATTTCGGGGTTACTGCCGCATCGTCGATGATCACACCCGCCGTCTTGGCCCCAGCCTTGCCCGCAGCGGCGACAACATCGTCAACCGAAGCAGCCGCAACTTTGGCGATCCCCGCCACATCGTCCAAAAGGGCCAACAGACCGCTCATCGCGCTTCCTTTCCTGTCACCTGTCGCGTTTCGGACCCTACCTGATCCAACAGCTAGCGCAAGCGTTAGCGCAATCGGACCAGGTTTGCGCTAACACCTTCAAAATATGCTATTTTTGCCCTTTTGAGACTCAGGTTTCACCGCTATATGGCCAACAACGCAAGCGCATTCTGGAGACTTGTTATGACCATCAAGGTCGGGATTAATGGTTTTGGCCGTATCGGTCGCTGTACCCTGTCGCATATCGCCGCCTCTGGGCGCAATGATATCGAGGTGATCAAAGTCAACGCCACCGGCCCGCTGGAAACCTCGGCGCATTTGCTGAAATATGACAGTATCCACGGCCGTTTCCCCCGCGACGTCTCGATCGAGGGCAACACCATGGATCTTGGCCGTGGCCCGATGCACATGTTCTCGACCTACGACATGAACGAGCTGGACTGGGAAGGCTGCGATGTCGTTCTGGAATGCACCGGCAAGTTCAACGATGGCACCAAAGCAAAAACGCATCTTGAACGTGGCGCACAAAAGGTTCTGTTGTCTGCGCCCGGCAAGAACGTCAACAAGACCATCGTGTTCGGCGTGAACCACAACACTCTGACCGCCAATGACAACATGGTCTCGAACGGCTCTTGCACCACCAACTGCCTTGCTCCGCTTGCCAAGGTGCTGGACGAAGGTGTTGGCATCGAACATGGCATCATGACCACGATCCACGCTTATACAGGCGACCAGCCAACGCTGGACCGCCGCCACAGCGACCTGTACCGCGCGCGTGCAGCCGCCATGTCGATGATCCCGACCTCGACCGGTGCCGCTGCAGCTTTGGGGGAAGTTCTCCCCAATCTGAGGGGCCGTCTTGATGGCTCGGCGATCCGCGTGCCTACTCCGAATGTCTCGGCTGTGGATCTGAGCTTCCGCGCCTCGCGCGATGTCACCGTCGAAGAGGTTAACGCCATCGTCGAAGAAGCCGCCAAGGGCCCGATGCAACGCGTTCTGGGCTTTGAGCCCGCCCCGCTGGTTTCGACCGATTTCAACCATACCGAAGAAAGCTCGATCTTCGCACCGGATCAAACTCGTGTGGTCGACAACCGCATGGTGCGTGTTCTGGCCTGGTATGACAACGAATGGGGCTTTTCCGTGCGCATGGCCGATGTGGCTGTTGCAATGGGCCGTCTTAACTGACCCTTTGTACATCGCTTGTACCTTCAGGCCTGCTCAGGTTATCTGGGCGGGCCTTTTTCGTTCGGGGAAAGAATGACAAATCAACTCGCTATATGGCTTGGGCTTCTGATCCTTGGCGCGGTGATTCTGGACTATGCACTGTTCGGCCCGGAACATTTGGTGTTTCTAAGCAAAAAGCTTTACGCGTTTCTGGACTGGCTCGCCTTCTGGCGTTGATCTAGGTTTTGCTTGACATTCGCGCCAATCTGCCATTGTTAGCGCTAACCAAGCCTCATATCGGGGCCAGCTGACGAACGGAGCGTGACATGACACTCAAACTGGCAATCAACGGCTTTGGACGGATCGGGCGCGGTGTTCTGCGGGCCTTGATGGAAACTGGCCGAACAGATGTGCAGATCGTCGCAATCAACGATCTGGGAAAACCCGAAATGAACGCGCATATGTTCGAATTCGACAGTGTGCATGGCCGCTATCCAAACAAAGTCACGCTAACCGAAGCAGGCCTGGATGTTGGCGCAGGTCCGATCCGCCTGACCAGCGAGCGCGATCCTGAAGCGCTGGAATGGTCCGACGTCGACGTGGTTCTGGAATGCACTGGGGTTTTCCGTACCCGTGAGGCGGCAGAACGTCACCTGAAAAACGGATCGAAGAAAGTACTTATTTCGGCCCCCGCACGCGGTGATGGCGGTGTCAAAACCGTCGTCTTCGGCGTGAACGATCACGAGTTGACGGCAGCGGACACGATCGTCTCGAACGCCTCGTGCACCACCAACTGCCTGTCTCCGGTCGCTGCGGCGCTGGATGCAGGGCTGGGCATTGTGCATGGGAACATGACGACGGTTCATGCCTACACGGCCAGCCAGCCAGTACATGACAACGCCGGCAAGGACCCATACCTGTCGCGTGCTGCTGCCCTGTCCATGATCCCAACTACCACCGGGGCGGCGTCGGCCGTGGGGCTGGTTCTGCCGCAGCTCGCAGGTAAACTGACCGGTCAGGCGATCCGAGTTCCCACCCCGAATGTTTCGGTCGTCGATCTGGTGGCTGAAGTGTCGCGCCCAACCACCGAAGATGAGGTGAACGCCCTGTTCACGGAAGCCGCCGCAAAGATCCCCGGTGTTCTGGCTGCAGAGTCCCGCCCGCTGGTCTCGATCGATTTCAACCACGATCCCCACAGCTCGACCGTGTCGCTGGATGAAACCAAGGTGACGGACGGCACTTTGGTGCGCGTGCTCGCCTGGTACGACAATGAATGGGGCTTTTCGAACCGGATGCTGGATACCGCTGCCGCCATGGGCGCACTATCCTAAACGGCCTTTCAACGCATCATTCACGCGGGGCGTGACGAATTTCGACACGTCCCCGTTTAGCCGTGCGATTTCCTTGACCAGTTTTGAGGCAATCGCTTGGTGCCGTGCTTCGGCCATCAGAAAGACGGTTTCAATCGTATCATCCAAAGCGCGATTCATTCCGACCATCTGGAATTCATACTCGAAGTCCGCCACAGCGCGCAGCCCGCGCACAATAATCTGAGCGCCAACATCACGGGCACAATCGATCAACAAGTTCTCGAACGGATGCGCAACAATCTCTGTCCCCGTCTGCTGGGTCAGTTGTGCGCATTCCGCCTCGATCATCGCAACACGTTCTTCCAGTGTGAACAACGGCCCTTTGTCGCGGTTGATCGCAACGCCGATCACCAGCTTGTCCACCAGCGCAGCGGCCCGGCGGATGATATCGATATGACCCAAGGTTATCGGATCAAAAGTTCCAGGATATAATCCAACCCGCATCAGGCTCTCCCGCGCAACAATATTTCTGCGCTAGCAAACATAACTTTGCCGCAGGTGCAAGGGGTTGAACGCCCCTCTCCCGTTAGTGACCCATGATCATCCCTTGCAGGGCGTCTTTCTCCATGGCCAGTTCTGCAAGCTGTGCCTTGACCACATCACCCAGCGTGACGATCCCGATCAGCTTGCCATCCTCAACCACCGGCATGTGGCGAAAGCGGCCTTCGGTCATCCGGGACATGATGTCCTGCACCGTCGCTTGGCGCGTGGTCGTAACCAGTTCCTTCGTCATATACGAACTGACGGGTTCGTTCAGGCATCCGCTGCCACTGGCGGCCAGTTCGCGGACGACATCACGCTCTGACAGAATACCCTTGGCCGTCTGACCCCCATCGTCCGAGACGATAACCGTACCGATCCGCTTTTCCGCGAGTATTTTCGATGCTTCCGAAACGGTCGCTGAAGGCTTGACCGTCACAACACCCTCGGTGGCTTTGGATTTCAGAATGGCTTGAACGAGCATGAAAAAAACCTCCGGCAATAACGTACTGTTTTCCAAAGCGTTGCGCGATTAGGGCACCCTGTCAAGTTGCAGTGGCAGCTTCCAGCCGGGCAACCTCTTCCCGAATACCCTGGGTCAGGGCCTCGGCAAACCGGTTCAACCGTTCATTCCGCTGATCGCCCTGATGTCGAACCAGATGGAAACTGCGCGTCAACCTCAGCTGATCCGTCAGGATTTGACGCAGGCCCGGGTGGAACGGCAGTGTAAAATCATGCGCGACGCAGACGCCGGTTCCCAGAGACACCTGCCGCAACTGAACAGAAACCGAGTTTGACGCAAGCGCAACGCGGTCGATGCCTATGTCATTCAGATAGTCAAGTTCCCGGTCAAAGATCATGTCTGGGATATACCCGATCAGCCGATGCCCCTGCAGATCAGCGACCGAGCGGATCGCGTTGTGACGATCCAAATAGTCCTGCGTGGCTACCATGTGCAGCTGGTAGTCACAGATTTTCTGAACCAGCAATTTCCCAGCTGTCGGCGCGCTGACTGTGACAGCCATATCCGCCTCGCGCCTAGACAAGTTGATGATCCGGGGCAAGGCGAGGATTTGAATATCCAGATCAGGGTTCGCGTCGCTGATCTTTGCACAGACTTGCGGCAAAAGATAATTGGCCGATCCATCCGGCGCCCCGATCCGAATTTGCCCGCTGAGTGATTTGGAGGATCCGACCACAGCCCCTGTGGCTGCACGCATCGCCTCTTCGGCCTGTTGTGCATGATCCAGCAAACGTTCCCCTGCGGTCGTGAGCATGTAGCCTTGCTGAGATTTGGTAAATAATGGCGCGTCCAGATTGGCCTCGAGCCGTGCAATGCGGCGACCGACCGTTGCGGGATCGATCTTTAGGATGCGGCCCGCCGAAGACAGGCTTTCCTCGCGCGCAACGGCCAGAAAAATCCTCATATCATCCCAGTTTGGGTTCATGATCTACCTTTTGCATTTTTGCAAAGCCCTTTTGAAACATTGCCTCTGTTCAGGTGATTTCTGCAAGCCTATTCTGCGCGCAACAGATTCAGAGGAGTTTTCGATGCAAGACCTGACCCATTTCCTGAATGGCGCGCAAGTCGCCGGCACCTCGGGCCGGTTTGACGATGTCTTCAACCCCGCAACCGGCGAAGTTCAGTATAAATGCCCCATGGCCAGTGCAGCCGAAACAACTGCCGCGATCGAGGCCGCCGCCGCAGCGCAACCCGCGTGGGGTGCGACAAACCCGCAGAAACGCGCGCGTGTCATGATGGCCATGGTCGGCCTGATGAACCGCGACATGGACAAGCTGGCCGAAGCGCTCAGCCGTGAGCACGGCAAAACAATCCCGGACGCCAAGGGTGACCTGCAGCGTGGTCTGGAAGTGATCGAATACTGCATCGGCGCGCCGCAGATGCTGAAAGGTGAGTTCACCGACAGCGCGGGCCCTGGTATCGATATGTATTCGATGCGACAGCCGTTGGGCGTTGTCGGCTCAATCATGCCATTCAACTTCCCGGCGATGATGCCTCTGTGGCATGTGGGTCCGGCGCTGGCTTGCGGCAACGCCGTGGTTCTGAAACCGTCCGAGCGTGACCCCTCGGTGCCCCTGATGCTGGCCGAACTGTTCATCGAGGCTGGCTTGCCCGCAGGTGTGTTCCAGGTGGTCAACGGCGACAAGGAAGCCGTCGATACCATCCTCGACAGTGAGATCATTCAGGGTGTCAGCTTTGTCGGCTCAACCCCGATCGCGCAGTACATCTACAGCCGCGCAACGGCCAACGGCAAACGCGCGCAGTGCTTCGGTGGTGCCAAGAACCACATGATCGTCATGCCCGATGCGGATCTGGACCAAGCCGCCGATGCGCTGGTCGGTGCAGGCTTCGGCGCGGCGGGCGAACGCTGCATGGCAATCTCGGTCGCCGTCCCTGTTGGTGAAGAAACCGCGGATCGCCTGATCGAAAAGCTGATCCCGCGTGTCGAAAAGCTGAAAGTTGGCCCCTACACCGCAGGCGACGACGTCGATATGGGCCCTGTTGTAACAGGCGCCGCGAAACAGCGTATCCTTGGTCTGATCAACTCGGGTGTTGAACAAGGCGCCAAGCTGGTTGTCGACAATCGTGATTTCAGCTTGCAGGGCTATGAAGATGGGTTCTTTGTCGGCCCGCACCTGTTTGATCACGTGACGCCCGACATGGACATCTACAAGCAAGAGATTTTCGGTCCGGTTCTGTCGACTGTCCGCGCAGGTTCCTACGAAGAGGCGATCGGCCTGGCCATGGATCATGAATACGGCAATGGGACCGCGATCTTCACCCGCGACGGTGACACTGCCCGTGATTTTGCCAGCCGGATCAACATCGGCATGGTTGGTATCAACGTGCCAATCCCTGTTCCGCTGGCTTATCACACCTTCGGCGGCTGGAAGAAATCCATGTTCGGTGACCTGAACCAGCACGGCCCGGACAGCTTCAAGTTCTACACTCGCACCAAAACCGTGACCGCACGCTGGCCGTCCGGCATCAAGGAAGGTGGCGAGTTCAACTTTAAGGCTATGGATTAAACTCTAGAATTTAATCCGAAAACGAAAGCCGGTCCGATCAGGGCCGGTTTTTTTGTGCAAAGACTTGCCGAGATTTTGAGATAGGCATGCGCACTCACGATAAATTCAGATCGCTTGGACTGGAATTTAAAGCCCTGCGGAAATATCTTACTCGCGATTTGTTGATCGAGCAGTTTGAATATTCGGAGGCCGAATTGTCTAATTCCCGCATGACCCGCCGCTCTGCCCTGTTGGGTGCAGCGTCCGTACTGGCGACACCCGCTTTGCTGCGCGCCCAAAGCCTGGACGCTTTTCCGCAGGCGGAAGACCCGATCAGCACGCAACCCCCGGTGCGCCGCAATGTATCCTCGTTCTCACAACAGAACTGGCAGGATCACTTTGACGAATTGGGATCCGGATGCTTGCTGGCGGATATCACCAGCCGCGCCGTTCACTACTGGGGGCCTGACGGTACCTATAAGCTCTACCCAAGTTCCGTGCCGATGAGCGAAGAGCTGACAAAACGCGGTTATACCAAAGTGGTGCGCAAGGCCGAAAACCCCAGCTGGACCCCGACCGCATCAATGCGGGAACGTGATCCTTCGCTGCCTGTACGGATGGATGGTGGTGATCCCAGCAACCCTCTGGGCACCCGCGCGATGTATCTGGGCTGGCCTGCCTATTTGGTGCACGGCACGCATGATACGCGCAAAATCGGACGTCAGAGCTCGTCCGGCTGCATCGGCCTCTATAACCAGCATGTTGAAGAACTATATCCGCTGGTGCAGGTCGGCACACAGGTGCGTTTAGTCTGAAACGCGACACCCAACAAACAGCAAAGCCCCGGCCAGCAGGACCGGGGCTTTTTCGTGAGTGGCGGCGATTATTCCGGCAGAATCACTTCGTCGATGACGTGAATCACACCATTGCTGGCCTCAATATCTGCCTGGATAACCTCGGCGCCATTGACCTTGACGCCGTTTCTGGCATTCACACTTAGGCGGTCGCCCTGCACGGTCAGAACCTTCGCGCGCTTCCCTGCGATGTCGCCCGACATAACTTTGGCCGGTACAACGTGATAGGTCAGGATCGCGACGAGTTGATCCTTGTTTTCGGGCAGCAGCAGGCTTTCAACGGTGCCCTCGGGTAGCGCAGCGAATGCTTCATCGGTTGGTGCGAACACTGTGAACGGGCCATCCCCCTTCAGCGTATCGACCAGCCCTGCGGCTTGTACGGCTGCAACCAAAGTGCTGAATGATCCGGCCGAAACGGCGGTGTCGACAATATCAGCGGCCTGGGCCTTTAGCGGCATGGCAAGTGCGATTGCGGCGGCAGCGCCCATAAACGTACGACGAAACATGGCTGTCTTCTCCTCTCCAGCTTGTTATGGAAAGGGGTACGGGCCTTATTCTAACCCGGATCACTTTGCGATCACTGTTCCTTGATCTGAACCCAGATACTCTGCGCGCGCCCATCGGCCAGAAACGGCAGAGCCTCGACCGCACCGGGGCGATCCTTTTGCAGGTAGTACCCCGGCCAAAGCATTGAAAACGCGCCTGATTGCAGCATTGCGTGCAGCATGTACTGCTCGCCCCAGCCCGGACAATCATAGAAGAAGCGCTTGGGATACTCATAGGGCAAAAAAACATCGTGCACATGGATCACAACACCGGGTTTCAGCGCAGGAATGATCCGGCAGAACAGGTGCGCCACGTCGTTGGACATCCGCACGACATGGCTGGAATCGATAAACAGGACATCGCCTGCCTCAAGCTGGTCGAACAGCGCCGGGTCCACATCCTCCAGCCGTTTTTGTTCGAACGCATCAACCACATGAGCGATATCGGCACGAGGATACGGATCAATGGCCGTTATCGTTGTGTCCAAACCGCCATCGATGATCGCTTGCCGCGTCACACGGGTTGAGTTCCCGCACCCGACCTCGATCACCCGATTTGGCTGGAACCGACGGATCATCAGATACAAAGCATCTGCATCCGGACTGTCGTAATAGCCATTGCCGACGCGATAGCCGGTTGTGTTGCGCGCGGAGTCTTTCAGCGCGGCCAAAGCCTCCCGATGCTGCGCAAATTCCTGTTTAAGCGGCTCAATATCAAACGTCTCCATTCCCGGCGATAAGGCATAGGCCGGACGGGTCAGGCCCCCTGCCCGCTCAAAGGTTTCGAGCCGCGCACGCTCCTCCCGCTCAGTGACCTTGTCGATCAGCGTGACGCCAAAACGGTCCAACGCGGCATTGATCCGGGGGAATTTTCTGGGTTTCACGCGGCGGGCTCCGGTCTGAGGGGCAGTTACCGCTCCTTACCTGTGCAGGACCGACCTCTGCAAGCGGCAGAACGCCAAACCCTTGGCAAAAGGCCAATTTCCGTATTCACTGGATCAACACGATAAAGAGAGGTCCGCCCATGCAGCAGGATTTCACGCTGGGCATCGAAGAAGAGTATCTGCTGGTCGACCGCGACAGCCTGCAACTGACCGAGGCACCCGCCGCCCTGATGGAGGCCTGCCAGACCGATTTCGAAGGTCAGGTTAGCCCAGAATTCCTGCAATGCCAGATCGAAGTAGGAACCCGACCTCATAGCACGATCAAAAGCGCGCGTGAGGATCTCAAGCGCTTGCGCAGCTGTGTTTCGAAACACGCGGCGCATTACAATCTCAGCCCAATCGCCGTTTCCTGTCATCCTTTCGCCAATTGGAAAGACCAGCATCACACGCGGAAAGAGCGCTATGATGCCCTTCAGCACGCACTGGGCGGCGTGGCGCGGCGCATGCTGATCTGCGGGATGCACGTGCATGTCGGGGTCGAGGATCAGGCATTGCGGGCCGATCTAATGCCTCAGCTGTGTTATTTCCTGCCACATCTTCTGGCGCTTTCAACCTCGTCGCCATTCTGGAATGGCGAAGATACCGGTTTGTCCTCGTACCGGCTGACCGTCTTTGACAACCTGCCCCGCACCGGCCTGCCGCCGGATTTCAGCGGCTGGTCGGAATATGAGCGGACAACCGGAGTTCTGGTAGAGCTCGGCGTAATCGAGGACACCTCCAAAATCTGGTGGGATCTGCGCCCTTCACATCGCTTTCCCACACTTGAGACGCGAATTATGGATGTTCAACCGCGTCTGGAACACACCTTATCTTTAGCCGCTTTAGTCCAGGCCCTAACCCGGATGTTGTGCCGCTTAAAAGCGCGAAACCTGCGCTGGCGCCAATATGATCGCTTTCTGATCGGCGAAAACCGTTGGCGCGCACAACGCTACGGAGTCGGCGAAGGCTTGATTGATTTTGGAGATCGTTCGGTCAAACCCATGGCCGAACTCATCGGCGAACTGATGGGCATGCTGGCTGAGGATGCCGAGGCCTTGGGCACTATGACCGAACTTGCCCGCTTGCGCCAGATCGCCGAAACCGGAACCTCGGCCACCCGCCAGCGCCGCATTCATGCTGAGGCTGTCGCCAAGGGAGACGACCCGGGCCAAGCGGTTGTGCGGCATCTGATCGAGGAATTCCACGCGGATCTGTGACCCCGTACCAGCACTGAAAAACGCGCGCTGCCTGCAATTGCCGACCTTGAAAAATTTCTGTAACGATTGAGAAATAAACAACCGTTCAATTCAATGCCGACGGGAGGGTAGCAATGGATTTCGGGCTGACCGAGGAACAGACCGCGATTTTCGATATGGCCTATGGGTTTGGGCAGGAAAACATCGCCCCATTCGCACGGCAATGGGAAAGTGACGGCACCATCCCAAAAGAGCTGTGGCCCCAGATCGGCGAGCTAGGGTTTGGTGCGCTATATGTGTCCGAGGATAGCGGCGGCTCGGGCCTGACGCGATTGGACGCCACGCTGGTGTTCGAGGCTTTGTCTATGGCCTGCCCCTCGGTTGCTGCGTTCCTCTCGATCCACAATATGTGCGCAAAGATGCTGGACAGCTTTGCCGGCGACGAATTGAAATCCCGCATCATGCCCGAGGTACTGAGCTTGAACACAGTTCTCAGCTACTGCCTGACCGAACCGGGCTCCGGCTCGGACGCAGCTGCACTGAAGACCCGCGCAGAACGCACCAACGAGGGCTACACGCTGAACGGCTCCAAGGCCTTCATCTCCGGTGGAGGGTATTCGGACGCCTATGTCTGCATGGTGCGTACCGGTCAGGACGGCCCCAAGGGTATCTCAACTGTCTATGTCGAGGATGGCACACCGGGCCTCAGCTTTGGCGCGCTAGAACAGAAGATGGGTTGGAAAAGCCAGCCCACTGCGCAGGTTCAGTTCGACGACTGCAAAATCCCATCGGGCAATCTGGTTGGGGTCGAAGGCGACGGGTTCAAATACGCCATGATGGGTTTGGACGGAGGGCGTTTGAACATCGCCTCCTGTTCGCTGGGTGCCGCACAAGCCGGGCTGGACATGACCCTGCAATACATGTCAGAGCGCAAAGCCTTTGGTCAATCCATCGACCAGTTCCAGGCCCTGCAATTCCGCCTTGCGGATATGGAGATCGAACTGCATGCGGCCCGCACCTTCCTGCGCCAAGCCGCCTGGAAACTGGATCAGGGCGCGCCAGATGCGACCAAATTCTGCGCAATGGCCAAGAAATTCGTGACCGAGACCGGCTCGAAAGTTGTCGATCAATGTCTGCAACTGCATGGCGGCTACGGCTATCTGGCTGATTACGGCATCGAAAAGCTTGTGCGCGATCTGCGGGTGCATCAGATATTGGAAGGCACGAACGAGATCATGCGCGTGATCGTTGCGCGCCAGATGATTGCACAAGGCTAAAGGGTTCATGTCCGATATCGACATCCGCACAACCGGGCGCGCCGGGCGTGTCACCCTGACCCGCCCCAAAGCGCTGAACGCCATGACCTATGAAATGTGCATGGCCATTGATACTGCCCTGCGCAACTGGCGTGAGGATGATGGGGTTGATCTGATCATTTTCGATGCCGAGGGCGACAAAGCCTTTTGCTCCGGGGGGGACATTGCCGAATTATACGAGACTGGCACGCAGGGCGATTTCACCTATGGCCAGACGTTTTGGCGTGATGAATACCGGCTGAACGCACTGATCTTTGAATATCCCAAGCCGGTCGTCAGCTTCCTGCAAGGGTTCACCATGGGCGGCGGCGTTGGCATTGGCTGCCATGGCAGCCACCGGATTGTTGGCGAAAGCTCGCAGATTGCGATGCCAGAATGTTCCATCGGGTTGGTTCCGGACGTTGGCGGAACCCTCATGCTAGCCCTCGCTCCCGGCCGGTTGGGAGAATTCCTGGGCACCACAGGCCACCGCATGAGCGCGGCCGATGCGATCCTTGCTGGGTTTGCCGATCACTTCATCCCACAGGATCAGTGGCCCGATCTGATCGAAATGCTTGAGGCGTCTGGCAATACCGAATTGATCGCCGAGCACGCTGTGGCTCCGCCCACGGGTGACCTTGTCAATCTGCAATCCGAAATCGATGATAGTTTCGGCGGTGAAACACTTGGCGATATCCTCACCAATCTGCGCGGAAACGGATCAGAGTTCGCGGCAAAGACACTGGCCAAACTGGAACGCAACGCGCCGCTTTCAACGGCTTGCACAGTTGAGATTCTACACCGCCTGCGCGGGAGTTCTTTGACAATGCGCCGCGCGCTGGAGATGGAATACCGTTTCACCTTCCGCGCCATGCAGCATGGTGATTTTCTGGAAGGCATCCGGGCGCAGATCATCGACAAGGACCGTAGTCCGCGCTGGCAATACGCCGATATGATCGTGCCTGCGGTCGCGGTTTCAAAAATGTTGCAGCCCCTGGGCAAGGACGCCCTGACATTCGAGGAGGAATAAGTCATGCAAATCGGGTTCATCGGGCTGGGCAATATGGGCGCGCCCATGGCGGCCAATCTAGCCAAAGCAGGCCATCAGGTGCGGGGGTTCGACACCGCTGGGGTCAGTGTGGATGGCGTGGCAAAGGTTGAAAGCGCCGCCGAAGCCGTGTCTGGAGCCGATGCTGTCATAACGATGTTGCCCAACGGCGCCATTCTCCGAGTTGTCGCAGACCAGATCATCCCTCATATGCAATCTGGCGCAGCGCTGGTTGACTGCTCCACTGTCGATGTCGACAGCGCGCGCGCCGTGGCTGATCAAGCCAATGCCGCTGGCTTGCTATCGGTCGACGCGCCCGTTTCGGGCGGGATCGGTGGCGCCTCTGCGGGCACATTGACCTTCATGGCCGGAGGGTCTGAAGACGCCTTTGCCAAGGCCGCGCCGCTCTTCGACATTATGGGGCAAAAGGCTGTGCATTGCGGTGAGGCCGGAGCTGGACAAGCGGCCAAGATCTGCAACAACATGATCCTCGGCGTCACCATGATCGCGACTTGCGAAGCCTTTGCCTTGGCTGACAAACTGGGGCTCGACCGCCAAAAGATGTTCGACGTGGTCAGCACCTCCTCCGGCTACAGTTGGACGATGAACGCCTATTGCCCCGCCCCCGGTGTCGGCCCGACCAGCCCGGCGGACAATGACTATCAACCGGGCTTTGCCGCCGAGTTGATGCTGAAAGACCTGCGCCTCAGCCAACAAGCCGCCGAAAGCGCCGATGCGGACACCCCTATGGGCCAAGCTGCAACCGCGCTCTATCAGCAGTTCGTCGAAGCCGAAGGGGGCTTGGGTCAGGATTTCTCGGCCATGCTGCCCAGATTTGAGAAACGTAGTCGAGAATAAGGCGCAAGCATCCTTCATTCATCTGGTTATAAATACCCCGGAGCGGGAGGCGGAGCCCCGGAAAACCCCGTGTCGCAGCCTATTCAGCCGCGACACGTGTGCCTGAAAGCAGTGGTTTGAGATAGCGCCCCGTGTGGCTGCGCTCGACCTCAGCCACCTCTTCCGGTGTTCCGGTCGCCACGATCTCACCACCTCCATCGCCTCCTTCCGGGCCGATATCAATGATGTGGTCTGCGGTTTTCACAACGTCCAGATTGTGTTCGATCACAACCACGGTGTTTCCCTGATCGACCAATTCATGCAGCACTTCCAAAAGCTTACGCACATCTTCGAAATGCAGACCTGTCGTCGGTTCATCCAGAATATATAGCGTCCGCCCAGTTGAGCGTTTCGACAGCTCTTTCGACAGTTTGACACGTTGCGCTTCGCCCCCGGACAGTGTCGTGGCCTGCTGACCAACTTTGATATAGCCTAACCCAACGCGCGCCAGAGCATCCATTTTGTCGCGGATCGAGGGCACGGCCTTGAAGAACTCCTGCGCGTCTTCGACCGTCATATCCAGCACATCAGCAATGGACTTGCCTTTGAATTTGATCTCCAGTGTCTCGCGATTGTACCGCGCACCTTTGCAGGTTTCGCAGGTGACATAGACGTCTGGCAAAAAATGCATCTCGATCTTGATAACGCCGTCGCCCTGGCAGGCCTCACACCGCCCCCCTTTGACGTTGAAGCTGAACCGTCCCGGCTTGTAGCCGCGCGCTTTGGCCTCGGGCAATCCCGCGAACCAGTCGCGGATCGGAGTGAAGGCCCCGGTATACGTCGCTGGATTCGACCGTGGGGTGCGCCCAATCGGTCGCTGGTCGATATCGATGACCTTGTCCAGATGCTCCAACCCTTTGATCGTCTCGCAGGGGGCCGGGGTTTGTCGCGCACCGTTCAACCGCATCGAGGCGGTTTTGAACAGCGTCTCAATGGTCAGTGTGGACTTGCCCCCACCCGATACGCCCGTGACACAAACAAACTTCCCCAGTGGAAAATCAGCGGTCACATTCTTGAGGTTGTTGCCCGTCGCCCTGACGACCGAGACCTTTTTCCCGTTACCCTTTCGGCGTTCGGCAGGCACTGCGATTTCGCGCGTTCCGGCCAGATACTGCCCGGTGACCGAGGCCGCATCGGCTGCAATCTCACCTGGGGTGCCTTTGCTGACAACCTGCCCACCATGCACACCGGCGCCAGGGCCGATGTCGAACACATAATCCGCCTCTCGGATGGCTTCTTCATCATGCTCGACCACGATCACGGTATTCCCCTGATCCCGCAGGTTCTTGAGCGTGCCCAGCAACCGATCGTTATCCCGTTGGTGCAGTCCAATGGAGGGTTCGTCCAGCACATACAAAACGCCGGTCAGACCCGAGCCAATCTGGCTGGCCAACCGAATACGCTGGCTTTCTCCACCAGATAAAGTTCCGCTTGAACGTGACAGCGTAAGATATTCCAAACCAACGTTATTTAGGAACCCGAGCCGCTCGCGGATTTCCTTCAGAATAGCCCGCGCAATCTCATTCTTTTGTACGGAAAGATGGTTTGGCGCATCCTCGACCCAGGCCAATGCCTCTCGGATCGACATCTCAACCACTTGGCCCACATGCAGACCGGCGATCTTCACTGCCAGCGCTTCGGGACGCAGGCGATAGCCTTCACAGGTGCCACAGGGGCGATTGTTCTGATACCGCTCGAACTCTTCCCGGATCCACGCGCTGTCGGTCTCGCGATAGCGGCGTTCCATATTCGGGATGACGCCCTCAAAACTGCGCGTGACCTGATAGACCCGACCGCCTTCGTCATAGCGGAACTGGATCTCCTCATCACCAGAACCGCGCAGGAACACCTGCTGCACCTTCTTGGGCAGGTCCTTCCACGGCGTGTTCTTGTCGAACTCGTAATGTCGCGCGATGGCCTCGATGGTTTGCAGGAAATACGGGGACTTCCCTTTGCGCCATGGGGCCAAGGCCCCATCGTACAGTTTCAATGTCTGGTCCGGCACAACCAGTCGTTCGTCAAAGAACAGCTCAACCCCCAGGCCGTCACAATCCGGGCACGCGCCGAAGGGGGCGTTGAAGGAAAATAGCCGGGGTTCGATCTCGGGAATGGTGAAACCACTGACCGGACAGGCAAAATTTTCGCTAAACGTGATACGCTCTGGGTCACCTTCACGCGGAGCCGTTTCCAGAACGGCAATGCCATCCGCGAGGTCCAAAGCGGTGCGCAGACTGTCGGCCAGCCGGGTCTCCATCCCCTCGCGGACCACCAGCCGGTCAACCACCACGTCGATATCGTGACGGAATTTTTTGTCCAATGTGGGTGGTTCATCCAACTCATAGAAGTCGCCATCGACTTTCACACGCTGGAACCCCTGCTTGCGCAGTTCCAGAAACTCTTTCTTATATTCGCCCTTCCGGTCCCGCACGATGGGGGCTAGCAGGTAGCCCCGCGTCCCCTCCTCCATCGTCATGATCCGATCGACCATATCCTGCACCTGCTGGGCCTCGATCGGCAGGCCTGTTGCAGGGCTATAAGGCGTCCCTGCCCGCGCGAAGAGCAAACGCAGATAATCGTAAATCTCGGTCACAGTACCCACAGTCGAGCGCGGGTTTTTCGACGTGGTTTTCTGCTCGATGGAAATCGCCGGGCTCAAGCCGCTGATGTGGTCCACATCCGGTTTTTCCATCATGTCCAGGAATTGACGTGCATAGGCGGACAGGCTTTCGACATAGCGGCGCTGACCCTCGGCATAGATCGTGTCAAAGGCCAGTGAGGACTTGCCCGAACCGGACAGACCGGTGATCACCACCAGCTGATCCCGTGGGATATCCACGTCGATGCTTTTGAGGTTATGTTCGCGCGCGCCGCGCACCTCGATATTTTTCAGCTCAGCCATTCTGGCCCCCAACAAACACGTCACTCAGAAATAGGCGAGTGGCGCTGAGTCTCCAACAGAAAAGTTAGAACAAAGGCGGAACTTTTGGATTATTGCCGACACATCCTGACAGGATGCAAGGCAAACACGCAGGGCGCGGCCTGCGCTTTGATGACACTGCGTATACGAAAGAAAATGGCGCGGTTGACGGGGCTCGAACCCGCGACCCCCGGCGTGACAGGCCGGTACTCTAACCAACTGAGCTACAACCGCGCATTTTGGGTCTATGTCCGATCCGTTTGCCCGGATCAAAGGCTGACAGTGATGGCGCGGTTGACGGGGCTCGAACCCGCGACCCCCGGCGTGACAGGCCGGTACTCTAACCAACTGAGCTACAACCGCCCACTGCCCGTTCCCTATGGAACGTTGGGGTGTATTATGGCCCCGCCCCGACATCGTCAAGCGGCGTTTTGAAGTTTTTTGACAGAAGCCTGATTTTTCCATGCGGCCCAAATCGAAGGCCCCATTTTCGTGTCTCACACAGCGTTTTCCGAGCAGCTCGGGCTTGCGCAGCCTTTTGGGACGCGATAACAGCACGCGCTATGGGTGATTAGCTCAGTGGTAGAGCGCTTCGTTCACATCGAAGATGTCAGGAGTTCAAATCTCTTATCACCCACCATCTTACCTTTGAAGATTTGTTTAAACCCCGCAGCGGGTTTGCACGCTAAACCGCTTCCAAAAAACGAAAAAGGCGGACCTATTGGCCCGCCTCTTTGATTCTGCTTGAAAGCTCAGTGCGCCGTCGCTGCAGGCCCCGCACTTTCGGCCGCTTTCGCTGCCGCGGCGGCTGCTTCCTCAGCGGCCTCATCCCATTCGATGGGCTCAGGATCACGCACAAGCGCCAGCTTCAACACCTCCGAGACATGTTTGACAGGGATGATTTCCAGCCCTTCTTTCACGTTTTCCGGAATCTCGGCCAGATCCTTTTCGTTTTCTTCCGGGATCAGAACCGTCTTAATGCCGCCACGCAGCGCCGCCAGCAGTTTTTCTTTCAACCCACCAATGGGCATAGCGTTCCCGCGCAGGGATACCTCGCCGGTCATGGCGATGTCTTTGCGCACCGGAATACCGGTCAGCACAGACACAATCGACGTGACCATCGCCAGACCAGCCGACGGACCATCCTTGGGCGTTGCGCCATCCGGCACGTGGACGTGGATGTCCAGCTTGTCGAATTGCGGCGGCTTGACTCCGATCTTCGGCGAGATCGACCGCACATACGACGACGCCGCGTCGATGGATTCCTTCATCACATCGCCCAGTTTACCGGTGGTCTTCATCCGACCCTTACCGGGCAACTTGAGCGCCTCGATATGCAGCAGATCACCGCCAACGGACGTCCAGGCTAGACCGGTCACAACACCGATCTGATCGTCCTGTTCGGCCAGACCATAGCGAAACTTCGGCACGCCGAGGAAATCATCCAAATTGTCGGGCGTCACCGTCACGGTTTCCGCCTCTTTCTTGATGATCTTGGTCAGCGACTTTCGCGCCACTTTGGCGATCTCACGTTCAAGGTTCCGCACGCCCGCCTCGCGAGTATAGGTGCGGATGATCGACTGCAACGCCTCATCGGTCAGATCAAACTCCTTGGCCTTAAGACCGTGGTTTTTGACCTGTTTGCTGATCAGGTGCTGCTTGGCGATCTCGGATTTTTCCTCTTCGGTGTAACCAGCAAGCGGAATGATCTCCATCCGGTCCAGCAGAGGCCCAGGCATGTTATAGCTGTTCGACGTGGTCAAGAACATCACGTTGGACAGGTCATATTCCACCTCGAGGTAGTGATCCATAAACGTGTTGTTCTGCTCCGGGTCCAACACTTCCAGCATTGCCGAAGCCGGATCTCCTCGGAAGTCCTGCCCCATCTTGTCGATTTCATCGAGCAAGATCAGCGGGTTCGTGGTTTTCGCTTTCTTCAGCGCCTGAATGATCTTGCCGGGCATCGAGCCAATGTAAGTCCGACGGTGGCCGCGAATCTCGGATTCGTCGCGCACACCACCTAGCGAGATGCGAATGAACTCGCGCCCCGTGGCTTTGGCAACGGACTTACCCAGCGAGGTTTTACCCACACCCGGAGGGCCAACAAGGCACAGGATCGGGCCTTTCAGCTTCTTCGAGCGCTGCTGAACCGCCAGATATTCGACGATCCGTTCCTTGACCTTCTCAAGCCCATAGTGATCGGCATCCAGAATGTCCTGCGCGCGGCCCAGATCCTTTTTAACGCGGGATTTAGTTCCCCACGGCAGCGACAAGATCCAATCCAGATAGTTGCGCACAACGGTAGCCTCAGCCGACATCGGGCTCATATTGCGCAGCTTTTTCAGCTCGCCCTCGGCCTTTTCGCGTGCCTCTTTCGACAGTTTGGTCTCGGCGATCTTCTCTTCCAGCTCAGCAACTTCGTTGCTGCCGTCCTCACCATCGCCAAGTTCCTTCTGAATGGCCTTCATCTGCTCATTCAGATAATACTCGCGCTGGGTCTTCTCCATCTGGGATTTGACGCGGGTCTTGATCTTTTTCTCGACCTGCAGGACCGACATTTCGCCCTGCATCAGGCCATAGACCTTCTCAAGCCGCTCACTGACCGAGAGTGTCTCAAGCAGTTCCTGCTTTTGCTCGACCTCAATGCCCAGGTGGCCGGACACAAGGTCAGCCAGCTTGGCAGGCTCGGTGGTTTCACCAACGGCAGTCAGCGCTTCTTCGGGGATGTTCTTGCGTACTTTGGCATAGCGCTCGAACTCATCCGCCACAGTGCGCAGCAGCGCCTGCGTGGTGGTCACATCGCCAGGAATTTCGGTCAGATACTCGGCACGGGCCTCGAAAAACTGATCGTTTTCAAGGAATTCCGTAATCTGCACGCGCGCCTGCCCTTCGACCAGCACCTTCACGGTGCCATCGGGCAGTTTCAACAGTTGCAGCACATTGGCCAGAACGCCGGCCTGATAGATGCCGTCCACTTCCGGGTCATCGACCCCTGGATCAATCTGGCTGGACAACAGAATTTGCTTATCATCCTGCATCACCTCTTCCAGCGCGCGGACCGATTTGTCTCGGCCCACGAACAGCGGCACGATCATATGCGGGAACACCACAATATCGCGCAGCGGCAGGACGGGGTATGAGGAATTCAGAGGCTCTTGCATGCTCTATCCTTATCATTGGCAAGACGGCTCTGGTCCCTGCTTGAGGCAACCGCTGGCCGTCTCCTGTCTTGGATGGTTAAAGGTGGGGCTGTATGGGCCCTATTTCAACCTCACCATCATGTCTCAGTTCTCAGCATGACCCGAGGCTTTCCGGACTGCAAGGCGCCCGACCGAGATATCCACCGAAATTAGAGCCCTACGCATGCAAAATACGCAGCCAAAATTCAGAACACACGCTGCACGGCGCGGGACAGGAAAAATCCGTGGCCGTCCTGATTGCGGCATTCCAGACCTTTCCGAGAGGAACTGCAGGTAAATCCACCAAACTGGCCCGTGACCCCATATTCCGCACGTTCAAACCCGTCGCGGTTTCGATTCAGCGGCTGGCACAGCATTTCCACAGGGCCGGTATTGAACATCAAGAAATCATGGCCCCAGTCGGATTGGCAGTCCGAAGGCCGCGGCAATGCGGGCTGGCCGGACTTTTCGATTATCGTGCACTGGATATCAGAAGACTCAGCGCCTTCGCCCACCGAACATTGAATATTTTCGGATGGGGTTTCAAAGGTCCAGACATCTGAAATAGCAGGTGTCGCGCAGAAAACGGCTGCACCGAGAAAAAGGCGAAACATAAAAACTCTCCGGGTCACGAACTAAAAATAGCGTTGCTTGAAGTGGTCTTAGACTACCTGAAAACCACGCTATTGTCACCCGAACGGGACGGCTATAGCGGCTCGATATCACCTTGCGCGCGCGTAGCATGAAACTCAGCCTGCCACGCGTCGAAAGTTCCGGCAGCGATCGCATCCCGCATGCCCTGCATGATGTCCTGGAAGTAATGCAAATTGTGCCAAGTCAGCAGCATGCCCGAAATCATCTCATTCGACCGGAACACATGATGCAAATAAGCGCGCGAATAGTTCGAACAGGCCGGGCACGAGCATTCCTCGTCCAGCGGGCGCGGATCATCAGCGTGGCGGGCGTTTTTGATGTTGACGACACCACGTCTCGTAAACGCCTGCCCTGTGCGCCCTGAGCGTGATGGCAATACGCAATCCATCATGTCGACGCCGCGCGCAACGGCACCCACGATATCGTCGGGCTTGCCCACGCCCATCAGATAGCGCGGCTTGTCCGTGGGCAGGAAGTCGGGCGCGTAGTTGAGGCAGTCGAACATCGCTTCCTGCCCCTCACCGACAGCCAAACCACCAATGGCGTAGCCTTCAAAACCAATCGCCTTCAGCGCCTCGGCGCTTTCTTCGCGCAGGTCTTGTTCCAACCCGCCCTGCATGATGCCGAACAGCGCATGGCCCGGGCGGTCGCCAAACGCTTCCCGAGACCGCTCGGCCCACCGCATCGACAGCCGCATCGACTCGGCGATCCGATCCCGATCAGCGGGCAGCGAAGGGCATTCGTCGAAACACATCACAATATCCGAGCCCAGCAGGCGTTGGATCTCCATCGACCGTTCCGGCGTTAGTTCGTGTTTCGACCCATCCACATGGGATTTGAAGGTCACGCCCTTCTCGGTCAGTTTGCGCAACCCGGCCAGAGACATAACCTGAAACCCGCCCGAATCCGTCAGAATGGGCCGGTCCCAGTTCATGAACTTGTGCAGACCACCTAGCCTATCGATCCGCTCAGCTGTGGGACGCAGCATCAGGTGATAGGTGTTTCCCAGCAGGATATCCGCCCCGGTTGCGCGCACGCTTTCCGGCATCATCGCCTTGACCGTCGCCGCCGTTCCGACCGGCATAAACGCTGGCGTGCGCACCTCACCACGGGGCGTGTTGATAACACCTGTGCGGGCCTTGCCATCGGTGGCTTTGAGGTCAAATGAAAACGGCTGGGTCATATCATCATCTCAGATCGCGGAACCGGGCAGGCTTTGCCCGATCCGCTGATGCATTGCAACCCGTCAGGGCAGCGAGGCGACCCGAGCCGTGAACAGGTCAACCACCCCTGCCCCATCCACATCTCGACATACGGTCACGGGCGGGCGGTCATCCTGCGGCATTGTCGCGCCCAACGCATCTCCTTCGGTAGTCACCTGCAACCCTGTTTGAACCAAATCGAACATATGGTCATGGGTACAGGCGATCACAGCGGTCGAGTCATGCAGGCCACAGCCATCCAGGCCGCCAATCTCCTTGTAGAACTGTAAATAGAACTTGGAGATGTCGCGCAGGAACACCCCCATATCGGATGATTTCTGCGCCAGCGCCTCAAAATCGGCGTTTTGGTACAGCGTTTTCAGCGTCACATCCAAACCCACCAGAACCGTTTCGGGCGGCGCGGCAAAAACCGTATCGGCGGCATGCGCATCGTGATAGATATTGGCTTCGGCATGTGGAGTGATGTTTCCGGGGCAATAGACAGCACCCCCCATGATCACCAAGCGTCCAAGGTTCTTTGAAAACTGCGGGTCCAGCGCCATCGCTTCGGCGATATTGGTGAGCGGACCGATGGCACAAATCACCAGTTCGTCAGCATGTTCACGCGCCATTTCCACCAGAAACTCAGCCGCTGTCAGGTCATGGTTCTGCCCGATCTCGGGGATATCGGTCAGATCCCCAAAGCCTTCTGGCCCGTGCACATGCTCGGACGGGCTGTGATCGTCTTTGCCATGAGCCGCACTCGCGCCTTGGGCAACAGGGATATCCAAACCCAATTTGTCGACCAGAAACCGAGCGTTCCGGCTGGATTGGTTGACATGTGTATTGCCAAAAACCGTTGTCAGACCGATCAGGTCAATCTCGGGTGCCGCAGCAGCGTAAGCGATGGCCATCGCGTCATCGATGCCGGGGTCTGTATCAATTATCAGTTTCATTCCGCCCCGATACCGCAGTCAAATGCAGATGCAAAGCGATCACTGTCGTCTTCGCTCAGGCGCTACACTATTTGCATCCAACTGCATTCGCGCCATACCAGAGTTGAAAACGGGCGACTCAATCCCCAAATGTATACTATAGTACACAATAAAAGAGGACAGATATGACAGAAGAGCAGATTATCGGATTGCTTTCATCGAACATTATCTACCTGCTTGGCGCCGTCCTGGTCGTCATCGTTATTCTCAAGGGCATTAAAATCGTGCCACAATCTGAGAAATACGTAGTTGAACGGTTCGGGCGTTTGCACTCGGTGCTGGGGCCCGGAATCAATTTTATCGTTCCATTTCTGGATGTTGCACGCCACAAGATCTCGATCCTGGAACGTCAGCTGCCAAATGCAACGCAGGACGCGATTACCAAGGACAACGTGTTGGTGCAGATCGACACCTCGGTTTTCTACCGGATTCTGGAGCCTGAAAAGACTGTCTACCGTATCCGCGATGTGGACGGCGCGATTGCCACCACCGTCGCCGGTATCGTTCGCGCCGAGATCGGTAAAATGGATCTGGATGAGGTTCAATCGAACCGAGCCCAACTGATAAACCGGATTCAGGAAAGCGTTGAAACTGCCGTGGATGACTGGGGGATTGAGGTGACGCGTGCAGAAATTCTGGACGTGAACCTTGACCAAGCAACACGGGACGCGATGTTGCAGCAGTTAAACGCCGAACGTGCGCGCCGTGCGCAGGTGACCGAGGCGGAAGGTCAGAAACGCGCGGTTGAGCTACAGGCAGATGCTGAGTTATACGCCGCCGAGCAATCGGCCAAAGCGCGCCGCATTCAGGCCGATGCCGAAGCCTATGCTACCGGTGTCGTGGCCAAGGCCATTCAGGACAACGGGATTGAGGCCGCCCAGTACCAAGTTGCCCTGAAACAGGTGGAATCGCTCAACGCATTGGGCAATGGTTCGGGCAAACAGACTATCGTTGTTCCGGCCAACGCCTTGGAAGCATTTGGAGATGCGTTTAAGATGCTGAAAGGAGCAAAGTAATGGCTGATCCCTTTTGGCTGACATGGTGGATCTGGTTGGCGGGCGCCCTGGCGCTCGGCATACTGGAACTGGTTCTGCCCGGGTTCATCTTTTTGGGCTTTGCCATCGGAGCCGCGATCACAGGTTTGATTCTGGTCATCCCCGGAGTCGCGCCGTCGCTGCCCATCCTGTTGCTGATTTTTGCGGTTCTGTCGCTGATTGCCTGGCTGATCCTGCGTAAGCTGTTCGCGCTGCCGCACGGCCAAGTGAAAACCTTCCAACACGATATCAATGACTGACACCATTCTGGCATTGCCCGGACGGCATGACTGGACGCTGGGCAGGCCATTCCCTATATAAAAAGTCAGGCAACTGACCCGAGGCAATGATGACCCATCCCAGCGAACAGTTTGAAGGTGCACCCTTGATTGCGCCCTCGACAATCGAACATCCTCTATACGATCAAGTGGTGGATGCGTGCCGAACGGTTTATGACCCTGAAATTCCAGTCAATATCTATGACCTGGGCCTGATCTACACAATCGACATCAAGGAAGATAACGCTGTTAAAGTCATCATGACCCTGACCGCACCCGGATGCCCGGTTGCCGGGGAAATGCCAGGCTGGATTGTCGAAGCCATCGAACCCGTGGCTGGCGTGAAAGAAGTTGATGTCGAACTGACATGGGAACCCCCTTGGGGCATGGACATGATGTCCGACGAAGCGCGGCTAGAACTCGGCTTTATGTAATTCAGCCTGAACAGCCTGCTGAAGGCTGATTGTCACAAAACATTAGCTTTTGCGTTACCTTGCTGTGTGTCGGCTGTCACATTGGTGAGGGACATATACGGCGCATCTACAATCGCACAGGTTGAACGCAGTGATGCACTTGGGCCGTGACCAATGCGCCGCCCCCCGTCGCTCGGCCCCGAATTTGGACCGCTCTTGCCCGAGAGCGGTCTTTTTCATTGTCTAACTAACACTTATGGTATGCCACAAGTCGATCTGATCTCGGCCGCGCGTGCATCAAGCTGTTTGATATAGTCGCCTGCTAACATCTTAAGATGTTTGTTCTCAGTTCCCGTCACCAGACCCAGCAGAGCGCCAGCAGGCAGAATCGAAACAACACTTTCGACCTGCTGATCTTCAGCATGTCGTTTCTCAGCCGCGATCGCGCGTAAATCACCGGGTGCGGTCGCGCAGTTAACTGGATGCCGCTTTGTATCATCGGCAGCCATCGCCGGTTGCGCAACAGCGAAGCAGAGCAAACCCATCAAGATGCTTTTTCTAACTATGTGTTGCACCGTCATCGCGTCTGACCTCTTTCAAAACAGTCTGCTCGCAGGCTAAAGCGACGCAGCCACCGATGACAACCCGCAGCGGAAACAGAAATTGAATGCGCGCTCTCTTGAGCCCGGCCCGTGTCGGGCCTAGATTAGAACAAACGCGCGACGACGGAGACACAGATGTTCGGCATTCCCGGCAAACAAGCCGTGACCATGACGCCCAAGGCTGCAGAGCAGATCACCCGCCTGATGACAACAGGTGGGCATGCCGGTTTGCGCATCGGCGTTAAAAAGGGCGGCTGCGCTGGCATGGAATACACGATGGACTATGTGGATGAGGCCGACCCCCATGATGAGGTCGTCGAGCAAGATGGCGCACGCGTGATGATCGCCCCGATGGCGCAGATGTTCCTGTTCGGCACCGAGATTGACTATGAGGTCTCGCTGCTTGAATCCGGTTTCAAGTTCAGAAACCCGAACGTGGTCGACGCCTGCGGATGCGGCGAGTCAATCAAATTTGACGAAAGCCTGTCTTCGCAGGCTTAGGCCGACTTTAAATGCACGTAGGTTTCGTTGAAGCGTTTCGTCAGGTGCTCACCTGCCGAAATCACCTGATCTGACTCAGGCGGCGCAACATTGGTGTCGTAGGACGGGTTAAAGAACAACGGGACCGAAATCCGTTCATGAGCCCCGCCAACCACCCGATGCTCGGTCGCCTTGACGCGACCTGCGGTCCAGAACTCCAGCATTTCACCAAAGTTGATGATGAACGTACCCGGCGCGGCCTCGACCTTTTCCCAGGTCCCGTCGGGCATACGAACTTCCAGGCCTGCGGTTCCGTCGGTCGCCAGCAGGGTCAGGCAGCCATAATCGGTATGGGCCCCGATACCGAAATCCTTCTCGCCCGCCCAGATAGGCCGCTGCGGATAATAGTTCCCGCGCAGCAGAGCCATTGGTGTGTCAAAGGCCGTGTCGAAACTGTCAGCATCTCGACCCAGGGCCACGGCGATGGCGCGTAGTACCCGCATTGCTACACCACACGCATCCGCATAGTAGGCACGGATGGTCTGCTCGAAGCTTTCCGGTGCCTCGGGCCACTGGTTCGGCGCATAGACGCTTAGTTTGCGCGCGCGATACGGGCTCAGTTCAGGCAGTTCATAGCCGCAATCAAAGACCTCTTTGAAATCCGGGTTGGCGTTCGGATCCACCTGTTCGGATTTCGGCGCGCCCCACCCCCGGTTTGACCCGGTCGCAGCCATATCGACCAGTTTCTTATCCTGCTCAGGCAGCCGGAAAAAGTCGAAGTAAGTCGAAATCACCTGCTGCACCCGTTCAGCGCTCAGCCCGGTATTCCCGATGGTTAAAAAACCCACCTGCCCGATGGCTTGCTGAAGCCGGGCAAGTTCGTCCTTATCGCGGCTATCCAGTTTTTCGAGATCAAGATTATCAATCATGGCGCCCTCACCGAATCACGGCGGACCGTGCCGAGGTGCAGCCGGAACTGCAACCTGAATTGTAAGCTCCGATCAACGGTGCTATCCGAAAGGCAAATCGCGGATCTAGCAGGAGAAACGGATATGCGGCGCAAGCTGGCGGCGGGAAACTGGAAAATGAACGGAACCGGCGCGGCCCTTGCCGAGCTTGAAGCATTGGCAGCGCGCTATCCAACGCCTGAGGTCGATATCCTGATCTGCCCGCCAGCCACGTTGCTAGAGCGTGCGGCGACAACCGTCGAAAGCTCTGGTGTGGCCGTTGGTGGCCAGGATTGCCACGCGGAAAGCGCGGGGGCACATACCGGCGACATCAGCGCCGAGATGCTGCGGGATGCGGGTGCCTCAGCGGTGATCCTGGGCCATTCGGAACGCCGTGTGGACCATGGCGAACAAAATGAGGATATCCGCGCAAAGGCCCGTGCTGCCATGAACGCAGGGCTGCAAGCCGTCATCTGCGTCGGTGAAAGCTTGGAACAGCGCGAAGCGGCCAACACGCTGGACATCATCGGCGGTCAGATGTCAGGCTCGATCCCCGATCAATCCACTGGCGCGAACCTGATCGTCGCCTATGAACCGATCTGGGCCATTGGCACCGGCAAAGTCCCAACGCTGGACGAGATTGGGGCCGTACACGATTTCATTCGTGCCCGTCTTGAACGCCGATTTGGCGAGGGTGTTGGACGTTCGGTGCGCGTGCTTTACGGTGGCTCGGTCAAGCCGTCGAACGCGGCGGAGATTTTTGGCGTATCCAATGTGGATGGCGCGCTGGTGGGCGGCGCAAGTCTGAAAGCAGATGATTTCTCGGGCATTGTCGACGCATTGCGTGCGATGTGAGACGGATGTTACTCAGCGATATCTTCCGCCCAAAGCTCGGGCTTCTCTGCGATAAACCGCTTCATCAAGGCGATACATTCTGGGTCTTCGGCTAAGACAACCTCAACGCCGCGTTCACGCAGAAACGCTTCATTACCGCCAAAGTTCTGAGTGTCCCCGATCACTACGCGTGGGATTCCGAATTGCACGATGGTGCCCGCACACATCATGCAGGGTGACAAAGAGGTATAGAGGACCGTATCGCGATAGGTCTTCTGTCGCCCCGCTTTGCGCAAGGCATCCATTTCGCCATGGGCGATCGGGTCACCACGCTGCACCCGTTGGTTGCGCCCTCTGGACACAACCTCTCCACCCCGGGCTAACACCGACCCGATTGGGCAGCCACCTTCGTCAAACCCCGCTTTCGCCTCATCATAGGCAATGCGCAGTAGGCGCATGTCGGTGTCTGTCATCATGTCGAGCAAACCTCCTCGGATCGGTGTTTTGTCAGCAGCGTGACGAATACAGATGCAGGCGTCAACGCCGCCATCACGCCAGCTTCATCGTTACGATCCCCGCAATGATGAGAGCCGCGGCCAACAAGCGCATGGGAGTCAGCGCTTCACCCAACACGGTGACGCCAACCACAAACGCGCCAACCGCACCAATACCGACCCAGATCGTGTAAGCGGTGCCTAGCGGCAGGTCTCGCATCGCCAGCGACAGCAGTCCAAACGACCCGATCATCGAAACGCCCATGATCGCGGTCGGCCACAGCCGTGTAAATCCAGCGGATTGCTTCATCGCACCCGCCCAAACAATTTCTAGTATTCCGGCAAAAACAAGCATGATCCATGCCATGAGGTGACCCCATATCAAAGCGGGTCGTCCCGCATGATCTGCCCGTGGTGGGGAGGTCGTCCTCTGATCCAGAGATGGGTATCCCTGTCCCGACGTTCAAGTCTGGCCGGGCAACATCTGCTGCCCGGCCATCCACGCGCTAGTTCGTTATGATTTCGGGCCCCATGACCGAGTTCGGCAGGAAGGTCGAAATCCACGGGATATAGGTCACCATGATCAGGAAGACGAACAGCACCGCCAGGAAAGGCAGCGCAGCCTTCACGACACCCATCATCGGCATGCCGGCAACGCCGGACGTCACGAACAGGTTCAGCCCAACCGGCGGTGTGATCATCCCGATCTCCATGTTCACCACCATGATGATGCCCAAATGGATCGGGTCGATGCCCAGTTCGATTGCAATCGGGAACACCAGAGGTGCAACGATCACCAACAGACCCGAAGGCTCCATGAATTGACCACCGATCAACAGGATCACATTCACGACGATCAGGAAGGTTACAGGACCCAGCCCAGCAGACAACATCGCCTCGGCAATGTGCTGTGGCACCTGTTCGTCGGTCAAAACATGCTTCAGGATCAGCGCATTGGCGATGACGAACAGCAGCGTGACGGTCAGCTTACCAGCCTCGAACAGCGTGTGCTTGGTGTCAGGATGGAAGAACGCTGTGATCAGCGCGTGGGGTTTCTTGAACAGCGAGATATTCGCAGTCCCTTCTTCCGTGCTGAGCGGCCCCATATCCTTGTAGACAAAGCTGGCAATCAGGAAGGCGTAGACAGCGGCCACGGCTGCGGCCTCGGTTGGTGTGAAGATACCACCATAGATACCGCCCAGGATGATTACGATCAGGAACAGGCCCCAACCAGCCTCGCGCGCCGAGACGAAGATTTCGCCCCAGCCCTTCCAATCGCCCTTCGGCAGGTTCTTAACCTTGGCCATGACATAGATGGTGATCATCAGCATCAGACCGGCCATCAGGCCCGGAATAACACCCGCCAGGAACATCCGCCCGACCGAAACCTCGACGGCCGCGGCGTAGACCACCATCACAATCGACGGCGGGATCAGAATGCCCAGAGTGCCCGCGTTACAGATCACACCGGCGGCGAATTCCTTGGAATAACCCACCTGACGCATCCCGGCGATCACGATGGAGCCGATGGCCACAACGGTCGCCGGGGACGACCCGGACAGTGCTGCAAACAGCATACAGGCGAAAACACCCGCGATTGCCAGACCGCCCGGCAAATGCCCCACGCACGCAATCGAGAACCGGATGATCCGCCGCGCCACGCCACCCGTCGTCATGAAGGACGAGGCCAGAATGAAGAAGGGGATCGCAAGAAGGGTAAAGTGCCCCTCGAACGCCTCAAACAGTGTTCCTGCGACCGAAGCCAATGAACTGTCGGAATAGATCAGCAGGAACAGGGTCGAGCTGAGGCCCAAAGCCACGGCAATCGGAACACCGATCAGCAGGAGGCCAATGACCATTGAAAAGAGAAGTACGACGTCCATTAGTTGTGCTCTCCTTGCTGAGCCCGGACCTCTTCGATCTCGTCCTCGACCTCGTGACTGGCGACCAGGCGGTCGGTCTCACCACGCCAGATCTGAACGGCGACTTGCGCAAAGCGGATCACCAGCAGCAGCATCGAAAGGGGTAGGATGAAGTAAGGAACGACCTTGGGTAGTTTTTCGTAGTATTCGCCGTAGTTGATCAGGCCCTCCAGAAACCGCAGCGGAGCGATCATCGGGATATCGTCAACTTCGTAAAAGCTCTGACTGCGCGCATCAAAATTCAGACCCGTGGGAAACCAGCGGCCTGATGTGGGCGGCAAATCCGCGAACACCGCCCAGTAGTCATAGGACCCTTTGAGCAGCAAAAGCGAGAAGACCAGACAACAGGCGACGGCAATCAGCGCCAATATACGCCGCGGCGCGGGGGCCAGCATATTCAGAATCGCATCAACGCCCAGATGCGCGTGCTTTTTTACCGCATAAGAAGCGCCCAGCAGAACCAGCCAGCCGAACATGAACACTGTCAGCTCCAGCGCCCATAGAATATTGGAATTAAAGAAGAACCGGGCGATCACATTGGCAAAGGTTACGGCCGTCATCAGGCCCAGCAGCAATGCGATCAGGGTTTCTTCGATATGATCGACCAGCCCGGTCGGGCCGGATTTCGCACCAGACATCTTTCTGTCCCCGCAATTTTTGTGATGAGAGTGATAGCGGGCGGGCTTTCGCAGCCCGCCCGGCCTGCGCGTCGAATACTCCCCAGTCCCCCGACGCGTGGCCCGATCCGGATCAGAACCCGGCGTTGATCGCCTGAGCGGCGTCGATCTTGTCCTGACCTACGTCACCGGCGAATTGATCCCAAACGGGCTTCATCGCATCGACCCAAGCCTGACGTTGTTCGGGGTTCAACTCGCGGATGATACCGCCTGCATTTGTGATTGACGCTTTAGCCTCTTCGTTCACTGCGAAGGCTTCTTTGTTCCGCTGCTCGGTCACTTCGGCCAAAATGGTCGTGAATTGGTCACGCACTTCCGGGTCCAGGCTGTCCAGCCAGTCCACCGAGGTCACGACCAGATAGTCGATGATGCCGTGATTGGTCTCGGTGATGCCGTCCTGCACCTCAAAGAACTTCTTGCCGTAGATGTTGGACCAGGTGTTCTCCTGACCGTCCACAACGCCCTGCTGCAGCGCGCCATAGACTTCCGAGAAGGCCATTTTCTGTGGGCTGCCACCAATGGCTTCCATCTGAGCAACCAGAACGTCCGAAGATTGTACGCGGAACTTCAGGCCATCTGCATCGGACGGATCAACCAAAGGCTTGTTGGCCGACATCTGCTTCATGCCATTGTGCCAGAAGGCCAGCCCCTGCAGGCCACGGCGCTGCATGCTGTCTTTCATCGCCTGACCATCTGCTGATGCCTGGAACGCATCCACAGCATCGATGTTCTTGAACATGAACGGCAGGTCAAACAGGCGGAACTGCTTAGTGAATTTCTCGAACTTCGACAGCGATGGCGCGGCCAATTGCACATCGCCCTGCAGCATCGCCTCAAGCACTTTGTCATCGTTGTAGAGGGTGGAGTTCGGATAGACCTCCATGCACATCACGCCCTGCATCTCGTCATTGACGCGCTGCTCCAGCAGCGAGGCAGCGATGCCCTTGGGGTGTTTGTCGGTGTTGGTCACATGCGCGAATTTGACGACAATCTCGCCGTCATCACAGGCCGCCATGCCTGCTGTGGCGGTTACCGTAAGCGCCATCGCCGTTGCGGCGGTTGCTAGAAGTTTCATCTGTCTTCCTCCCTGACTTCAAAACAGTTCAATAGGTGCCACACGGGCACCGCATGCCGGGCAGTCAAACGAATCAACTCTAACGGCACAACGATTTGATCGACTTTAGTCACTCCTCTATTTTTATATTTAATAACAATATTTTATATTTCATCCCGAACCACCCCTTTACATAAGACAACTCGCTTGTGCGAAAATCCGCACATCAGAAATCTTGTATGTGCGGATTTTCGCACGGATTTCGAATCAATTGGTACGAATCGCATTTGATACCCAAACGCGCCGACCGCAGCCCGCTCCAGCGGGCTGCCCGGCCCAACAACTTGCCCGCATGACATGCGGGTTAAGCTGGCGGGAGTATCTGCTTATCTTCGGTAGTCTTCCGGTTTGATCTGGTACCGCGCGAGTTTGTCATAAAACGTCTTGCGTGGCAGCTTCAGTGCCTTTGCCGCGTCCGAGGCTTTGCCATTGTGCCGCCCTAACGCAGCGATCAGCAACGATCGTTCGACCCGAGCCATCTGATCGCTAAGCCCAAGCTCAGCCGCTTGCGCCACATCGTCCGGCATCCCCAGAACAAACCGCATCGCTGCCGACATCAGAGACCGCGCATTGCCCGGCCAATCACGCGCCATCAGCGAGGCAAGGTGTTCCGAGGTGATCTCTGGCTCGGGAATGCCCGCCTGTTCAGCCGCTTGCGCGACATAGTGGCGGAAGATGACAGGAATATCTTCAGGCCGTTCTGCCAGTGACGGAATACGCACACGCATCACATCCAACCGATAGAAAAGATCGGCGTTGAACTGACCCTGGTCTGAAAGCGCTGACAGATCAGCCGTTGTTCCCGCGATAATCCGCGTCTCAGTGCCCTGTTCCATCAGCTCAAGCGCGGCGTATTGGGTTGCCACTGGCAGCGCCGATATCTCGTCTAGAAACAACGATCCGCCGACAGCAGAAGCAGCACTTTGTACCAGATCATCAGCGCTCAGCCCCGAGGACGGGCGTTTCACAAACGATCCCTGAGCAACGGGTGACATCAGGTGCACAACCTCCGCGACCTTGGATATGCCGCTGCCCGGCGGACCGGTGACCAAAACCTCGGCGCCTGTCATTGCAACATTGCGGACCCGGTCTCGCAAAGCCGCTGCCTGCGCGGACAAGCCAAACAGCAACCGTGCGGCTGGGTCGCCACGCTCCAACTCGGTTTTTAGTGCACGTTCACGCAAAACTTCACAGCGTGCCGAGAAAGCACGTTCAAGCACGTTCAGCAAATCAGCTGCGGCGCAGGGCTTCTCCAGAAAATCGAAAGCCCCCTGCCCCATGGCTTTTACTGCCATCGGGATATCGCCTTCACCTGTCAGCAGGACAACCGGCAGGTCCGGGTCAATCTCATGTGCATAGGCCAACAGATGAAACCCATCCCGCCCCGGCATTCTAATGTCTGACAGGATCACACCCGGAAAATCGGCGCGTATATGATCCTTGGCTGCCACAAACGATCCCACGGACAGAGGCTCACATTCCGCCAGCTCCAACGTCTGAGACAACGCCTCGCGCACCGCCGCGTCATCGTCCACCAAAAGCACTTTGCGCGTCATGCCACCTTACCCTCTGCAAAATGCTCCAGTTCCACGCTGAATACAGCACCACCTTCCGCGTTCGCACCCCGGATATTGCCGCCAAAGCTTTGCACCAATCCGTAAGAGATCGACAGCCCAAGCCCCAAACCTTCGGACGAGCCTACAGATTTTGTAGTGTAAAAGGGTTCAAACAGCTTGTCCGGATCTTCGATCCCCGGGCCTGTATCGCGGATGAACACAACCAGACGATCCCCGTTATCGATCTGAATACTGATCCGTTTGTCCACCTGACCGTCCATGGCATCGATAGCGTTGTTGATCAGATTCACAAAAACCTGCGCCAGACGGACCTCTCCACCCCAGGCGTTCGCGGGATGCGAGGGAGGCGACCAGTTTAGTGTCACCCGCTCCTCTCGCAGGCGAGGCTCGGTCAGTTCGATTGCCGACTGGATGACCTGCACCAGATCGACCTTCCCCATAGGCTCGCTCTCATTACGAGCAAAAGCCCTGAGGTTCTTGATGATCCGCGCCATGCGTGCCGCCATTTCTGAGATACGCCCGAGGTTTTTCCCGGCTTTTTCGCCCTGCCCGCGCTCCATATAAGCCGCGCCATTGTCCGCAAATTGCTGGATTGCCATCAACGGTTGGTTCAACTCATGACTGATGCCTGCCGACATCTGACCCAAAGCGCTGAGTTTGCCGGCCTGAACCAAATCTGCCTGAGCCTTTTTCAGCGCCGCTTCAGCCTCCTGCCGCTCTGCCACTTCGCGCCGAAGGGCCGTATTGGCCGTGGTCAGATCACGCGTTCGTTTCGCCACGCGGCCTTCGAGCACCGTATTTGCCTCGGCCAGCGTGCGCCGTCGCTCGGTTGCCAGAAACAGCAAGGCTCCAAAGGCCAGACAGATGGCCGCAACCGCCGCCGCCTGCAGGCTCGCCAACCGCCGCGCCGGGGCGACGTCCACCAGCACTTCAGCCGTCATGTCAATCACGGGCAGATCAAGTGTCAGATGCAAAGCCCGCCGAGGCAGGTAACGACCCCAGTTCAACGACCACAACTCATGCCCATCCACCCAAGACGTGGCAAAATCAATCGGGGTCCCATCGGGCGGTGTGAGCCCCCGTTGCCCCTCGACACGTGACCAGAACAAAAGATCGGACCGGTTTGAGATAAAGACAACCCCGTCATTGTCCACAAAAAATACCGCCTCGGTACTGCCGCGCCAGGTCTGTTCCACATCCTGCACATCCGCGACTACCATCAAGGCGCCGACAACCTGCCCGGCGGGGCCAAAACTGGGCGCAGCATAGGAATAGATCCTGTTTCCGCTCTCCGGCTCAACCCCATGCGCGCTGCCCATGGCCCCCTGCAGGGCACGCCTGAATGCGGGATGCTCGGCCATATTACGCGGTCCCACGGGCTTTGCGGATGCCAGAACCCGGCCCGACTGATCCAGATAAATCATGTTGATCGCGGCCGTCTTATCCGCCACATCCAGCAGCATGAGACGGGCCGCCAGTTCTTGCTCAGGAGTACTGAGCTCTTGCAGCGTCGGATGGTTCGCCATCAGGACAGCAAGCTCTTGATAGACCTGCATCTGCGTACTCAACCGGTCAGCCGCCAATTCAAGATCGGCCTCAGCCTTTTGACTCAGCTGCGACAGGGCTTGCCGATACCCATAAGACCAGACAGCCGTCGATAGCAAACCAACCGCCAACAGGAATCCGACAATGACCCAAAGCCTCTGCATGACATAGGGTCTTGCATTCACCACGCTCGATGGCAAGTCTGCGCGACATGAAGACCCTGTCACAATCCCCGACCGACCCTACTTTTGTCCAAAACCCGTACCCGTTCTACGACACGGCCCGCGCCTGTGGCGATCTATTCTATTGGGAGGACTACCGGATGGTCGCGACAGTCTCACACAAAGCTGTGCAGGCGCTGTTTCGTGACAGACGATTTGGCCGTGAAGTTCCACTCGAACACGCCCAACCCGCGCCAGATCATCTGGCCCCGTGGCTTGCGGTCGAAGCGCATTCGCTGCTCGAAACTGAACCGCCCCGCCACACGCGCCTGCGCGCTTTGGTTACCCGCGCCTTTACCTCTCGGGCTATTACCAGCCTTGCGCCTTCCATCGAAACGCTCTGCCATGAACTGATCGATCACTTTCCTGATACGCCGTTCGACCTGCTGCAGGCTTACTGCACCCAAGTTCCGGTCATCACAATCTGCCGCCTTCTCGGTGTACCCGAGGCAATGGCCCCAGATCTTCTGCGCTGGTCCCATGACATGGTCGCCATGTACCAGGCCAGCCGAACGATCGAAACAGAACATCGGGCGGCGCAATCCTCGCGCGAGTTTGCCAATTTCCTTCTGGGCTACATCGATCAACGACGCTCGGACCCGCGCGAAGATCTGATCACCCGCCTGATTGCAGCTGAGGAGGAAGGAGAGAAACTCTCGACGGATGAACTGGTCTCGACCTGTATCCTGCTTTTGAACGCCGGGCATGAGGCAACGGTGCATTCGCTCGGCAATGGGGTAAAAACTCTACTACAAACTCAAACCGCCCCGACTGCGCTCGCATCTGATGCCATAGACTCCACGGTCGAAGAAATCCTGCGCTACGACCCGCCCCTACATATGTTCACACGCTACGCCTATGAAGACATCGAGGTCTTCGGTCACCCATTCAAACGCGGCGATCAGCTGGCATTGCTGCTCGGGGCGGCCAATCGAGACCCCGCGGTTTGGCCTGATCCAACCCTCTTCGATCCAACTCGGCCCGTCCAAACCAATTCCAGCTTTGGGGGCGGTCTTCACTTCTGCGTCGGCGCGCCGCTCGCCCGGCTTGAAATGCGCATCGCCTTGCCAATCTTGTTCGACAAATGCCCCGATTTGCAATTGACCGAACCTCCGCAATTTTCAAACAGCTACCATTTCCACGGCTTGGAAAAACTGATGGTTCAATACTGAATCGCGCGTGCCGCGCGATGCCTCCGGCGGGGATATTTTTGGCCAGATGAACAGGGGATCCAGACTTCATCTGGCCCAAAGTATCCCGGGGGAGTCGCCCCGTTAGGGGCGGCGGGGGGCAGGCCCCCCAACCGGCTAAACGGCCGCCCCAACGATCCAAG